>NZ_JBWKER010000021.1:58211-111465 GCF_056435345.1 Kitasatospora sp. NPDC043950
CGCCCCCTCTCCCCCCCCCCCCCTTCTCCCCCCCCCTCCCCCCCCCCCCCCCCCTCCCCCCCCCCCCCCCCCCCCCCCCCCCCCCCCCCCCCCCGCGGCGGGCCCGCCGGGGGTGCGGGCCTGCGGAGGGTGCGGGCCTGGGTGCGCGCCGGGCGGAGGCCGCTCGGCGCAGCGAACCTAAACCGGTTCAGGAGCGCTGTCAACGACTCGCGCAGCAACCACCCCGTCGGGTGGCTCGGCCCCCGGCGGCGAGGTGGACTCGCGCACGGTCAGCCGCGGTGTGGGCATCTGCAGGTCGCGCCCCGGGCCAGCCTCGTCGAGGGCCGCCAGCAGGCTGCGGGCGACCTGCTCGCCGAGCGCGAAGGTGTCCCGGCTCAGCGCGGTCAGCGGCGGGTGGACGATCCGGGCCAGCACCGAGTCGTCGAAGGAGACGATGGACAGTTCGGCGGGCACCGCGACGCCCATCTCCCCGGCCACGCCGAGCCCGGCGACGGCCATCACGTCGCTGTCGTAGACGATCGCGGTGGGCCGCCGGGGCCGGGAGAGCAGGGTGCGGGTGGCGGCGGCGCCCTCGGCGTCGCTGAAGTCGGTGGGCACCGACACGGCCTCCTCCAGTCCGAGCCGGCGGGAGGCGTCGCGCAGCGCGCGGATCCGCCGCTGGGTGTGCTGGAAGTGCGGCAGCCCGGCCAGGTGGGCGATCCGGTGGTGCCCGATGGCGGCCAGGTAGTCGACGATGGAGAGCATCGCCTCCCGGTCGTCGGCCCAGATCCGCAGCGGGCCGCCGCCCTTGCCGGGCCCGCCCAGGATGACGGCGGGCAGGCCGAGTTCGTCCAGCACCGGCAGCCGCGGGTCGCGGACCTGGAGGTCGACGACGATGAAGCCGTCGACCCGGTGCTCGGAGGCCCAGCGCCGGTAGACCTCGATCTCGGCGGCGGTGTCCTCGACCACCATCAGGTGCAGTGCGACGGAGCTGGCCGAGAGCACCGCCTGGAGGCCGGACAGCAGTTGGCTGAAGAACGGCTCGACGCCGATGGTGCGGGCCGGGCGGGCGATCACCAGCCCGACGGCGTCGGCCCTGGCTCCGCCGAGGGCCCGCGCGGCGCTGTGCGGGCGCCAGTTCATCTCCTCGGCGACCCGCAGGATCCGGGCCCTGGTCGCCTCGCTCACGCCGGGGCGGCCGTTGAGCGCGAAGGACACCGCGCCCTTGGAGACACCGGCCTGGCGCGCGATGTCGGCGATCGTCGGTCTGGCCACAGAACCCGACTCCTCTCTTGACATCCAAGTTTAGGCGGGAGCATAGTCCCTGGCATAGCTAGACCGGTTTAGTAAGACAGGTTCTGGAACTCGGCACCACCCCCGTGACCCAAAACCACCCCCCGAGCTCGGCACGATCCCCCACCCACCCCCAGGACCGGGAGACCCTCATGCGAAGAATCTGGGCGGCACTGACCACGACGGCGTTCACCGCGGCCGCACTCACCGGCTGCGGACTCGGCTCCAGCGAAAGCAAGAACAGCGACAGCGTGGCGAGTGCGGCCGCCACCGGCGAGGTCAAGGGCAAGGTCTCGATCCAGACCTGGGCGCTCAAGCCGAAGTTCACCGACTACATGCAGGGCGTCCTCGACGGCTTCAAGAAGAAGTACCCCGGCGTCGAGGTCGAGTGGCTCGACCAGCCCGGCGAGGGCTACTCCGACAAGGTGCTCAGCCAGGCCGCGTCCGGCGGCCTGCCCGACGTGGTCAACCTCCCGCCGGACTTCGCCTTCCCGCTGGCCAAGAAGGACCTCCTGCTGGACGTCCTCAAGGCCGACCCCAAGCTCGCCGACGAGTACGTCGCGGGCGGCGTCGAGGCCTACCGCTACACCGGCCTGAACGGCACCTTCGGCTACCCGTGGTACCTCAACACCGATGTGAACTACTGGAATTCGGAACTCCTGACGAAGAACGGGCTGGACCCGAAGAAGCTCCCCGCCAGCCTGGACGACCTGATCGCCCAGTCCCGGGCGATGAAGGAGAAGTCCGGCGGCCAGACCTACCTGATGAGCCGCAAGCCGGGCCTCGGCGACCTCTACAACGCCGGCGTGAAGCTCATGTCCGACGACGGCAAGTCCTTCACCTTCAACACCCCCGAGGCCGCCGCGCTGCTCGACAAGTACCGCGACGCCTTCAAGGAGGGCCTGCTGCCCAAGGACGTGCTGACCAACACCTACGTCGGCAACTCCAAGCTCTTCAACGCGGGCACGGCCGCCTGGACCACCGGCGGCGGCAACTTCATCACCAGCCTCGCCACCGACAACCCGACGATCGCCCCGAAGATGGTCTCCTCCCCCACCATGGGCGTCCCGCCGCTGTACGTGCAGGGCCTGACCATCCCGAAGAACACCAAGAACCCGGCCGCCGCCGTCGCCCTCGCCCGCTGGGTCACCAGCGCCGAGAACCAGGCCGCGTTCTCCCACCTGACCAGCGTCTTCCCGTCCACCAAGGCCTCCGCGAACGACCCGTTCTTCAGCAAGAGCGACGGCACCAACGCCGGCGACGCCAAGGTGGTCGCCTTCGACTCGCTCGCCAAGGCCAAGCTGATCCAGCCCGTCCAGGTCGACGACGCCATGAGCACCATCGTCAACCAGCAGATCGCGCTGGCCATCAGCGGCGACGCGAGCTCCAAGCAGGCGCTGGACTCCGCCGTCGAACAGTGCAACAAGCTGCTCAAGGGCTGACGGCCAGGCGCCACCCCGACCGTACCGGTCAAGCGGCGGGCCACCCCCGCCCGCCGCACCCGGGAATGACCCGCACCACCCCCAGGAAGGCAACGGCATGACCCACCGGCGTTGGTTCACCCCCTGGCTGCTCGCCGGGCCCGCGATACTCTGGCTGGCCGTCTTCAACCTCTGGCCGGCCGTCAACACGGTGATCCTGTCCTTCACCAACGCCAAGCCCCTGGGCGGCGGGCAGTTCACCGGCCTGGAGAACTACGGGCGCCTGCTCGACGACGAACAACTCGCAGACGCCCTGCTCAACAGCATCGTCTTCATGCTGGTCTGCCTGCCCCTGCTGACCATCCTGCCGCTGCTGCTCGCCCTGCTCGTCCAGCGCAAGATCCCCGGCATCACCTTCTTCCGCACCGCCTTCTACACCCCGGTCATCGCCTCCGCCGTCGTGGTCGCGCTGATCTGGGGCTGGGTGCTGGACGACCGCGGCCTGGTCAACGGCCTGCTCCAGCAGTCCGGTCTGACCGACTCCCCGGTCGCCTTCCTCACCGACCGCTGGCTGCTCCTGTTCAGCGCGATCGCCCTGACCGTCTGGAAGGGCTTCGGCTACTACATGGTCATCTACCTGTCCGCCCTCGCCAACGTCCCGCGCGAACTGCACGAGGCGGCGGCCGTCGACGGCGCCAGCCCGATCCGCCGGTTCTGGCACGTCACCCTGCCCGGGGTGCGGCCGACCATGATGCTCGTCTCCGTCCTCATCTCGGTCAGCGCGCTGCGCGTCTTCTCCGAGCTGTACGTGCTCTCCCACGGCCAGGGCGGCCCGGGCGGGCGGGACATGTCGGTGGTGATGCTGATCCAGATGTACAGCCGCGGCTTCAACGGCCACCTCGGCTACGCCTCCGCGCTCAGCCTGATGCTGTTCGTCATCACCCTCGGCCCGATGCTGCTGCTGATGCGCCTGAACCGGAAGGCGGCCTGAACCCCGTGACCTCCCCCCGTTCGAAGGCCGTCCGCCGCGCTCAAGGCTCGCAGGGCTCCCGGGGCTTCAACACCCCCTCCACCGCCCAGACCGCCGGCCGCTACCTGCTCCTGGTGCTCGTCCTGCTGCTGGTGGTAGGGCCGTTCCTGTGGCAGCTCTCCACCTCCCTCAAGGGTCCCAACGAGGACGTCTACACCAGCACCCCGAGCTTCATCCCCGAACAGCTGACCTTCGGCAACTACGGCAAGGTCGCCGAGACCATCCCGGTCTGGACCTACGCCCTCAACTCGCTGATCGTCGCCGCCATCTGCATCACCGGCAACGTGGTCGGCTGCACCCTGGCCGGCTTCGCGCTCGCCCGGCTGCGCTTCCGCGGCGCCAAGCTCGTCCTCGGCCTCTTCCTCGCCACCCTGGTGCTCCCCGGCGAGGTCACCATCGTCTCCCAGTACGTGCTGGTGCGCGGCCTCGGTCTGGCCGACACCCTGACCGGCGTCGCCCTGCCCGGCGCGATCGCCATGCTCAACGTACTGCTGATGCGCACCGCCTTCGCCGCCGTCCCGCTCGAACTCGACCAGGCCGCCCTGGTCGACGGCGCCACCGTGTGGCAGCGGCTCTGGCACATCGGCCTGCCCAACGTGCGCGGCATGCTCAGCGTGATCGTCATCTTCACCTTCATCGGCGCCTGGGACGACTTCCTCTGGCCCCTGATCGTGCTCAACGACCCGCAGAAGTACACCCTCACCGTCGGACTCCAGTACCTCAACGGCACCTTCTCCGCGAACCCGCGGCTGATCGCGGCCGGCACCATGATCGCCTTCCTGCCGATCGTCGTGGTGTTCGGCGTCTGCCAGCGCTTCTTCTTCAAGGGCGTCGAGGAGGGAGCCGTCAAGGGTTAGGCCCCGGCCGGACGTGTCCGACGATTCCTGACCCCACCGCCCGTTCGCCCCACACCCGTTGAGGACTCACCCGCCCATGAGCAACCCCGCACCGCAGCGCCCCCGCTTCGGCGTCAACTACACGCCCAGCGCCGGCTGGTTCCACCACTGGCTCGACTTCGACCTCGACGCCGTCCGCGCCGACTTCGACTCCATCGCCGCACTCGGCCTGGACCACGTCCGGGTCTTCCCGCTCTGGCCGCTGTTCCAGCCCAACCGCACCCTGATCCGCCCGCGCGCCGTCGAGCAGCTGGCGGCCCTGGTGGACGCGGCCGGCGAACGCGGCCTGGACGTCGCGGTGGACGGCCTCCAGGGCCACCTGTCGAGCTTCGACTTCCTGCCCTCCTGGACGCAGACCTGGCACCGGCGGAACATCTTCACCGACCCCGAGGTCCTCGACGGCCAGGCCGCCTACCTGCGCACCCTCGCCGAGGCGCTGCACGAGCGGCCCAACTTCCTCGGCATGACGCTCGGCAACGAGATCAACCAGTTCTCCGGCGAACCGCACCCCGACCCCGACCGGATCACCCCCGGGCAGGCCGACGCCTGGCTGCGCCGGATGCTCGACGCCTGCGAGCAGGGCGCGCCCGGCCGGATGCACCTGCACGCCTCCTACGACGCCGCCTGGTACCTGGACGAACACCCGTTCACCCCCTGGCACTCGGCCCGGATCGGCGCCGCCACCGCCGTACACTCCTGGGTGTTCAACGGCACCGCCCAGCGCTACGGCGCCCACTCCACCGCCACCGCGCAGCACGCCGCCTACCTGGTCGAGCTCTCCAAGGCCTGGGCGGACGACCCGGCCCGCCCGGTCTGGCTGCAGGAGGTCGGCGCCCCCGCCCCGCACATCACCGCCGAGGACGCCGCCCGGTTCACCGGCGCCACCGTCGAGGCCGTACTCGACTGCCCGGACGTGTGGGGCGTCACCTGGTGGTGCTCGCACGACGTGGACCGCTCGCTGGCCGACTTCCCCGAGCTGGAGTACAGCCTCGGCCTGCTCACCACCGACCGCGCGGTCAAACCGGCCGGCGCCCGGCTGGCCGAGGCCGCCGCCGAGGCGCGCCGCTCCTGGCAGCCGCCCCAGCCGCGCACCACCGCCGTGGTGGTGGCCACCGGGGACGAGGTGACCGCGCCCAAGCGCTCGGTCTGCGGGCCCGGCGGCGCCGTCTACGAGGCGTTCATGCGCCTCGCCGAGGCGGGCGCCCGCCCGACCACCGTCCTCGCCGAGCACGCCGAGGACCAGGCACACCTGGCCGCGCGCGGGATCACCGAGGTGGTCCACCCGGACGACGTACGTTCTCTCTGACCCCTGTTGTTCCGCCCTCAGTCACGCAACGGAGCCCGCTGACATGCACGATGACCGCACGCTGGTCGAGTCCCGCCTCAAGCGCGTCCTGGACGAGCGCATCCGCCCGGCCGTCTACCCCGAGTCCGTCCCGCTGGAGGTCGGCATCTGGACGGCACCCGGCGAGCCCGTCCCGGTCGCCGAGGGCCTGGCCGCGCCGCGCACCCCGATCGCGGTCGGCGACGCCTGGGGCGCGCCGTGGGGCACCAACTGGATCACCGTGACCGGCACCGTGCCGCAGGCCTGGGCCGGGCGGACGGTCGAGGCGCTGATCGACCTCGGCTTCGACGCCAACATGCCCGGCTTCCAGTGCGAGGGCCTGGTCTACCGCCCGGACGGCACCCCGGTGAAGGGCCTCAACCCGCAGAACCAGTGGGTGCGCATCGCCGCCCCCGCGGCCGGCGGCGAGCAGGTGCTGCTGCACGTCGAGGCGGCCTCCAACCCGGTCATCCTGGACTACCACCCCTTCCTGCCCACCGAGTTGGGCGACAAGGACACCGCCGGCGACCAGCCGCAGTACAAGCTGACCAGGATGGACCTCGCCGTCTTCGACGAGACGGTCTGGCAACTGGTGATCGACCTGGAGGTGCTCGGCGAGCTGATGGCCGAGCTGCCGGTGGACGGCGCCCGCCGCTGGGACGTCCTGCGCGCGGTCGAGCGGGCGCTCGACGCGATCGACCTCCAGGACGTCAACGGCACGGCGGCGGCCGCCCGTTCGGAGCTCACCGACGTGCTGGCCGCGCCCGCCGTGCCGTCCGCGCACCGGATCAGTGCGATCGGCCACGCGCACATCGACTCGGCCTGGCTCTGGCCGCTGCGCGAGACCGTCCGCAAGGTGGCGCGCACCACCGCCAACATGACCGCGCTGCTGGAAGACGAGCCGGACTTCCTCTACACCATGTCCCAGGCACAGCAGTTCGCCTGGATCAAGGAGCACCGGCCCGAGGTGTACGCCCGGGTGCAGAAGGCCGTGGCGGAGGGCCGGTTCGTCCCGGCCGGCGGCATGTGGGTCGAGTCCGACACCAACATGCCCAGCTCGGAGGCGATGGCCCGGCAGTTCGTGCACGGCAAGCGGTTCTTCCTGGACGAGTTCGGGGTGGAGAACCACGAGGCGTGGCTGCCCGACACCTTCGGCTTCACCGGCGGCCTGCCGCAGATCATCCGCAACGCGGGCTCCAAGTGGCTGCTGACGCAGAAGATCTCGTGGAGCCAGATCAACAAGTTCCCGCACCACACCTTCCTCTGGGAGGGCATCGACGGGACCAGGATCTTCACCCACTTCCCGCCCGTGGACACCTACAACTGCTCCATGAAGGGCAGCGAGATCGCCCACGCGGCACGGAACTTCAAGGACAAGGGGGTGGCCCGGCACTCGCTCGCCCCGACCGGCTGGGGCGACGGCGGCGGCGGCACCACCCGCGAGATGGTCGCCAAGGCGGGCCGGATGAAGGACCTGGAGGGCTCGGCCACCGTCCGCTGGGAGAAGCCCGCCGAGTTCTTCGCCAAGGCCGAGGCCGAGTACCCGAACCCGCCGGTCTGGGTCGGCGAGCTCTACCTGGAGCTGCACCGGGCCACCCTGACCAGCCAGGCGAAGACCAAGCAGGGCAACCGACGCAGCGAGAACCTGCTGCGCGAGGCCGAACTCTGGTGCGCCACCGCCTCGTTGCGCACCGGCGCGGCCTACCCGTACGAGCAGCTGGACCGGATCTGGAAGACCGTCCTGCTGCACCAGTTCCACGACATCCTGCCCGGCTCCTCCATCGCCTGGGTGCACCGCGAGGCCGAGGCGACGTACGCGGCGCTGGCCGCGGAGCTGGACTCGCTGATCGACGGCGCCCAGCAGGCCCTCGCCGGGGACACCGCCGGCGGGCGCGAGCTGGTGTTCAACTCGGCGCCGCACCCGCGCTCGGCCGTCCCGGCCGGCGGGGCTGCCCCGGCCGTGCTCGGCTCGGGCGCCTGCGAGGTCATCGAGCGGCCCGAGGGCGGCTTCCTGCTGCGCAACGGGCTGCTGGACGTGGTCGTGGACGCCGACGGCCTGGTGGCGTCGGTGGTCGAGGTGGCGAGCGGCCGGGAGACCGTCGCCCCCGGCACCCGGGCCAACCTGCTCCAGCTGCACCCGGACTTCCCCAACATGTGGGACGCCTGGGACGTCGACCAGTTCTACCGCAACACCGTCACCGACCTGACCGCCGTGGACGCGCTGACGGCGCTCTCCGCCCCCGACCAGGCCGCCGTCCGGGTGGCGCGCTCCTTCGGCTCGTCCACCGTCGTCCAGACGCTCACCCTGCGGGCGGGCGAGCAGCGGCTCGACATCGACACCGAGGTCGACTGGCACGAGACCGAGAAGTTCCTCAAGGCCGCGTTCCCGCTGGACGTGCACACCGAGCGGTACGCCGCCGAGACCCAGTTCGGCCACCTCTACCGGCCCACCCACACCAACACCAGCTGGGACGCCGCCAAGTTCGAGGCCTGCAACCACCGCTTCGTCCACCTCGACGAGCCCGGCTGGGGCGTCGCCCTCGTCACCGCCTCCACCTACGGCCACGACGTCACCCGCGCCGTGCGCGACACCGACGGCGGCACCACCACCACGGTCCGCTTCTCGCTGCTGCGCGCGCCCCGCTTCCCCGACCCGAAGACCGACCAGGGCCTGCACCGTTTCCGGCACGCCCTCGTCCCGGGTGCGGCGATCGGCGACGCCGTCCGCGAGGGCTACCGGATCGGCCTGCCCGAGCGGCGCGTCACCGGCACCGCCGAGCAGGTCGCGCCGCTGGTGCAGCTGGACAACGACGCGCTGGTGGTCAGCGCGGTCAAGCTCGCCGACGACCGCAGCGGCGACCTGATCGTCCGGGTCTACGAGGCGGGTGGCGGCCGCGCCCGGGGCCTGCTCACCACCTCCTACCCGCTGGCCGGTGCCGTCCCCTGCGACCTGCTGGAGCGGCCCTGGGACGGCACCCGCGGCGAGGTGGCCGTGGAGGACGGCGCGGTGCGGCTGGCGCTGCGGCCGTTCGAGCTGGTCACGCTGCGTCTGAGCGCGGCGGGCTGAGCACCGCCGGCTGACGGGCGGGCGGGGACCCGCCGTTTCGGGGACCCGCTGTTCGGGGTCTCGCTGTTCGGGGCCGCCGTTCGGGGTCTCGCACCCCGCCCGCCGCGCCCCGCATGCCGCACTACGCTGATCGGCGCCCCGGCCCGCCCGCCGGGGCGCCGCCCCCGCCCGAACCCGCCTGGAGCCCGCCGCGATGACCCTCACCCCGCCGCCCGCCGCCACCCCGCTGTTCGCCGCCGTGGACATCGGCGGCACCAAGATCGCCGGGGCGCTGGTCGACGGCCACGGGCGGCTGCGGCACCGGCACCAACTGCCCACCCCGGCCCGGGAGCCGGGCGCGGCCGTGCTCGCCGTCGTGCACGAGGTGCTGGACCGGCTCGCCCGCACCGCCGACTGGTCCGCCGTGACGGCCGTCGGGATCGGCAGCGCCGGCCCGGTCGACCTCGTCGCCGGCTCCGTCAGCCCCGTCAACATCCCCGGCTGGCACGACTTCCCGCTGGTCGCCGAGGTCGCCGCGCACCCGGCGGTGGCCGCCCGGCGGCTGCCCGTCCAACTGGCCGGGGACGGCGTCGCGATGGCCGCCGCCGAGCACTGGCAGGGCGCCGCCCGGGGCGCGGCCAACGCGCTGTGCCTGGTGGTGTCGACCGGGGTCGGCGCCGGGCTGGTGCTCGACGGCGCCGTCCGCCCCGGGCCCAGCGGCAACGCCGGCCACCTCGGCCACATCAGCGTCGACCTGGACGGCGAGCCCTGCCCGTGCGGCTCGCGCGGCTGCCTGGAGGGCCTCGCCAGCGGCACCGCCATCGCCCGCCGGGCCCTCGCCGAGGGCTGGCGCCCGGCCGGGGAGGACCGCTCGGCCCGGGCCGTCGCCGCCGACGCCGAGGCGGGCGACCCGGTCGCGCTCGCCTCCTTCGACCGCGCCGCCCAGGCCCTCGCCGCCGGGATCGCCGCCACCGCGGCCCTGGTCGACCTCGACCGGGTGGTGGTCGGCGGCGGCGTCGCCACCGCCGGCGACGTCCTGTTCGCACCGCTCGCCCGCCACCTCGACCGCTACGCCACGCTGTCCTACATCCGCGGCCTCGACGTCCGCCGCGCCGAACTCGGCACCGATGCCGGGCTGATCGGCGCGGCCGCGCTCTGCCGCTGACCCGAACCCCTCGGAGGCCGCGCCATGTCGCTCCCGCCCTTCGCCCTGCTCCACAACCCGGTCCGCCCGTACGCGTGGGGCTCGCCCACCGCCATCCCCGCGCTGACCGGCACCGCGCCGACCGGCGCCCCGCAGGCCGAACTGTGGATGGGCGCACACCCGTCGGCACCCTCCGAGCTGCTGGCTCCGGACGGCACCGGCGGGCCGCAGCCGCTGGACGAACTCATCCAGCGGTACCCGAACGCCATGCTCGGGCCGGACACCGTGGGGCGGTTCGGCCCGACGCTGCCGTTCCTGTTCAAGGTGCTCGCCGCCGACCGGGCGCTCTCCCTCCAGGTCCACCCGACCCGGACCCAGGCGGCGGCCGGGTACGCGGCCGAGGAGGCTCGCGGCGTCCCGCTCGACGCACCCGAACGGGTCTTCAAGGACCCCGGGCACAAGCCCGAACTCATCTGCGCCCTCGGGGACTTCGAAGCACTGTGCGGCTTCCGCCCGGCCGCCGACACGGCCCGGCTGCTGGACGCGCTCGCCGTCCCGCTGCTCGCCCCCTGGGCGGACGACCTGCGCGCGCACCCCGCCGCCGAGGCCCTGCCCGCGCTGCTGCGCCGGGTCCTGGCCGAGGTCCGGCCGACCCGCACCCAACTCGGCGACGTCACCAGGGCGTTGCACCGGCTAGCGGCCGAGGGCGGCCCGTTCGCCGAGGCCTGCGCCGGCTACGCCCGCGCCGCCGCGCAGTACCCCGGCGACCCGGGCCTGATCGCCGCACTGCTGCTCAACCACGTCCGGCTCACGGCGGGCCAGGCCCTCTACCTGGACGCCGGGGTTCCGCACGCCTATCTCCGGGGCGTGGGCGTGGAGTTGATGGCCAACTCGGACAACGTGCTGCGCTGCGGGCTCACCCCCAAGCACGTCGACGTCGACGGCCTGCTGGCGGTCACGTCCTTCCGCACCGATGAACCGCAGGTCCTCACGGCACTCCCAGGCGACCGATTCGAGGACGAATTCCCCTCCCCCGCCGAGGAGTTCAGGCTCTCCCGGCTGCGCCCCGGCCCGGCCGCCGTCCGCGCCGAGCTGCCCACCCCGCAGATCCTGCTGTGCGTCGAGGGCCGCGCCCGACTGCACGCCCCCGGCTTCGCGGACCTCGACCTCCCCCGGGGCGCGTCCGTCTACCTGCGGCCGGGCGCCGGACCGGTCGAGCTGACCGGCCGGGGTGCGGAGCTGTTCCGGGCCACCACCGGCGCGCCGGCCCAGGCCGGCACCGGGTGGCCGAACAGCAGGTCGTAGCCGTCCGGGAGCTGCTCGACCACGCGGTCGACCAGTTCCCCCGGGGCCAGGTCGGCGAGGGTGCCGAGCACGGCCCCGATGTCCCACGGCCCGGTCGCCTCGGTCGCGCCGTCGATCCAGCCGACCACGCCGCGCACGAAGCGCTCGGCGGTCAGCGGTTCGGCGGCGGGCCCGGCATCGCGCAGCAGCGGGGCGTACGCCTCGGGCAGCGCGTCGGCGAGCTCGGCCCGTTCGGCCCCGACCAGGTGCTCACCGAGCAGCGCGAGCACGACCCGGATGGCGTGCTCCGCCTCCGCCTCGCTCGGGTACTCCCCACAGTCGACGACGCGGGCGCGGAAGTCCTCCGGGGAGATGGTCATCGCGTCCTCCTTCCGGTCGGCGGGAACCGGCTGCGCTCCGCCCGGAAGCCGGAGGCCGAGAGCCGCCGGCCCTCTCGCGGACGATCCCTGGCCCGGTGGCCCGGAGGCCCGGAGGCCCGGAGGCGGCGGACGGCTGGTGTGGCGGACGGCCCGTGGCGGACGGCTGGTGGCGGCGAGGTCCGGTCGGCTGCGCCGTCACGGCCCGTGACCGCCTGGGGTTCGCCGGTACCCGTGCTGCTCAGCGTACTGCGGCACGGCGGCACGGCGGCAGGGAGACCGGCCGGACGGATCGACGCCGTTGTCGATCACGCCGCCGGCCCGCGCCCTGCCCGGCGCGGGGCCACCAGGGGACCGGGTGTCAGGCCACCGACGCCCGACACCGTCTGCGGGTGCGGTGCGGCAGAGCGGCGCCCGAGCGGGCCGCCACGCGCTGCGGCGGAGGCGCCGTGACCGGCACGGCCGGTGCGGCGGGCACAGCGGGCACGGTGGACACAGCTGGCGCGGTGGACACCGCCGGCGCGGCCGGCGGGACCGCGACGGCCTGCACGGCATCCGGCATAAACGCCTCGAGAAAACGCCGCTCGTTCGAACTGAGTTTGCGCGAGCGGCCGGATTCACGGTCCCGCGCGACCACCACGGTCCTGGCCCGCATAAAGGTGAGCGGGTCACGGCAGACATTCACCACGACATGCGTGGAACTCCGCCCGATCCGTTCAACCGTCAACTGCACCGACAAGGGCTCGGGCCGGTGGTACAACTGCTCCAGGAAATCGATCTCGTGCCGCGCGATAATGAATCCGGACGGGAACAGGGCGTCCCGGACGGCGGTCTCGTGGTGGCAGAACATGTCGTAAATCCCCTCCTGGACGTAGCCGACCAGCCGGGCGTTGTTGATGTGCCCGTTCTCGTCGACGTCGCTCCACCGGGTGGGGCAGGACAGCACGTGCACGCCCGGGTGCAGCGCGCTCACTGCTGCGTCAGCCCGACGCCGGTCGCGGCGGGGAGCAGTGCCCGGCGCAACCTCGCGTAGTAACCGGACTGTTCCGCCGCCATCCGGGCCGCCGTCCAACCCTCCTCGGCCGCTTCCGCGGCGACCTGGACGACCAGGCTGTCGAGCACCGCGTCGACCGACCGGCAGAGTTCGGCGACCGCCGCGAGGCGCTCGGTGACATCGGCGCCGACGGCCGCGCCCCGGGCCGGGAAAGCGGCCAGCGATTCCGCCGCGAGTTGCAGGTCGTCGACGGTGTCCGGCATTTTCTCCGGCATGTTTTCCGGCATCAAATTCGACACGTTTTTCTCCATGACTCATTCCGGCCATTACGGCCCGGTAACTAGTGTTCGAATACACCGAATCGGTGTCGGCCCCCCGACGCCTTCGACGCTATCCCAGCCGACACGGTCGACGGATGGTTTACGGACGGCGACGGGAAACTCACTCCTATTGGAGTAGTTTGGCGGGGTACACAATATGCCCCATCATCCGAATGCCGTCGGCAGAACGGGTGGCATCGCCGACCCGAACCCCGAAACCGACACCTGCACGTCGCGGATCTGCTACCAGCCTCCCCACCACCTCGCCTTGTAGAGATGCGTCCCGCGCAGCATCCGCGTCCCGTCCGGCCGGTGCAGGGTGATCACCGAGGTGCACCAGGAACACGGCCCGCTGTGGTCGGGGGCCACGGTCAGCAGCCGTCCGGTGCCGGGCTCGTCCCCGACGCTCTTCACATCCCGGACGGCTGCGGGGTCGCCCAGCCGCACGGCGGTGAAGCGGTCGGCCGCCGGGTCGTACCGCCACAGGCCGGTCAGCGTGCTCACCCAGAACCGTCCGGGCTCGGCCAGCACCGGCGCGAGGTCGTGCCCGCCGTGGTCGGGCAGCGGCGTCGAGCGGACGGCGGTCAGGGTGGGCGCCGCCGGGGTCCCGCCCACCCGCAGCGCGGTCAGCACGTCGTCGCCGAGCACCCAGAGCAGGCCCGTCCGGCCGTCCCAGTGCACGCCGTGCGCGCCCGGGAGCGGGTAGCCTGCGTGGGCGGTGGCGCGCGGCCCCTGCGAGGCCGCGTACAGCCGCACCCACCCGCCGCCGCTCGCCGCGACCGCGACGTTGCCGTCCGGCAGCAGCTCGATGCTGTGCGGATTGGCCGCCCCGCCCAGGTCCGCCGCCCAGCGGGTCGCGCCGGTGGTGGTGTCCACGACGGCGGCCAGGCCGCCGGAGGCGGTGGTCAGCAGGTAGCGCCGGCCCTGCCGCACCCGGCTCTTCGCCTCGTCCGGATTCGTCCAGCTCCGCGCGGGCGTCAGGTCCGCGAGCCCGGCCGCCCGGTCGGCGCTCCAGCCCCACACGACCGGCAGCCGCCCCGGGCCCCGGTAGGCCATCAGCTCCTCGGCGCTCTGCAGCACCAGGACGCTACGGGACTCCTGGTCCACCACCACGACCGCCCACCCGGGCGACCTGGCCTGCGCGCCGGTCGCCGGCACGCAGAACAGCAGGACGCACAGAGCGCACAGGGCCACCAGCGTTCTCCTCAGCACGCCCCCACCGTGCTTGCTCCCGGGCCGCTTTGCACGGCGGAGCGTCCGAACGGCCGTGGCGAGCGCGGTGGCGGATCCGGGGTGGCGAATCCGCCACCGTGTTCGCCACCGTCCGGATCCGCCACCGTGCTCGCCACCGTCCGGATCCGCGCGGGCGCCCTCCCTCACGCCCGGACCCGCGCAGCCGCGTTCGCTACCTCCCGGAGACGACGTCCGCGACGCGGGCGATCGGCGAGGTGGTGGCCCGTCCGCCCGCCTCCTGGCGGTCTGCCGCGTGGTAGGCCGCGTACATCGCGTGCACCCCGATCCAGCGCAGCGGCTCGGGCTCCCAGCGGCGCACGGTGTGGCCCACCCAGGGCAGCCCGGTCAGCCCGGTGTCCCGCCCGAGGACCAGGTCGCGCAGGGTCCGGCCCGCCAGGTTCGTCGTGGTCACCCCGCTGCCGACGTACCCGCCCGCCCAGCCGAGGCCACTCGCACGGTCCAGCTCCACGGTGGCGCACCAGTCCCGGGGGACGCCGAGCACGCCCGCCCAGGCGTGGTCGATCCGGGCGCTCGCGGCCGCCGGGAAGAAGCGGTTCAGGATCTGCCGGAGCTGGCGCACGGTCTCCACCTGGGTGCCGCCGTCCGCATCCGTCCGCGAGCCGAACCGGTACGGCACGCCCCGGCCGCCCAGCGCGATCCGGTCGTCCACGGTGCGCTGCGCGTACATGTAGGCGTGCGCGAAGTCGCCCAGCACCTCGCGGCCCTGCCAGCCCGCGTCCGCCCAGAAGGCGGGCGGCAGCGGCTCGGTGGCGATCATCGCCGAGTTCATCGGCAGCCAGGTCCGCCGCTCGCCGCGCAGGCCGGCCGTGAACCCCTCGGTGGCGCGCAGCACGTACTCGGCGGTCACCGTGCCCTGCGGCGTCACCGCGCGCGGCCGGGCGAACGCGGTGCCCGGCAGGATCGCCGTCACCGCCGTCCCCTCGTGCACCGCCACCCCGAGGTCCCGCACCACCCGCGCCAACCCGCGTACCAGCTCGGCCGGTTGGATCCGCGCACCGTACGGCGTCCAGGTGCCGCCGAGGGCGCCCGCGACGGCGATCCGGTCGGCGGCCTCCTTGGCGCCCAGCAGCTCGACGCGGCCCTCGCCGTACGCCCGCTCGGCGGCGGCGAAAGCCTTGAGCCTCTCCAACTGGGCTCTGTTCCTGGCGACTTCGAGCACCCCGCCACGCACGATGTGCGCGTCGATCCGCTCGGCGGCGGCGACGTCCACGACCTCCCCGACCGCCTCGTCCATCGCCCGCTGCATCGCCGCCGCCGCACCCGGGCTGTACCGCTTCGCGAACGCGCCCCGGCCCGCGAAACCGTTGTACAGCCACCCGCCGTTGCGGCCCGAGGCGCCGTAGCCGCAGAACCGGCGTTCCAGCACCGCGATCCGCAGCGACGGCTCCGCCTTCTTCAGGTAGTACGCCGTCCACAGCCCGGTGTACCCGCCGCCGACGACGCACACGTCCACATCCGCGCTCCCGGGCAACGCCGGCCCCGGCTCCGGCAGCCCGCTCGCCGCGTACCAGAACGACACCTCGCCGTTGACCGCCACCAGAACCTCCCACACCCGTCGCCGACCTGCCCGGACGCTACGCCGCACCGGTCACGCCGGAACACCCCCACACTGCCAAGATCCCCCCGCCCGGCCAGCCACCCTGTCAGACCGCCAGCAGCTCCAGCACCCGCGTCCAGCTGTACGCCCCCGGTGTGAACTCCGCGATCCGCACACCCATGCTCCGCAGCCTGGCCAGGCTCTCCCCGTACGCCGGATGCGCCGCCTGCGCCGCGCTCAGACAGGGCTGCACCGCCACCGGGACGCCCCACCCGTACGACTCGCAGAGGATGCCGAGCGCCAGGGTGTCCGAGATCCCCGCCGCCCACTTGTTGATCGTGTTGAACGTCGCCGGGGCGACCACGACCGCATCCGGATCCGGCAACGGCCGCGGATCCCCCGGCTTCCGCCAGGCCGAACGGATCGGATACCCCGTCCGCGCCACCAGCTCCTCCTCGTCGATGAACCCCATCGCCCGCGGAGTCGCCACCACGCCCACCTCCCACCCCCGCCCCTGCGCGGCGGATACCAACTCCCCCACCCCACCCGCGACTCCGGCCGCACACACCACGACGTAGAGCATCAATTTCGTCTCCCCGCTGTTCCTGTCACTGGCACATCACCGTCCCCCAGAGCGCGATCAGCATCATCACCCCGGCCACGGAGACCCCACACGCTAGCCACACCCGCACCGGGTCGGCGATCCCACTCTCATCCCTCACGGCCGCCCCACTACCAGGTCCGCATGCACGACCTTCCCGAACGGCTCAACCACGGCTCCCCGACGCCCCTTCGTCAGCTTGTGCACCAACGCCAGCCCCCGGTGGCACTCCTCGTCCTCCCCCGCAGCCATCAGTACCGGCAACGACAACCGGATCGCGGAGTTGCACGACCACATTACGGCGCTCCAGCGCGCCGCATGAGGAAAGGAACAGCTCATGACCGAGGACGGCAGGATCTTCCGGGAGGCGTGGATCGCCGGAGTGAAGCGGCACTTCCCCGGAGAGCCGAAGCCCGGCTGCATCGCCTCCTGGGAGGAGACCCCCGACTGGGAACGACCCTGCGCCGCAGCCGTGTTCGGGCAGGTTCGGGACTTCGTGGCCGTGAGCGGCGGGACGACCGTCAAGCTCTCCCGCGAGCAGAAGGGGCGCTTCGTCTCGCTCTGCTGGATCGCCCAGATCCACAAGCACATCGAGAGCCCCAAGCCCGGCTACGTCGCGGATTGGAACGACCTGCCCAAGTGGCAGCAGGAGACCGACGCCGACATCTTCGAGGCGATCGAGCGACTGGTTGAGGTAAGCCCCGGGTGTCCGCCCCTGCGGCGCGCAGGGGCGGACACCATCACACAGCGCCGGCCGGATCGCCGTTCATACCCCGCAGGTCGTAGACCGTCAGGACCACGGCTTCGGCCCCCGCTCCTCCTGCGCGCGGACGACCGTCGCCGGTGCCGCGTGGTGCCCTGGTGGTCCCGGGCGCGCCGGCCCGACGAGAGGAGACGCTCCGTGAACCCGTCCACCCCGTACAGGATTCGACCACTCCGGCTCAGCGCGGCGGCCGTCGCCGCGGGCGCCCTACTGTTCGGCGTGGCCGCCGCGCCGGCAGCCCAGGCGGCGGGCCCCCGAGCCGACCTCGTCCAACAGCGGCTCGACGCGCTGGTCCGGCAGGACGGTGTGCCCGGCGCGCTGGCCACCGTGCGGGACCGGAACGGGCGCACCCGCACCTACACGGCCGGGGTGGGCGATCTCGCCACTGGCGCGGCGGTGCCCGTGGACGGGCAGGTCCGGGCGGGCAGCAACACCAAGTCCTTCACGGCCGTCGTCGTCCTGCAACTCGTCGCCGAGGGCAAGGTCGATCTGGAGGCCTCCCTCGACACCTACCTGCCGGGCCTCGTCCGCGGCACCGGCGCCGACGGCAGCCGCATCGACGGGCGGAAGATCACCGTCCGCCAGATCCTCCAGCACACCAGCGGCCTGCCCGACTACACCCACTTCCTGCCCGACCAGAGCCTCTCCCAGTACCACGAGCCGCGCGACCTGCTCGACCTCGCGCTCGCCCAGAAGCCCGACTTCGAGCCCGGCAAGGGCTGGAAGTACTGCAACACGGGCTACCTGATCGCCGGTCTGATCATCCAGAAGGTCACCGGGCGGCCCGCCGGCGAGGAGATCACCCGGCGGGTCATCGACCGCATCGGCCTGCGCCACACGTACTTCCCCGCCCAGGGCGACATGACGGTGCACGAGCGCCACCCGCACGGCTACTTCACCGAGGAGCCCGGCGGCCAGCCGCTGGACGTCACCGAACAGGACATGTCCTGGGCCTGGACGGCCGGCGCCCTGGTGTCCACGAACAGCGACCTGAACCGCTTCTTCCGCGCCCTGCTCGGCGGCGAGCTGCTGGCCCCGGCCCAGCTCGCCCAGATGCAGGTCACCGTCCCCGCCGAGTACATGGGCCCCGGCGGCCGCTACGGGCTGGGCCTCGCCAGCCGCCCGCTGTCCTGCGGCGGTGTGTACTGGGGCCACGGCGGCACGCTCCCGGGCTACGTGACGCGCGGTGGTGTCACCGAGGACGGTCGCGCCGCCGACATCGCCGTCACCACCCTGCCCTCCGCCGACGTCAAGCAGCGCGTCGCCGACGCCGTGGACGCCGCGCTCTGCCGCTGAGGCGCTGAAACGCTGAAACATCCAGGCCCGGAAGCGGACCCCGGGCGACGGCCGTGCCCGCCCCCGCGTCACGGGGCGGGCACGGTCGCTCATCCGCAGTCTCAGCCGATGGTGGAGCCGGTGACGGGCTCGGAGAGTTCGACGGTCCTGCCGTTCAGGCCGGCCTTGACGAACTGCCAGGTGAGGCCGTTGATGACGCCCTGGCCGAGCGGGGCCAGCTGGGCGAACGCGGGCTGGCTGAGGTCGAGGTGGCCGGCGTCACAGGAGGGGCACTTGTCCCGGACGGGGACGGTGACGGTCTTGCCCTGGTAGCTGACCTTGACCGAAATGCCCTGACACAGGGGGTCGTTGTTGGGGTTGGCGCTGGTCCACCAGGTGTGGGAGACCGCGACGAGCATCTGGTTGGAGGCGTTGATCTGGGTGCCGCAGGCGCCGTAGCCGGCGTCGTTGTAGTAGGTGGCCTTGCCGGACATGGGCGTGTTGATCGGTATCGCCGCGCTGGCGGTGCCGGCGGTGAGGGCGATGAGGGCGGCGGCCGCGAGCGGGGCGCCCGCGAGGATCCTGAGGTTCCTGCTGATGGCGCGCATGGTTCCCTCCGGTTCTCTAGCCATGGGCATGACAGGCAGAAGTCGCCGAAGCCGCAAGGGGGTTCAGCGAGATCGCCCGATGCCCGTCCGAGTGAAGAGAACGTATGCGCCCGACGGCGGCATGGTCCAGACCGCCGCCATGTTGACATGAACACAAGGCAGGAATCTTTACCAATACGGCCGAAGGGGCGAAGATACGTGACCGCACCGCGCCGCAGGGTGTTGACAGGTCACCACGCCCACCCCCGGAGGCCCCGCCCCATGCGCACCGCACTCGCCGCCCTGCTCCTCGGCGCCGCCCTGATCCCGGCCAACGCCGTGTCCGCCAACGGCGCGCCCGCGCCCCGCGCGGTGAACCAGGGCTACAGCATCCCCGTCGGCGCCGTCACCGACCTCGGCGCGCTGCCGGTGCTCGGCAGCCTCGGGCTGGACTTCGCCCGCCTGCTCGGGCAGTAGGGTCGCGCCCCCTCGAACCCGGCGCCGCCAGACCCGGACCCCTCACACCCGGACGCTGAACAGGCAGCCGGACAGCGCGTGTTGGTCGGACCGGGCGGACGTGATGTAGAGCGTCCGCCCGTCCGGCCCGCCGAAGGCGCAACTGGTGACGCGCGGCACCGGCAGCTCGACCGACGCCAGCACCTCGCCCTCGGGCGAGAGGCAGTGCACCGCCCAGCCGTCCCAGAACGCCACCCACAGGTTGCCGTCGGCGTCGAGCGTCATGCCGTCCGGGTGACCCGGCAGGTGGGAGACGTCGAGCGTGCGGATCCGCTCACCGAGGGGGCCGTGCTCGGGGTAGGGGTAGAGGGCGATGCGGCGCGTGGTGGTGTCGATGTGCCAGAGCCGGTCGGGCTCCGGCCAGGCGAGGCCGTTGGGGATGTCGAGCCCGCCGAGGATCGCCCGGACACCGCCGTCGCGCTCCAGCCGGTACAGCGATCCGGGCTCGCGCGGCTCCCCCCGCCCCATCGAGCCGGCGACCGGTCGGCCGTACGGGTCGGTCTTGCCGTCGTTCATCCGGCGGTCCGGGCGGTCGGTCTCGACGGCGGCGACCAGCGTGGTGCGGCCAGTGGCCGGATCGAACCGTTCGAAGCCGCGCTCGGTGGCGAGCATCAGCCCGCCGTCGCCGTACGGCATCAAGGTGCCGGGGGTGGCGTCGAGTTCGACCGAGCCGATCGCGCCCGAGGCCGGGTCCAGGGTGAGCACCCGCCGGTCGGGGATGCCGATCCAGCGCAGCAGCTGCGCGGACTGGTCCCACAGCGGGCCCTCGCCCAGCTCCAGGTACGGTGTGTCGGCGACCGGTTCGGCACGCACAGCGGGGCCCTCCTCGAACAAGGTGTCAGCGCAGCGGGGCTTCGGGCAGCATCGCGGTCGTTCCTCCGTCCACGGCGAGGCGGACACCACTGACGATCGAGGATTCCTCGCCCGCCAGGAAGCCGACCACCCGCGCGACCTCGGCCGCACTGCCGAACCGCCCCAGTGGGGACGACCGTAGCATCGCGGCGCTCGGCTGCGGATCCGTCCACACGCGCCGGTTGCGCTCCACCGGGACGAAGCCGGGAGCGACCGCCGCCCTGGCCCGCCCTGGCCCGCTCGCGCCCGGGCCGGCCTCGGAGCACTCGCCCAGTCCGTACGCTCCGTCACCACCGGACAGTCGCGCCACCCGTCACGTGGTCCGCGCCGACGCGCGGGCGTGCAGCAGTTCCAGCACGGGCGCCGACCTCCCCTTCGCCAGGGCCCGAGGGCGCGCCCTCGGCCCGCTCCGAACTTACTTCCGCTCCGCAAGTTAGTAACCGCCGCGAGCCCGTCACAAGGTCGAACTCCCGCCCGCAGCACACCCGCCACCCCCGCGACATCCGCCGCAACACACCGCAACGCGGCGGCAACACCCGTTCCCAGAAGCCAAGTTGACGATTGACAGCGAGCCCCGCCCTTCAGCACGATGAGCGCCGAGCCCACTCGCGGCGAGCCGGAAGGAGGGCCGATGCACACCGCTGTCCGCCGCGCCCCGCGCCCGGCCACCGCCTGCTGCCCGCGCCGCTGTTGTCGCGGTGCGCTCGCCCTCTGACCGTCCGTCCCGCCGGACCGGCCTCCCTCCCGCACGCCCTGCCCCGCCACTCGGCCTTGCCCCGCCTCGCCGCTCAGCCCTGCCCTGCCCTGCCCGGCGACCGGTACGCGGAGCGGCTCGGTGCCGCCATGCGTCACTCACCGTCACCATCTTCCCGTGAAGGGGAACCGTCATGACCACCGCCCTGACCGAACTCCGCCTCACCCCCGCCGCCGGCCGGATCGGCGCGATCGTGCACGACGTCCGCCTCGGCGGCGACCTGACGGCCGAGACCGTGGCCGCCGTCGAGGCCGCCCTCCACCAGCACAAGGTGCTGTTCTTCCGCGGCCAGCAGCACCTGGACGACGCCGGACACGAGGCGTTCGCCCGCCTGTTGGGACAGCCGGTCGGCCACCCGACCGTCCCCAGCGCGGACGGCCGCTACATCTTCGAGCTGGACGCGACCAAGGGCGTGCGGGCCAACAACTGGCACACCGACGTCACCTTCGTGCCGTCCTACCCCAAGGCCTCGATCCTGCGCTCGCTGGAGCTGCCCCCGGCCGGTGGCAGCACGGTCTGGGCCAACACCGCGGCCGCCTACCAGGACCTGCCCGCACCGCTGAAAGCCCTGGCCGAGAGCCTGCGGGCCGTCCACACCAACGACTACGACTACGCCGCCCGGCTGGCCCTGCGCCCGGAGCTGGCGGACAACGCCGAGATCGCCCGGCTGTTCCGCGACGTCTTCGTCTCTACCGCCTTCAAGACCGAACACCCCGTCGTCCGGGTGCACCCGGTCACCGGGGAGAAGTCGCTGCTCCTGGGCGCGTTCGCGCAGCGCATCCAGGGCGTGTCGGGCGCCGACAGCCGGGCGCTGATCGACCTGTTCCAGCGCTACGTCGAACGGCTGGAGAACACCGTCCGCTGGGACTGGCAGATCGGCGACGTCGCGATCTGGGACAACCGGGCCACCCAGCACTACGCGGTCAACGACTACGGCGACGAGCCGCGCCTGGTCCGCCGGATCACCCTGGACGGCGACCTGCCGCTCGGCGTGGACGGCGCTCCGAGCCGTCTGCTGGAGCCGGCCGACCCGCCGCGGGTGGCCGGCCTGGTGCCCGCCGAGGAGCTCGAAACGGCCAACTGACTCGGCCGGGGCACGCGTTACCGCCGATCGTCCCGACCGGAGGAACGCGATACGACCGACCCGGCCGGGGAGGACCCGGCCGTCAACCGACCCAGAGGACCCGGGTACCGCCACCATGACCACCACCCTCGCCCGGCCGCCCGTCCGCACCGGGGACGACCGCCGGGACGCCAACGCCTCCGCCGTGCTGCGCACGGTGCTCGACCACGGGCCGATCGCCCGCAGCAGGGTCGCCGCTCTGACCGGGCTGAGCGCGTCAGCGGTCTCCCGGCAGGTGGTGGACCTGGTGCGGCTCGGACTGCTGCGCGAGCGCCGGGAGTTGGCGGACGGGCGCGGCACCGGGGCGCTGGGCCGCCCGCAGCTGCCGGTGGACGTGGACACCGACCGGCTTGCCGTGGCCGGACTGCACATCGGCGTCCCGTACACCACCTTCGCACTGCTCGACCTGCGCGGGCAGGTGCTGTACCGGCAGGAGATCTCCAACCGGGGCCGGACCGGATTCGCCGTACTGAAGCCGCTGTTGGAGCGACTGCCCCGGCTGATCGCCGCCCTGCGCGGCGGCCGGACGGTAGTCGGCCTGGGCGCCGTCACCGGCGGCGCCGTCGACCCGGAACGCGGGCTGATGCTCCGTCACGGACCGTTGGGCTGGCGGGACATGCCGCTGCGGGAGCTGCTGGAGGACGCCACCGGCCTGCCCGTCCAGGTGGACAACCACGCCCGGGCGCTCACCCAGGCGGAGATCCTGTTCGGCCACCCGGCCGCCCGGCGGAGCATGGTGCAGCTGTTCGTCGGCCATGTGGTGGACGCGGCGCTGGCGGTCGCGGGCACGGTCCATCAGGGCCCACCCTCGGCCACCGGCGACCTCGGCCACCTGCCGATCGCGGACCGGCTCGCGGACGGACAAGCGGACCAGCAAGTGGACCAACAAGCGGACGAGAGAGCGGACGAAGACGCGGACGACGCCGCACTCTGTCACTGCGGCCGCCGGGGCTGCCTCTCGGTCGCAGCCTCCGACACCACCCTGTTCGAAGCGGCTGCCGCCGAGGGGATCACCGCCAAGCCGGACCGCGCCCAGCTGATCGCCGCCGTCCAGCAGGGCGACCCCCGGGCGGACCGGCTGGTCCGCGAGCGGGCCCGGACCATCGGCCGCGCCCTCGCCCTGCTCGCGGACGTGGTCAACCCCGATCTGCTGGTGCTCACCGAGACCTTCGCCGTCCTCGACCCCGCCTATCTCGACGTCGTACGGGCCGAGTTCACCCTCCGCTCACACCTGCACCGGGACGCCGACCTGCTGATCGCCCAGCAGCGGGGCCCCGACGCGCTAGCCGTCGCCGCCGGCGCCCCGGTGCTCGGCGAGCTGTACGCCCGGCCCGTCCGGGCCCTCGCCGCGACGCCTGCCCGGTACCGCTAGCCCCCGCCCAAAAAGCCCTCGAAAGCCCCCCCCCCGCAGACCGCCCCGCACACCGACCGGCCCGTCGCCCCGCCCACCGACCCGCAGGCCGACCCCCACCACCGCGAGCCCTACGCCGCCGACGACCGCACCAACTGACCGCTGCAGCAGGCCTTCGACCAGTACTACGGCGCCCTGGAAGGCCTGACCGGCCTCTTCCACCCCGCCCGCCACCGGGGCCGCCACCGGGGCCGCCACGACGGCGGCTGGGACGAACTGCGCCGCAGCCGCTTCGCCCGCCAACTCGCCGCCGGCCACTTCCCCGAGGGCACCCGCAGCTACTTCAGCCGCTTCGTCCACCACCCGAACCTGCCCGACGACTGGAACCCGGACGTCGAGCGCGAGGCCGCGCTCATCGGCGGCCCGCAGAGCCTGGTGCGCTACCCGCGCAGCTGGGGCCTGGCCTCGGCCGACCGCTGCGGTCGCTGGACGGCGCCGAGCAGTACCGCGAGTTGGCCTCAGTGGTCCCGGTGCTCCCGATGCTCCGGGTGGTCCCGGTGGATCTTCCCCGGAAGGCCCGCCGGGACCACCCCCACCCGGGTTAGGCTCGATCCGCGCGGCGGCCGTCCGCGCACCGACCGAGGGGGAGCGTGTGATCGGGGACCTGCTGCCGGACGCCGTCGTGACCGAGGTGTCCTACGACGACCCGCCGGAGGCCCGGCTGGAACCGGCCGAGGAGGCCGCCGTCGTCCAGGCGGTGGCCAAGCGCCGCCGAGAGTTCACCACCGTCCGCCACTGCGCCCGCACCGCCCTCACCCGCCTCGGCATCCCCTACCGCCCGCTGGTCCCCGGCCTGCGCGGCGCCCCGAGCTGGCCCGACGGCGTCGTCGGCAGCCTCACCCACTGCGAGGGCTTCCGAGCGGCGGCCGTCGCCCACTCCGGCGACCTCGCCTCGGTCGGCATCGACGCCGAGCCCGCCCTGCCGCTCCCGGACGACGTCCTGGACGTCATCGCGCTGCCCGAGGAGGGGAAGCGGATCGTCGAACTGCTCGCCGAGCACCCCGGCACGCCGTGGGACCGCATCCTGTTCAGCGCCAAGGAATCCGTGTACAAGGCGTGGTTCCCGCTCACCGAGCAGTTCCTGGACTTCAGCGAGGCCGACCTGGTCCTCTCCCCCGACGGCTCCTTCACCGCCCGGCTGCTGGTCCCCGGCCCGAACGTCAACGGCCGCCGCATCGAGGGCTTCGAGGGCCGCTGGGCCGTCGGTGACGGCCTGCTCGCCACCGCCATCGCGGTCGCCCGGTAGTCCGGCGCACCGACGACCGCACTCGGCATATCCTCGACCCCGTGACCGTGACCTATGTGATAGCTGGCACCCGGATCCACACGCTGGACGACTTCTGGGACGTGGTCGGTGAGACCATCGGCAGCGACGGCTACTTCGGCCGGAACCTCGACGCCTTCGCCGACTGCCTGCGCGGCGGCTACGGCACCCCCGAGGACGGCGACTACCTGATCGAGTGGCGCGACCACGCGGTCTCCCGGCGCAACCTCGGCTACCCCGAGACGGTCCGCCAGCTGGAACTGCGGCTGGCCCACTGCCACCCCGCCAACCGCGAGCACGTCCGCGCCGACCTCGCCGCCGCCAGGGCCGGCAAGGGGCCGACGGTGTTCGACTGGCTGGTCCGGATCATCGAGGAGGAGCACCCGGGAGGCCTCCGACTGGCCTAACGCCGCAACGCGGTCCGCGCACGTCGCCGCAGCGCGGCACGCCCGCGCCTCACCGCATCACGTCCGACAGCCGGACGAAGCGCCGCCCCGCCGCCAGCAGCCCCGGCACCGCCGCCACCACCCCGGGGGCGGTACCGCCGCCCGGGTGGTTCATGTGGCAGATCACGATCGCCCCGGGCGGGGCCGCCGCGATCTCCTGCCGCACCTCGACGGCGCTGAGCGTCGCCCCGCCGTCGCCGTTCACGGTGAAGCCCGCGGCGCGTTCCCCCAGGTCGGCGACCACCCGGGCGGCGACGTCGTCGTAGTGCGCGGTGCCGGAGCGGAAGAAGCGCACCGGGCGGCCGAGCAGCCCGGCGAGCTTGTGCGCGTTGCCCGCGACCTCGTCGTACACCTCGCCGACGCCACCGGTGCCGGCGATGCCGTAGGCGGAGCGGCCGGTGACCGAGAGCGGGCGGTGGACGGTGCCGTGGTTGCCGATCTCGAAGAGCGGGTCGGCGGCGAGCTGCTCGAACACGTCCGGGTTGGCGTCGATCCAGCGGGCGTTCAGGAAGAGCGTGGCGGGGACGGAACGTTTCCGCAGGAAGTCGATCAGGTCGGCGTCGTACCCGTTCCCGCCGGGGCCGCCACAGGCGTCGAAGGTGAGCGCCATCGCGATCTCGCCGGCGGGCAGCTCGGTGATCACCCCGGTGACCTCCATCCCCCACTGCTTCGGCTCGGCGCCGCCGTACCGGGCGACCAGCTCGGCCCGGGTCGGCTCCGGGCGCCCGGGCGCAGCGGTCGGGGTGGTCGGGGTGGTCGGGGCGGGCGTCGGGGGCTCCGACGGCGTCGCCGCCGATATCGCCGAGGCCTCGGAGGCCTCGGCGGCCTCGGAAACCGAAGCGGAAGCCACCGAGGCCGCCGGGGCCGCCGCCCCGCCGCCCGCCGAGGGCCCGCACCCCGCCAGCGTGCTCCCGGCCACCGCCGCCAGCAGCGCCCGCCGACTCAGTGCCACACCCGTCTCCTCCGCGATGATCCGATCCGCTCGCTATGAATATGAACGGACTATTCGTCACCGCCCGCAACTCGCCGACCCGGCCGACGGCGACCCCCTTCACCGAGCCGCCCCCCGCCCGTGGGCCCCGGCTCACCCCTGATTCACCGCCACGGGTAAGGAGCCGAACGGACCCCGCCCGCCCTGCCCCGGAGGACCCGATGCCCGCCGACCACGACACCCCACGCCCCGCCCGTCGCGACCTCCTCCGCACCGGCCTCACCACCGGAGCCGCCGCCGCCCTCGGCCTGGCCGCGACCACCCCCGCCGCCGCCTCCGCACCCGACACACCCGGCACCCCCGGCACCCCCGGCACCGAGCGGACCCTCACCCTCGCCGGCCACCTCCCCACCGGCTCCCCCGACTTCGTCCACCTCCCCGTCGAAGTCCCCGCCGGTGTCCGCGAGATCGCCGTCAGCTACGGCTACGACAAGCCCCCGGTCCCGGCCGGCACCCCCGGCAACTCCTGCGACATCGGCATCTTCGACGAACGCGGCACCGACCTCGGCGGCCCCGGGTTCCGCGGCTGGTCCGGCGGTTTCCGTACCGAGTTCAGCCTCGCCCGCGACACCGCGACCCCCGGCTACCTCCCCGGCCCGATCAACCCGGGCACCTGGCACCTCGCCCTCGGCCCCTACCAGATCGCGCCGCAGGGGCTGGACTACCACGTCCAGGTCACCCTCCGGTTCGGCGCCCCCGGGCCGGCGTTCACCCCGCACTACCCGTCCGAGCGGGCCCGCGGCCGCGGCCGCGCCTGGTACCGGGGCGACTGCCACCTGCACACCGTGCACTCCGACGGACGGCGCCTCCCGGAGGAGGTGGCCGCCGGAGCCCGCGCGGCCGGCCTCGACTTCATCGTCTCCACCGACCACAACACCAGTTCCTCGCACGCGGTCTGGGGCCCGCTGGCCGGCCCCGACCTGCTGATCATCCCGGGCGAGGAGATCACCACCCGCAACGGCCACTGGCTGGCCCTCGGCCTCGAAGCGGGCCAGTTCGTCGACTGGCGCTACCGCTCCCGCGACGAGGAGTACCCGCGCTTCGTCCGTCAGGTCCACCGCTCCGGCGGCCTGGTGGTGCCCGCGCACCCGTACTGCCCGTACGTCGCCTGCCAGTGGAAGTTCGGCTACGAGCAGGCCGACGGCGTCGAGGTGTGGAACGGGCCCTGGACGTACGACGACGAGTCCGCGGTCGACACCTGGGACGGCCGGCTCGCCGTCGCCCTGCGCGAGGGCCGTTCCTGGCTGCCCGCCCTGGGCAACAGCGACGCGCACAGCGCCCCGCAGGTCATCGGCTCCCCGCACAACGTCGTCCTGGCCGAGGACCTCACCCGGGACGCGATCCTCGACGGGCTGCGCGACGGGCGCAGCTGGCTCGCCGAATCCGCCTCCGTCCAGCTGGAGTTCACCGTCACCGGGCACGGCCGCCGGGCCGGCATCGGCGAGGAGCTGGCCGTCCCGGCGGACGCCCCGCTGGACGTCCGGCTCGCCGTCTCCGGCGTGCCCGGCGGGACGGTCCGCCTCCTCACCGACGAGGGCCAGCTGCACCAGGAGTCACTGCCCGCCGACGGCTCCGGCACGGTGGTCTGGCGCACGACGGCCTCGCTCGCCGCCTACGTCCGGGCCGAGGTTCGCCACCCGAAGCCGGACGGGTCGCCCGGCAAGGGCAACGCGATGGGCCCGGACCTCCCCTGGGGCCCGATGGCGGCCCTCACCAACCCGATCGTGCTGCGCGTCGAGGACCGCTGAGCGCCCCGGTGCAGGAGTGGGGACGACTCGGGGCACCGGCGTGGACTAGGTTGATCCCCGAAAGCACCAGTCGTAGGGACGAGGCGGTCGGCTGTCCGTATCCGGGCCGGCCGGCCCGTCCGCACTCCGACCGCCTCGCCCCGGCTACCCGTCCGTCCCCGGCCCGCGAAGGGATCAGCAGCTGTGAACCGTACGACCGTAGGTGGGCCGGAGCTCGGGGGCGGCCGGGGCGCCGGCGGCGTCCTCGTCCTCGTCGACCCGGCCGGGGCCGGCCAGAGCCCGGTCGCGAGCCGGCTCGCGGAGGAGCTGCACCCGAGCGTCCACCTGCGTGCGCACGACTTCCTGCGGGTCATCCGGCGCGGCCAGCTCCCGCCGCACCTCCCCGAGGCCGAGCGGCAGAACACCACCGCCCTCGCCGCCGCCGCGCAGGCCGCCTTCGCCTACGCGACCGGCGGCTACCAGGTCATCGTCGAGTGCCCGGCCGCCCCGCCCACCCTCGACACCTTCCGCCGCGAGAGCCGCACCACCGGCGCCGCCCTCCACCTCGTCGTCCTCCAGTCCACCCCGGGCGCCGTCCCCGGCCCGCACACCCTGGACACCAGCTCCCTCACCCCCGCCGGCGCCACCGAGTCCATCCTCGCCGCCCTCACCCGCCGCACCCACCTGCTCGGCTGGTGACCCCGCCGGGTGCCCGAGGCCCCGGCCCCGGGCACCCGGCCCCGCTACAGGACCGGCGCGGCGCCCCGCGTCAGGTCCTCGAAGACGTCCAACAGGTACCCGCTCACCAGGGAGCCGTCCAGGGCCAGCTTCGGGTTGACGACCAGGTTCGTGCCCCGCGTCATCGCCAGCCGGACGAAGCGGTCGAACTGCTCGTCGCTCAGGATCCCGGCCACCGTGAACTCGGGCAGCTCGACGCCGCTGCGCGCCCAGTTCCGCACGTAGGAGTCCAGCTCCAGCGGATCGGTGAGCAGTGTGATCACCCCGTCCACGACCACGGGGTCCCCGGTCTCCGCGTCCACCAGGTACGCCAGTGGCGCGTAGTACCGCCGGCAGTCCGAGTAGGCCTCCCCGATGGCCCGGGTGTACCGCACCGCCTTGGCCCGGACGCACGGGATCGGCTCCTCCCCTTGGCGGAGCAGCCTCGAGTAGGGGGCGAATCCGGAGCCGTCGGGCGTGTAGCACCAAGGATCCCCCGACCTCCGCGCGGCGGCGAAGTCCGCGTTCATCCGCTCGGCGCCCTCCGCCGCCCTCCGCTCCGAGCGCCGGGCCACCCGACCGCGGTCGGTGACGTAGTTCGCGCCGCCGTCCTCCAACGAGATCCGGACACACCAGCCGCCCCGGGAGAAGTCGTCGTACTCCGACTTCCAGGCGATGCGGGCGACCGGCAGCTGCGCCCTCGCGATCCCGCCGAACATCCACTGGCCGCCCTGGAGGGCGGCGATCCAGCCCGCGTAGTCGAAGTTGCGCAACCGCGGATTCTCCCGGAGGAGTTCGCCGTCCACCCCGCCGAGCACCCGGTCCGTCGGCCGCAGGCACTCCTCGTGCACCAGGCCGATGTCCTCGGGGCGGCCCTCCTCGTCGACCTCGATCAGCGGTGCGCCCGCCTCGGACACGGCGTCGCCGCAGTGCCGGCAGCCGAAGGCGTCCTCGACGCGTTCGGCGAGGTTCGCGCAGTGCTCCGCGTGCGCGCGGGCCGCCGGTGCGTCACTCGGGTCGTCCGTGAACGTGGCGGGGATCATGAGCACCCGCCGGTCCCGGTACTCCTCCGCACGGTTTTCGAGGTGCCTTTCCAGTCCCGCCCAGGTGGCCCACCGTCCGACGACCCTCCACCGCTCCCCCGGCGCCCACTCGACGTGCCCGTCCGCGAAGGTGACGCGCTTCGCCCCGGCCTCGTCGAACCTGCGGAAGTCCGCGATGACGAGTTCGTACCCCTCGAAGGAGGCCTCCGCGAGCACCACCTCCCGGCCGAACGCCAGCCCGGCCACCGTCTCCCGGTTCAGCAGCCCGCTCGCGCCGGGCCCCGGCGGCTCCGGGTGGTCCCGGACGTACTTGCCCATCCGCGCCCGCAGACCCTCGGCATCGATCGCGAGCCTGTCCCGTGCCAGCGACACCGCCAGCGCGATCAGGCCGCCCCAGAGCAGCCGCGGTCCGATCGCCGACCGGACGCTGAGCATCAGCAGTGCGGCCGACTCCAGCGAACCGCCCTCCCGCACGTCCAGCGAGCTGACCCTGATCCGGGCCAGGATCTCCCGCAGCTCCACCGCCGTGATCGCGCGCCCGGTCGCCGTCTGGTAGTGCGCCCGGACCAGCCCCTCGGTCTTCTCCAGGACGTCCCGCTCGGCCCCGTTGAGCGGGAGCTCCGCGCTGCTCGACCGGCTCAGCCGCGCGGCCTCCGTCAACTTGCGCAGTTCCCTGCGCACCCGGGCGGACGCCTCGGTCGAGGTTGCCAGCAGATAGACGTCCCCTGGCCGGCTGTCCGTCACGTACTGCCGCACGAACTGGCCCAGCACCGACCCGAAGTCCGAGGTCGGCGCGGCCGACACGCTGATCGTGTTCTTGGCCTGGACGAAGTACCGCACCCCGGGCCCGACCAGCACGAGGTCGTCGATCTCGTCCTCCGTCTCGAACCGCAACTCCTCGACCCGGCCCGTGCCGTCGAGCCCCAGCAGGCTCAGATCGGCGAGGTCGCACAGCATGTGGCACATGGCGAGCGCCGCCACGCGCTGCTGGAAGTCGATGCCGGAATGCGCCGCGGCACCTCCGCTGTTCCCCAAGGAATCCCCTCTCCTGTTCAGACGTCCCGGTAACGGGCCGGGCGGCCCGCACGACACGCCCCGGCGCCCCGGCGCCCCGTCGGCCGCGTCCCGCAGGAAGTCCGCGCGCCCGATGCGCCAGGGATGCACGGCCCGGTGGTCGCCGTCCTGTCCCACATCCTCGGCAATCCGCGCGGACTGTAGCGAATTGGCCGGGCGCGCCCGGTAGCCGCCCCGGGTAGTGCGGCGGGGTTCTGAGCCCCCCGGGCCACCTCCGCGCCCCTTTCCCGCCCCGGACCGGGGCCCATCACGTACCGTGTTCGGATCACCACCGGTTTGGGTACGTACCTCGGCGCGCCCGACGGGCGCCGAACACCGCGGAGCCGGTCACAGCGCCGCCACACCGTCACACTGCGCGTTCAGCGCCCCCGGTCCGGGGTCGTCACTCCACCGCCGAGACCGGGTACATCACACACCGGGAGACCGACCATCATGAGCCACGACCACATCCCCGCCCCCGTACGCCGGACCTACGGTGCCGGCGATCTGTCCCGGGCCGCGAGCTTCGCCGGTGGATTCATCAACTTCGGCTACTGGCAGGACATGGACCTCACCGCCCCGACGACCGAGGACCGGGTCCACAGCCAGGAGCAGCTCTACCGCCGGGTCCTGCGGGAGTTCGCGGAGCCACGTGAGCGGCTGCGGCTGGCCGAGGTCGGCTGCGGGCGCGGGCTCGGCGCGGCGCTCGCCCTGCGCGAGTTCCGGTTCGGGGGCGTGACCGGCGTCGACATCCACCCGGACCAGATCGAGCGCGCCCGCGCCGTCAACGCCAAAGCCCTGGCCACCTACCCCGATCGGCTGGCCTACACCTTCGGATCGGCCAACCAACTCCCCTTCGCCGACGCCTCCCTGGACGGCGTCTACTCCGTCGAGGCCGCCCAGCACTTCCGCGAACTCACCGGCTTCGCCCGCGAGGCCGCCCGCGTCCTACGCCCGGGCGGCCGACTCGTCGTGACCACCTTCTTCGCCGCCGCCGGACCGGACATCACCGAGCGCCTGAGCATCCTCCTCGCCAGCTTCGCCGACGGCCTCGACGTCCCCCATCCCCTCGCCGCCTTCACCAGCGACCTCACCGCGGCCGGCTTCACCACCATCACCACCGAGTCCATCGGCGACGCCGTCTGGCCCGGCCTCGACCGCTATCTCACCGACGCCGTCCCTCCCGGTCACTGGAGCCGCAACTTCCTCCCCGCCTGGCGCAGCGGCCTCCTCGACTACCACGTCGTCACCGCCACCCGGCCCGGGCCGGCGGAAATGGCCCGCCAGCCGATCTGACGAGCCGCCCCGCGGCAGCGCGGCCGACCCCCCCCCCCCCCCCCCCGCACGTCACGAGGCCCTGACGCCCCCTTCGCCGTCCGTCCCGGCCGACCGACGACACCGGGCCCGGCGGGCGCCCGGCGGCCGCGACGCGCCGGATCAGCCGACCGCCGCGCCCACCCGCGGCGACGGCTCGGCCGCCGGGCCGGCCAGCGCCGCCAGCCGGCGCAGGCTGGCCCGGCGCTGGAGCGCGCCGAGGCCGACGGTCGCCGCGCCGAGGGCCAGCCAGCCGGCCGGACCGGCCGTCATCACCACGCCGGTGAGCAGCAGCGGGCCCACCGACTTCTGCACCGACTGGGCCATCCCGGCCACCCCCAGGTAGGAGGCCTGGGCCCCCGGGGGCGCCAGGACGACCGCCAGCTCCCAGGAGCTCACCGAGCGCATCAGCTCCGCCAGCGTGACCAGCATCGCCGCGGCGAGCAGCGCGAGCGAGGCCGTCCACGGCCCGCCGCCGGTGGCGAGCGCGGTCAGCAGGCAGCAGCCGAGCAGCGTCAGGCCGTACCAGCCCACCGCCGCGGACGCCCCGCGCGGGCCCTCCGCCCGCGCCGAGACGCGCAGTTGCAGGAGCACCACGAGCACCGTGTTGAGGATCAGGAAGGCCGGGACGACGGCGTGCGGCGCGCCGGTGTGGTGGACGAGCCAGAGCGGCAGGCCGACGTTGAGGATCGAGTCGTCGAGGTTCAGCGGCATGTCCAGCGCGACGAACAGCAGGTAGCCCCGGTCGCGCCAGGGGCTCGGCACGGCCGCCGGGGCGGCGGCGGGTTCCTCCCCGGAGGCCGCCGCGACCAGGCCGCGCCCGGCCGGCTCCCGGGTGCGCCAGACCAGGACGGCAGCGAGGACGAAGGAGAGCGCGTTGGCCACGATCAGCGCGCGGTAGGCGGTCGTGGTGCCCATCGCCAGGCCGATCGCCGCGATGCCCGCGCCGAGCGCGTACCCGGCGTTGGCCACGCTGCGGAACAGCGCCTGGTACGTGCCGCGCCGCTCGCCCGCGATCCGGGTGGCGAACAGCATCTCCAGGGTCTTGGCCGCCCGTTCGGCCAGGCAGGTCAGGGCGACGGCGGGGAGCAGCGTGGCGAAGTCGTCGACGACCAGCAGCAGGCCCATCGTCCCGATCCGCAGCAGGTGGCACCCGATCAGCAGCCACCGCACCGGCAGCCGTTCGGCCGCCCGCCCGGCGAGCGGGGACCCGGCGATCCCCGCCGCCGCGCCCACGCCCAGCAGCACGCCGAGCTGTCGGGCGTCCATTGCGCACACGTAGGTGAAGTACAGCACCGAGGCCGCCGCCCACACCCCGCTCCCGGTCCGGTCGACGCACTGCGCCAGCAGCATGATCCGCGCGTCCCGCCCGCCCGGCGGCTTCCGCAGCTGCGCCATCAGTCCGTTCCCCCGCATGGCAGGCCCCCGTTGCATGATCGGCATCAATCTCGACATCAAGATACTTCACGTCGAGATAGATGCGGAAGCCCCGGCCGCGCGCCCGCCCGAGCCCCGGCCCCCGGGCTCCGGGCCTCGACGGCGGGCAGGCGGTGCGCCACACTCTCCCCAGCAGCATCCGCGCTCCCAACGCACCGGCACGACGTCACGATCCACCGCCACATCGGAGAGCCACACGGTGACCACTCGTCAACTGCTGCACATCGCCTTCTCGTCCGGCCGGGCCGGGTCCGGTCCCGCCACCTGGGGCCAACAGGCCATCCGGGACGCCGTGAGCCGGCTCGCCCCGGCCGACGCGCCGCGCTACAACATCGCCGCGGCTGCGCCGCTCGACCCCGGGCTGCCGCTGCCCGTCCTGCTCGCCGGCCTGGAGCGACTGCTCCATCTGCACGACTCGCTGCACACCCGCCTGGTGCCGGGCGAGGCCGGCCGCTTGCGCCAAGTAGTCGACCCCGAGGGCCGGTTGGAGGTGGAGGTACGGCACTGCGCGGAGCCGGCCGATCCGGTCGAGGCGGGCGCGCGGCTGCACGAGGAGCTGGCGGCGCTGCCGTTCGACACCGCCGCCCAGTGGCCGATCCGGGTCGGCGTCGTGGAGACGGGCGGGTCGGCCCGGTACGTGAGCCTGGTGCTCTCGCACACCGCGGTCGACGGCACGGGGATGAGCCGCCTGGTGGCCGACCTGACCGCGCTCTGCCAGGGCACCTCGCCGGACGAGCTGGCCAAGATCCGCGAGCCCGCCCAGCAACCGCTGGAGGAGGCGGAGTTCCAGGCCTCGGAGCGCGGTCGGCGGCGGGACGAGGGCGCCCGCAAGCAGTTCCTGCGCAAGCTGCGGCTGGCCCCGGCCCGGCTGTTCCCCCCGCCCGGTGAGCCGGCCACGCCGGCCACCGGGTTCCCGAACGCCGTCCTGCGCTCGCCCGCGCTGCCCCGCGCGGTGGACCGGGTGGCGGCCGCCCACCGGGTGACCTCCTCCTCGGTGCTGCTGGCGGCGACGGCGGCGATGACGGCCCGGCTGTCGGGTTCGACGGACGCGGTGCTGAACGTCGTGGTGAGCAACCGCTTCCTGCCCGAGCTGACCAACGCGGTGAGCGTGGTCGCGGGCGACGGGCTGTTCCACCTCCCGGACGCCACCGCCGAGTTCGGGGACGTCGTCCGACGCACCAACGCCGCCGCGATCGGCGCCTACCGCCACGCCTACTACGACAAGCTCCGGTTGGAGGCCGAGATCGGGCGGCTCGCCGCCGAGGGCGTCCCGCTCGCGGACCGGTCCTGCATCTTCAACGACACCCGCGAGCTGGTCACCGCATCCCCCGACACCGGGACAGGCGAGGACGTGACCACCCTGACCTGGCCGGTGGAGTTCGAGCCCCGCCCCGGCCTGACCTACGCCCTGGACGCGCTGCAGTCCCCGGGCGCACTGAGCCTGACCATGACGGCCGACCCGGCGGTGCTCCCGCGCCCGGCGATGGAGCGCTTCCTTTACGGGATCGAGGAGTTGATCCTCACCGAGGCCCGCGCTCTCGAAGCAGCCTAGGCCCTTGTCCGGAGGGCACCGCGTGATGCGCGGTGCCCTCCGGCGCCCCCTCACCATCCGTTGTTCCCCCGGCCCCGCCGCTACGCTGGGCCCATGCGGATCCTCCTCCTCGGCGGCACCTCCTTCGTCGGCCGCGCGATCGCCGACGACGCCCTGCGCAGTGGCGCCGAGGTCGCCCTGTTCACCCGCGGCCGGACCAACCCCGGCCTCTTCCCCGCCGCCGCCCACCTGATCGGCGACCGCGACACCGGCGACTACACCGCCCTGCGCGGCGGCCGCTGGGACGCGGTGGTGGACGTCAGCGGCTACCGCCCCCGCCAGGTCGGCCAGGCCATGGACGCGCTCGGCGACCGGGTCGGCCGCTACCTGTTCATCTCCAGCCACGCGGTGTACGAGCGCGCCGGTCTCACCCCCGGCTCGGACGAGTCCGTCCCGCGCCGCGCACCGCTGCGCGACGCCGAGCAGCTCACCGAGGAGACGTACGGCCGGCTCAAGGTCGCCTGCGAGGACGACGTCACCGCCCGCTACGGGGACGGGGCGACGATCGTGCGCCCCGGAAAGGTGGCCGGCCCCCACGACGAGCAGCGCGGGCTCACCTACTGGGCGCGCCGGGCCGCCCGGGGCGGGCGGATCGCGCTGCCGGGGCGGCCGGAGCAGCCCGTCCAGGTGGTCGACGTGCGCGACCTGGCCCGGCTGGTGGTCCGGCTGCTCCAGGACGGCCGGGCGGGTGCCTTCCACGCCGTCGGCCCGGCCGAACCGACCACACTGGGCGGGCTGATCGCCACCTGCGCCGAGGTCGCGGGCACCGAGGTGGAGGTCGTCCCGGTGCCGCCGGAGAGCGCGCCGCCGCCGTTCTTCCCGCTGGTCCGGGCCGCGCCGCTCTGGCCCGGACAGCAGCGCAGCGCCGCCCGGGCCAGGGCGGCCGGGATGCCGGCGACCCCGCTCGCGGTCACCGCCGCCGACGTGCTCGCCTGGGACCGCGAGCGCGGCGAACCGCCCCTCGGCCACGGCTTCACGCCCGAGCAGGAGGCCCGGGTGCTGGCCGAAGCGACGGGGTCGAGGCCCTGAACGGCCTCCGACCTTGCACCGCACGACCGGTCAGGACGGACTGCCGGACCGCCACCCCGTCCTGACCGGTTGTCAGTGTCACGCGCTATGGTCGGCCCCGAACGATCCCACCAGCACCTGCACAGCACCGCCAGGGGGCACCATGACCGCGCACCGCACCACCGCGCACAGCGCCGGCCCGCGCACCACCCCGCTCGACGCACCGCTCGAAGCGCCGCTCAGCACCGCCGATCTCGTCGAGGGCTGGCGGCGGGTGGGCGTCCGCGAGGGCATGGCGATGATCGTGCACTCCTCGCTCTCCAGCCTCGGCCGGGTCGACGGCGGTGCCGCGTCCGTGGTGGCCAGCCTGCGCGAGGCGGTCGGGCCCGGCGGCACGGTCGCGGTGCCCACCTTCACCACCGCCGTCGTCCGGGACCCGGCACCGGAGCACACCGGCCTGCCGAGCCCCGAGGTCGCCGAACGGCGCGCCGCCGTCCCGCTGTTCCACCCCGGGCTCCCCTCACTGATGGGCGCCGTACCGGAGGCGCTGCGCGCGCTGCCGGAGAGCCTGCGCAGCACGCATCCGCAGGCCTCGGTCGCCGCGGTCGGGGCGCACGCCCGCGAGGTCACCGCCCGCCGCTCGCTGGGCTTCGCGGTCGGCCGCGAGTCGCCCTTCGGCGCGCTGCACGACCTCGGCGGGTACGTGCTGCTGATCGGTGTCGGGCACAACCGCAACACCTTCCTGCACTACGCAGAGACCTTCGCGCCCAACCGCCGCCTCAAGCTCCGGCGCTTCCCGATGGCGATCCAGGGCGAGCGGGTCTGGATCGAGGCACCCGACGTGGGCGACGACAACGACACCCACTTCCCGGCCGTGGGAAAGGAGTTCGAGGAGCGGGCGGGCATCCGCGAGGTGCTGGTCGGCAACGCGCCCTGTCGGCTGATCCCGGTCCGGGAGCTCATACCCTTCACCGTCCGCCGCCTCACCGAGCTGCTGGCGGCGGACGGCCCCGGAGCGGCGTAGCCCGATCGACCGCCCGCTTCCTCAAGCGGCCGACCGGACCACGCCCGTCACCAGGTCACCAGGTCACCAGGTCACATCCGGGGGCTCAACGGACCCAGGAATCAACGCTCCTCGTCGTGCAGCGAGTTGGTCTCCTGGATCTTCTTCCAGGACTTCGGCTCCGCCGGCAGCCGCCCGGCGTCCTGTCCCGCGCCGGCACCCGGCGCGAGCGAGGCCGCCGCTGCGGCCGGCGCCGGCCCGGCGGCCGGCTTCGAGGCGGTGAACAGCCAGGTGGCGAAGAGGTCCCCGAGCTTCTTCCCGGAGACCTTCTCCGCGTACGCCTGGAACTCCGGGACGGAGGCGTTGCCGTAGCGGCGCTCGGTGGGCCAGCCCTTCAGGATCCGGAAGAACTTGTCGTCCCCGACGGCGTTGCGCAGCGCCTGGATGGCCACCGCGCCCCGGTCGTAGACGGCGTTCGCGAACTGGTTGGCGGCGCCCGGGTCGCCCGGCTTGACGGTCCAGAAGGGGTCGTCGGCCGGGTGCGAGGCGTAGACGTAGTCGGCGAGTTCCTGCGCCGTGCCCTCGTCCTCGTGCTCGGACCAGAGGAACTGCGAGTACCGGGCGAAGCCCTCGTTCAGCCAGATGTCACTCCAGTGCGAGACCGAGACGCTGTCGCCGTACCACTGGTGGGCCAGCTCGTGGACAACGACGGAGGTGTTGGAGCCGCGCGCGAACTGCCGGGGGCTGTAGAAGACCCGGGTCTGGGTCTCCAGGGCGAAGCCGGTCTTGACGTTGGGCACGTAGCCGCCGACCGAGCTGAACGGGTAGTCGCCGAAGTAGCCGCTCAGCCAGTCGACGATCTCGCCGGTGCGCTCGACGCTGGCCTTGGCCGCGTCGGTGTCCTCGCCGAGGTCCTTGCTGTACGCGTTGTAGACGGGCAGCCCGCTCGGCGTGGTGTCGGTCGTGACGTCGAACTTGCCGACCGCGAGGGTGGCCAGGTAGGTCGCCTGCGGCTTGTTCTCGCGCCAGCTGTAGCGGGTCCAGCCGGCCTGGGAGACGGCACTGGTCAGGATGCCGTTGCTGATCACCTGGTTGCCGTCCGGCACCTGGACCGAGACGTCGAAGGTGGCCTTGTCGCTCGGGTGGTCGTTGCTCGGGAACCACCACCACGCCGACTCGGGCTCGCCGGCGGCCACCGCGCCGTCCGGCGTGCGCAGCCAGGCGGTGAAGCCGTACTTCTTCACGGTGGACGGGACGCCCTTGTAGCGGACCACCACGGTCGCCTGGCTGCCCTTGGCGAGCGGCCGGGCGGGCGTGACCTCCAGCTCCTGCTCGCCGCTGGTGGCGAAGGTCGCCGGACGTCCGTTGACCCGGACCTCCTGGACGTTCAGCGCGAAGTCGAGGTTGAAGCGGGAGAGGTTCTCGGTCGCCGTGGCGAGGATGGTGGTGGTGCCCTCCAGCTCGTCGGTGGCGGGCTGGTATTTCAGCCGGATGTCGTAGTGCGAGACGCGGTACCCGCCGTTCCCGTAGGTCGGGTAGTACGGGTCTCCGATGCCGGCCGCGCCGGATTGGAAGTCGGCCGCCGAGGCGGGGACGGCCAGGAACAGGCTCAGGGCGCTGGCAGCAGAGACGATCAGCCTCTTGCGCACGTGGTCCTCCAGGGTCACTGGGACGATGGGTCGGATCGATCCATGTCCCGGTGGCTCCCGCTCCACTCCCCAATTGTGAGATGTTCATGAAAAGAAACAGGCCGACACGGCACCGCCGCGGCACCGTCACACACCCCGCCGGCCCCCCGCGCCCCACCCGTCCCTCACGCCCCGACCCCTCACCCCCCGGCCCACTCACTCCTGACCCCCTTCACCCGCCGCCCCTTCACCCGCCGCCCCCTCACCCGCCGAGCGTCACCGGCGCCCGCACCAGCGAGCCGTACTCCGTCCACGAGCCGTCGTAGTTCTTCACGTGCGGGTACCCCAGCAGCTCGGTGAGCGCGAACCAGGTGTGCGCCGACCGTTCGCCGATCCGGCAGTACGCGATCACCTCGCGCTCCGGTTCCACGCCCTTCCCCGCGTACAGCGCCCGCAGTTCCTCCGCCGAGCGGAACGACCCGTCGTCGTTGGCCGCCTGCGACCAGGGGACGTTCACCGCGCCGGGAATGTGCCCGGGCACCTGCGCCTGCTCCTGCGGCAGGTGCGGCGGGGCGATCAGCTCGCCCCGGTACTCGGCGGGCGAGCGGACGTCGACCAGCACCGCGTCCGAACCGGGCTTGGCGAACAGCTCGGCCTTGCCGAGCACTTCGTCCCGCAGCGCCCGCAGCTCCGGGCGCTCGGGCCCGGTCAGCCGGTAGGCGGTGTGCTGGTAGTCCATCACCTCTTCGGTGAGCCCGCGCCCCTCCAGCTCCCACTTCTTGCGCCCGCCGTCCAGCAGCCGCACGGGCCCGAAGCCGCGCAACCGCAGCAGCCAGTAGGCGTACGCGGCGAACCAGTTGTTGTTGCCGCCGTAGAGCACCACGGTGGTGTCGTCCTCCACGCCGGCCGCCCGCAGCAGGTGCTGGACGCCCTCCCGGTCGGCGTAGTCGCGGCCGACCCGGCTGTGCAGGTCGGTGGTCCAGTTCCAGCCGATCGCGCCGGGGATGTGGTCCCGGTCGTAGGCGGTGGTGTCCTCGTCCACCTCGACGACCCGGATCGTCCCGTCGTCCAGGTGGCGGGCCAGCCACTCGGTGCGGACCAGCGCCTCGGGGTGTGCATAGCCGTTGCCGGTCATCCCAGGCCCTCCTTCGCTCTGCCCAGGCTTGGGGCGCCCGACCACGGGCACAGCGAGCCGCGCACGGGCACGGCGGGGCGCCGGCGACCGGGCCGGACAGTTCGACGCTACGCCGACCGTCCGGCCCGGGCCACCCCACTCAGGAGAAGACCACGGAGCGCAGCTTCAGCCGGTCGCCGAGCTTCTTGCCGGGGTTCATGACGTAGAAGACGTCGCCCTTGCAGTCGAAGTCCAGGAAGACCGTGGCCGTCGAGGTGGTGAAGTTCTCCGGCGCGAAGGCCGGGTCCTTCTCGGTGGCCCCGAACAGGTTGATGCACTGGCCGCTCTCCGGGTCGGCGAGCCCGGCCGGCACACCGGGGCCGACCTTGTAGAGGAAGTCGCCGGTGGCGGCGCCGGCGGAGGTCGGAACCGCGAGGACGAGGGCGACGGCGCTGGCGACGGCGAGTGCGGTGTTGCGGAGACGCATGATTGATGGCCTTTCAGGAGGTACCTGGTGGTACCTGATGCATTGATGCGAGATCACCCTAGAGGCCCAAAATCAGCAGAAACGGTTCTCCCAAGCCACTCTTTCGGGTGGTTTAAGCGGTAAAGCCGCGACCTTCATCGGGAAACCGCCACCCGCACCCGCCGCCCCGCGCCCCCGCTCAGTTCGACGGGGCCGAGAAGGAGTACCCCTGGTCGACCAGCACCGGCAGGTACGCCTTCAGCGCCGCCACCGTCTGTGAGCGGTCACCGCCACCGTCGTGGTTGAGCACGATCGACCCCGGCCGGACGTTCTTGAGGATCCGCTCGGTGATCACCGAGGTCCCGGGCGTGGCCCAGTCCTCCGGGTCCACCGTCCAGCCCATCGGCCGCATCCCGAGCTCGGTGGTCACCCTGAGCGCGACCGGCGACCAGTCCCCGCCGGGCGCGCGGAACCAGGACGGCTGGCGCCCGGTGGTCCGGTACAGCAGGTCGGAGGTGCGCTCCAGTTCGTCCCGCACCGCCTCGTCGGACATGTGCCGCAGGTCGGGGTGGGTCCAGGTGTGGTTGCCGATGTGGTGGCCGCGGTCCGCGATCTCCCGGACCAGCCCGGTGTTCTCGACGGCGCACTCGCCGACCAGGAAGAACGTCGCCCGGATCCCGTACTGCTGGAGCAGCGCCAGGACGGTCGGCGTGTACCGGGGATCCGGCCCGTCGTCGATGGTGAGCCCCACCACCCGCTGGCCCGGGTCGAGTTGGTTGACCGGCTTGGCCTCCTCCTCCGTGAGCCGCCGGCGGGCGGGCATCGGCGGGGCGGCGGCGGGCGGCGGCGCAGCCGTGGGGGCGGGCGGGGGCGCCGCGGAGGGGGCGGCCTGGGCCGCCTCCGGCCCGGAGCCCGGTCCGGAGGCCTCCGGCGCGGCACCCGGCGGCCGCGCCGTGGCGCCCGCCCCGGCGTCGTCCGCGTCGCTCCAGGGGCTGCCGCAGCCGGCCGCCCCGAGCAGGGACATCCCGGCCGCGACCAGTAGCAGTCGCCGCGAGGGCATTCGTGAGTAAATCTGATGATCTGACAGCATTCTGAATGCTTCCCCCGTGTAGCGCCGCCGCTCCCCGATGGCGCCTCAGACGGGCCCGATCACCACTCCGACGGCGCAAGCGCACCCCGCCCGCCCCCGGCTTCCCCGCGACTTCCCCGACCGGACGCTCGGCCTCCCCTCCCGACCGCTACGCTGTGCCTTCCCCAGTGTGATGATCTGCCATCAGAGGACGTGGCCATGACGACAAGTCAGGACATCCCGGACCAGGGCCGGCCCGACGACGACCCCGCCGAGCTGAGCCAGTGGGAACGGTTCGGCGTCGACACCACCGCCCCGCACTCGGCGCGCGTGTACGACTACTGGCTGGGCGGCAAGACCAACTTCCCGCCGGACCGTGCCATGGGGCAGGCCATCGAGGAGGCCGTGCCGAGCGTCAAGCAGATGGCCAAGGCGAACCGCGCCTTCCAGGGCCGGGCCGTCCGCCACCTCGCCCGGGAACACGGCATCCGCCAGTTCCTCGACCTCGGCACCGGCATCCCCACCTCGCCCAACACCCACGAGATCGCCGAGGCGGTCAGCCCCGGCACCCGGGTGGTCTACGTCGACAACGACCCGATCGTGCTCGCCCACGCCCGCGCCCTGATGGTGTCCAGCCCCGCCAGCCGGACCACCTACATCCACGCCGACCTGCGCAAGCCCGAGGAACTGTTCACCGACCCGGCGCTCACCGCCACGCTGGACCTCACCCAGCCGGTCGGCCTGCTGATGATCGCCGTGCTGATGCTCATCGCCGACGAGGACGACCCGTGGGGACGGGTCGCCGCCCTGCGCGACGCCCTGCCCGCCGGCAGCTGCATCGCCCTCACCACCCCCACCCAGGACTTCGACCCGGAGGCGGTCGGCAAGGTCACCGAGGCCGCCCGGGCCGGCGGCATGACCCTCGTCCCGCGCACCCACGACGACGTCCTGCGCTTCTTCGACGGCTGGGACCTGGTCGAGCCGGGCCTCTCCCCCGTCCTCGCCTGGCGCCCGGACGGCGAGCCGCCGGCCGACCCGAAGGCCGCGTACTACTGGGGCGGCGTCGCCGTCAAGCGCTGAACCCGCGCCGGGCCCGCCCCCACCGGAGCCCCACGGAAACCCACCCCGGGTGGGGCGGGCCGCACCGGGCCCGCCCCGCCCGTGCCCTCACTTCAGCAGCCGCGACAGCCGCCGGTCCGCCAGCGGCTTCCCCCCGGTCTGGCAGGTCGGGCAGTACTGCAGCGAGGAGTCCGCGAAGGACACCTCGCGCACGGTGTCCCCGCAGACCGGGCAGGGCAGGCCGGTCCGGCCGTGCACCCGCAGCCCCAGCTTCTTCTCCGCCTTGAGCTCCCCCGCCGCCAGCCCCCGCGAGCGCTCCACCGCGTCCCGCAGCGTGGCGCCGAGCGCCTCGTAGAGCCGCGCCGCCTCCTCCTCGGTCAGGCTGGACGCCAGCTTGTACGGGGACATCCGGGCCGCGTGCAGCACCTCGTCCGAGTAGGCGTTGCCCACCCCGGCCAGCACGCCCTGGTCGCGCAGCACGCCCTTGAGCCGGCGCCGGTCGCCGCTCAGCAGGGCGGCGAAGTCCGCCAGGGTGAACGCCGGGTCCAGCGGGTCGGGGCCGAGTCGGGCCACCCCGGGCACCTCGGCCGGATCCTTCACCACGTAGACCGCGAGGCCCTTCTTCGTCCCCGCCTCGGTCAGGTCGAAGCCGTCGCCGGCCTCCCCGGCCAGGCGCAGCCGCAGCGCCAGCGGGTTCCTCGGGCTCGGGCGCGGCGGTTCGGCGGGCAGGCCGTCCTTCCAGCGCAGCCAGCCGGCCCGGGCCAGGTGGACCACCAGGTGCAGCCCGCCGGCCTCGATGTCCAGGAACTTGCCGCGCCGGGTCACCGGGCCGACCGTCCGCCCCTCCAGCGCGGTGACCGGCGGGTCGTACGTCTTCAGCGCGCTGATCGCGACCGGCTGCACCCGGGCGATGACGCGCCCGGTCAGCCGCTCGGACAGGAAGTCGCTCAGCGCCTCGACCTCGGGCAGCTCCGGCATGCGCCCAGTCTCCCGCAGCCCCGCGCCGGCCGCCCGCCCGGGGGCGTGCCTTTGCCCGACCCCCGCGCGGGGCGCAGGCTGGAACTACGCGCCGTACCCCGCGACCCCCATGCGCCCCCGCCACGGAGCACCGTGATGAGCATCCTTGAGGAACAGATCGACCTCGCCGTCCCCGTCCTCGCCGCCTGGGAGCAGCTGCACCGGGTGCACGAGTACCCGCAGTTCGTCGACGGCGTCCGCAGCGCCCACCCGCACGGGCGGAACCTGGCGCACCTCGGGGTGGAGGTCGACGGCGCCGAGCGGGCGGTGGACACCGAGATCACCGACCGCGGCCGGGGCCGGGTGATGTCCTGGCGGACGCTCGACGAACCGCGGCTGCACGGCGCGTTCGCGCTGCTGCCGCTGGACGCCCGGCACACCCGGTTGCAGATCCGGGTGGAGTACGACCCGGAGGCGATGCACGAGGCGTTCGGCGGGCCGCGCGGCTTCGCCCTGGCCGGGGCGATCGAGCGGACCGTGCGGGGCGACCTGGAGCACTTCCGGGAACTGGTCGAGGAGCGGGTCGGCGCGGCGGGCAGACGCGGCTGAGCGCAGCCGGCAGGCCCGGGCGAGCGCGGCGGGCAGCCCCGGTGAGCACGGCGGCCCAACCCGCATAAGGGCCGCATAAGCCCAGCTCAGCGCCGGTGGTGAGGCTCTTCACAGCGGACCTCCGGCCCGACTGTTTCGCTTTCAACCTGTGGCAGACTCGGATGCCATGGACATCGGCCCGGTCACCAGGACGCTCCGCGCGGCGGTCTTCGCCGCGCTGGTCGTGCTGCTCGCCGGGCTCGGCCAGGTGCTGGTCACCGGCCGCGCGCTGCCGGCCGGCCCGATGGCCCTGGCCTGCGTCGCCGTGTTCGCGGTGGCGTACGCGCCGGCCGGCCGCGAGCGCGGCTACCCGGCGGTCGCGGCGGTGTTCCTGCCGCTGGAGCTGGGCGTCAGCGCGCTGTTCGACTTCGCCCAGACCACCTGCCCGTCCTTGCCGCCCGGCTCCGCGCGCGGCTTCCAGCCGCTGCTGTGCGGCGGCGGTTCGCTGGGCGGGTTCCTGCTCGGCCACGGCGTCTCCCAGCAGACCGGCGTCCTGCTGCTCCTGCTGCTGCACGCCGCGATCGCGCTGGCCGGCGCGTTCTGGCTGCGCCGCGCGGACGCCGCGCTGGCCGGCCTCGCCCGCACCGCCCGGATGCTGGGCGACTTCCTGCACCGGCACCTGCCGGCCGCCGCCCGCTGGCTGCGGCTGCTCGCCGCGCCCGTCCCGGCCCGCCCGGTGGCGCGGGTGCCGTTCCCCCGGGCCAGCCGGACCCTGGTCCCGGCCGAGGACGTCGTCGTCCGCCCGACCGTCCGGCGCGGTCCGCCGGCGCTCGCCCTGGCCTGCTGACAGGCGCGCGCCGCTCGGCGCCGCTCCCGGCCGGTCCTCTCGCCGCGCGCCCCGCGCGCCCGCACCCCCGCACGCCCGAGAGCACAGGACGACACCTCATGAGCAACACCCGCAAGGCCGCCGCCAAGACCAGCGCCACCGACCGCATGCACGCCGCCCGCGCCCAGGCCGAGCGCTCCGACCGGATCCGCCGCCGGGTCGTGGTCGGCGGCGCCTCCGCCGCCGTGCTCGCCCTCGTGGCGGGTGTGGCCTTCGCCGTCGGCGGCTCCTCCGGCTCCGGTTCCGCCGACGCGGCCGCGAGCGGCCCGCTGGTCGTCCCCGCCAACACGGGCGGCCAGGACGGCACCGTGATCACCTACGGCAGGGCCGACGCCCCGCACACCCTGGAGATCTACGAGGACTTCCGCTGCCCGTACTGCGAGCAGTTGGAGACCACCACCGGCAAGGCCGTCCAGCAGCTCGCCGACGACGGCACGTACAAGATCGAGTACCACCTGGCGACGTTCCTGGACAAGAACCTCGGCGGCAAGGGCTCGCGCACCGCGCTGGCCGCCGCCGGCGCCGCGCTCAACGAGGGCGTGGACAAGTTCAAGCAGTTCCACGACGTGCTCTACGCCAACCAGCCCGACGAGCGCACCGACGGCTTCGGCGACGTCAACCACCTCCTCGACCTGGCCGGCCAGGTGCCCGGGCTGAAGACCGACGGCTTCGTCAAGGCCGTCCAGGACGGTACCTACGCGCCGTGGGCGGCCAAGGTCAACGAGGAGTTCGACAAGAGCGACGTCACCGGCACCCCGACCGTCAAGCTGGACGGCAAGAAGCTGGACGTCCTCACCGGCGGCAAGGCCGCCACGCCCGAGCAGTTCACCGCGATGGTCAAGCAGGTGACCGGATGACGGCCGCCGCCCCCGCCGCGCGGACGTACGGCGCGAGCCGCCCGTTCGCCTGGCTGCTGCTGATCGGCGGCGCGGTCGGCCTGTTCGCCTCCTCGGTCCTCACCCTGGACAAGATCCGGCTGCTGAAGGACCCGTCGTACGTCCCCTCCTGCAACATCAACCCGATCATCAGCTGCGGCTCGATCATGCGCAGCGACCAGGCCGAGGCCTTCGGCTTCCCCAACTCGCTGCTCGGCCTGGTCGGCTTCGGGGTCGTCATCGCGATCGGCGCCGGGCTGCTCTCCGGGGCGACGTACCGGCGCTGGTTCTGGCTCGGCCTCCAGACCGGGACGGTCTTCGGCATCGGCTTCGTGACCTGGCTGATGTACCAGGCGCTCTACCGGATCAGCGCGCTCTGCCCGTACTGCATGGTGGTCTGGGCCTCGATGATCCCGCTGTTCTGGTACACCACCCTGCACAACCTGCGCTCCGGGATCATCCCCACCGGCCGCGCCCTGCGCCCGGTCGTCCGCGAGGCGGCGCGCTACCACTGGGTCGTCCCGGCGCTCTGGTACGCGGTGATCGCCCTGCTGGTCCTCAACCGGTTCTGGTACTACTGGAGCACCCTGCTCTGACCTTGTCCGCCCGGCCCCGGGCCCTACGCTCCGGGGCCGGGCGGCCGACCCGTCAGCCGCCGCCCAGGACAGTTCCTAGAAGCGGAACTCCTCGACCTCGGCCAGCAGTTCGGCCCGGCGCTCGTCGTCGATGAAGGAGGCCCGGAAGGAGTTGGCGGCGAGCCGGCGCAAGGTCTCCTCGTCGAGCGCGAGGGCCTGCTGCACGGCCCGGAAGTTGTCGTCGACGTAGCCGCCGAAGTACGCCGGGTCGTCCGAGTTGACGGTGACCAGCAGGCCGGCCTCCAGCATCTCGCGCAGCGGGTGGTCGGCGAGGGTGTCGATGCACCGCAGGCGGACGTTGGAGAGCGGGCAGAGCGTCAGCGGGACCTGCTCGCGGACCAGCCGCGCGACCAGCTCGCCGTCCTCCAGGCAGCGCAGGCCGTGGTCGATCCGCTCGACGCCGAGCACGTCCAGCGCCTCGGTGATGTAGGACGCCGGGCCCTCCTCGCCCGCGTGCGCGACGCGGCGCAGCCCGGCCTCGGCGGCCCGCCGGTAGACCTCGCGGAACTTGGCCGGCGGGTGGCCGACCTCGGCCGAGTCGAGGCCGATGCCCGCGATCCGGTCGAAGTACGGGCGGGCGGCCTCGAAGGTCTCCAGCGCGGATTCGGCGGACTCGTCCCGCAGGAAGCACATGATCAGCCGGGTGCTGATCCCGTGCCGCTCCTCGCTGAGCGCCAGCGCCCGGGTCAGGCCGTCGACCACCACGCCGAGCGGCACACCACGCGCGGTGTGCGCCTGCGGGTCGAAGAAGATCTCCGCGTGCCGGACCCCCGCATCGGCCGCCCGGGTGAGGTAGGCGTCGGCGAGGTCGGCGAAGTCCTCCTCGGTGCGCAGCACGGCCATCAGCGCGTAGTACAGGTCCAGGAAGGACTGCAGGTCGCTGAAGGAGTACGCCTTCCGCAGCGCCTCGGTGTCGGCGTAGGGCAGCGTGACCGCGTTGCGGGCGGCGAGGGCGAAGGCGAGTTCGGGCTCCAGGGTGCCTTCGATGTGCAGGTGGAGTTCGGCCTTGGGGAGCGGCATGGGGGATCTGTCCGAGCTGTAGGGGGCGGGAGCGAAGAGTCCAGAAGCATTCATCCTACGATCCGTTCGATCACGATCGGCCTGACGGGCGCGCCCCCGGCCACCCGAACTGGTGCACCGGCCGGGGGCAGCGGGCACCCTGGAGGAGGGGGCTTCCGCCGAGGAGGTACCAGATGCGGCACGTCGAGGATCCGCACATCCGGCCTGCGGGCGTCTCCCCGCACGCCCTGGGCAACGACACGCTCCTGCACGAGCTGGAACAGCTGCACCGCACGCGCCACGAGACCTTCCTGTACGGCTCGGAGGAGGCCCTCAAGCGGCACACCCTGCGCACCGGGCAGCTGGAGGCCGAGTACCTGCACCGCTTTCCCAGCCGGCTGGTGACGGCCGGGCGGACCAGAGCCGGCGCCCGGGCCCGCGAGGCGGCGGCCCGGGTGGAGTCGCTGCCCGAGTAGACGTGCCCGCGCCACCACCGTCCGGCGGGACACGCCGGGCGGTGGTGGCGTGCCCCCGGGCGGGCCGTCGGGGAGGGTGAGAGGCGCAGACGCACCGGACCCCGACCCCCCTGGGAGCCCCGCATGCCCATCGCCAGCGTCAACCCCGCGACCGGCGAGATCCTGGAGACCTTTGAACCGCTCGACGCGGCCGGCATCGAACAGCGGCTGGCCCGCGCCGAGGCCGCGTTCCACGGCTACCGCACCACCCCCTTCGCCGCCCGTGCCGACCTGCTGCGCCGGGCCGCCGACCTGCTGGACCAGGACCGGGAGGCGATCGCCCGCACGATGACCGAGGAGATGGGCAAGCCGCTCGCCGCCTCCCGGGCCGAGGCCGCCAAGTGCGCCACGGCGATGCGCTGGTACGCCGACCGCGCCGAGGAACTGCTCGCCGACGAGCACCCCGCCCCGGCCGACGTCGCCGACTCCGGCGCCGCCCGCGCCTACGTCCGCTACCGCCCGCTCGGGGCGGTGCTGGCCGTGATGCCGTGGAACTTCCCGTTCTGGCAGGTGGTCCGGTTCGCCGCGCCGGCCCTGATGGCGGGCAACGTCGGCCTGCTCAAGCACGCCTCCAACGTGCCCCGGACGGCGCTGGCGCTGGAGGAGCTGTTCCGGCGGGCCGGCTTCCCGGAGGGCTGCTTCCAGACCCTGCTGATCGGCTCGGGCGCGGTCGAGGGCGTGATCCGGGACCGCCGGGTGGCCGCGGTGACGCTCACCGGCAGCGAGCCCGCCGGGCGGGCGGTCGCCGCCACCGCCGCCGACGAGGTGAAGAAGGCCGTCCTGGAACTGGGCGGCAGCGACCCCTTCGTGGTGCTGCCCAGCGCCGACCTGGACGCGGCGGTGCGCACCGCCGTCCGGGCCCGGGCGCAGAACAACGGGCAGTCCTGCATCGCCGCCAAGCGCTTCATCGTGCACACCGACGTGTACGACCGCTTCACCGCCGCCTTCACCGAGGCGATGCGGGCGCTGCGCGTCGGCGACCCGATGGACGAGGCGACCGACGTCGGCCCGCTGGCCAGCCGCCAGGGCCGGGACGACCTGGAGGAACTGGTCGAGGACGCCCGCACCCACGGCGCCCGGGTCGAGTGCGGCGGCGGGCGCCCGGAGGGCTGGGACACCGGCTACTTCTACGAGCCGACGGTGCTGACCGGCATCACCCCGGCCATGCGGATCCACCAGGAGGAGACCTTCGGCCCGGTCGCCACGGTCTACCGGGTCGCCGACCTGGACGAGGCGGTGGCGCACGCCAACGACACGCCGTTCGGGCTCAGTTCCAACGTCTGGACCCGGGACGAGGGCGAGCAGGAGCGCTTCGTCCGCGACATCCAGGCCGGCGGGGTGTTCTTCAACGGGATGACCGCCTCCCACCCGGCGCTGCCGTTCGGCGGCGTCAAGCGCTCCGGGTTCGGCCGGGAGCTGTCCGGGCACGGGATCCGGGAGTTCTGCAACATCACCACGGTGTGGATCGGCTGAGCACCCCCGGACCGCCGGGCACGAGCCGGGCACGAGCCGGACGCGGACGCGGCCGGGTCAGGGCGCCACGCGGTGCCTGCCCCGGCCGGGCGTCATCCAGCGGGCGACCACGCCGACCAGGGCGAGGACGGTCGCTCCCCAGACGATGGCCATCAGCACCAGCATCGGCAGCCAGCTCACCTGGGCGCCGACCATGCCCAGGCCGAGCGAGAGCGCGACCATGAACACCACGGCGGTCGGGTTGAGGCCGAGCAGCCAGTGCCAGGCCCGCTGCGCCGGGCTCCGGTGCGGCGGCGGGGCCTCGGGGTCGGTTTCGGTGTCGAGTTCCTTGTACGTCAGCAGGTCCATCGGGATCGCCTCCGGTTCTCGGGGGGCTGCCGGATCCGCGGGGCTCAGGAGGCCTTGCGCGGAGCCGTGGACTTTCCGGTCGCGGTCTTTCCCGCCCCGGCCTTAGCGGTCGTGGACTTCGCGGTCGCGGTCTTCGCGGTCGCGGTCTTCGCGGTCGCGGTCTTCTTCGCCGGGGCGGTCCTCTTCGCCGGGGCGGCCTTCCCGGCGGCGGCCGCCGATCCGGCGGGCTTCTTCACCGGGGCGCGCCTGCGGGGCGCGGGCTGCTCCTCCTCCGGCTGGTCCTCGTCGGGCCCGGCGGCGTGCCCCCGCCCGCCCTTGGCCCGCTTGAGGCTGCTGCGCAGCGCCTCCATCAGGTCGATCACGTTGTCGGGCGCCTCGCCCGGCTCCTCCTCGTGCGGGAGCTCGACGCCCTCCAACCGGGCCGTGATCACCTGCTGGAGCGCCCGCTGGTAGTCGTCGTGCAACTGGGCGAGGTCGAAGTCCTCGGAGAGGGTGTCCATCAGCGACCGCGCCATCTTGAGCTCCTGCGGCCGGACGGTGACGTCCTCTTCGGGCGCGATGCCGGCCGCGGGGCGGACCTCGTCGGGCCAGATGCAGGTCTGCAGCACCAGTGTGCCGTCGTGCACCCGCAGCACCGCCGGGGATTCCCGGGTGCGCAGCGCGATCTTGGTGACGGCGATCTGCCCGGACGCGGTGAGCGCGTCGCGCAGCAGGGCGTACGGCTTGGCGGCGGCCTGGTCGGCGACTCCCACGTAGTAGGCCTTGGAGAACATCAGCGGGTCGATCTCGTCGGCGTCCACGAAGGCCAGCACGTCGATGATCTTCTTGCTGGGCAGCGGCAGGTCGGCGAGGTCCTCGTCGGTGAGCGTGACGGTCCGGCCGTCGGGGGACTCGTAGCCCTTGGCGATCTCCGCGTACGGGACTTCCTTCTCCTCCCGCTCGCAGTACCGCTTCATCCGCACCCGCCCGCCGTCCTTGGCGTGCACCTGGTGCAGCGGGACGTCGTGTTCCTGGGTGGCCGAGTAGAGGTGGACGGGGATGCTGACCAGCCCGAAGCTGATCGTCCCCTTCCAGGTGGTCTGCATGGGGGTCGCTCCTTCCCGGAGTTTCCCGTTGCCGGAGGTTCCCGCCCGGCCCGGCGTCCTCGCGCCGAGGACGTGCCGAGAATCCCACTGTGCCCGGGTTTGCCCCGATCGGCCACACCGGGCCGACAATGGGCCGAGGAGGTCGATGCCGATGACCGTCCGGAGCCGTGCGCAGGGCGCACCGCCGCCGCCACCGGAGCGGACCGTGTACCGGGTGGTGTACGCGGTGTGGGGCGAGGCCGGCGTGCGGCGGGCGGAGGTCGAGGTGGTGCCCGGATACTCGCAGGAGGGCGACATCCCCCGGATCCTGGCGGCGCGGCTGACCGGCCGGCCCGCGGACGCGGCGCGGATCACCGTGCTGGACCTGCGCGGGTCGTGAGCCGCGACGGGGGTCCGAGCGCCTCCGACGCATTGGCGGTGCGTCAGATTTGAGCTTTTCGCACCGCATTTCCACCCGCTCTGACCTGGCTTTTTGCGTCCGGTTACCGAACATTTACGGATGCTCTGTTCCGATACGCGGCCGTAGAAGTTAGGTTGCACCGCAATGCGCGGGTCCGTCCCCCACCCTCCGGCGCAACGAGCCGAGGGTCGCGCCGCGCGCGGGAAAGGCACAGGGCTCATCTGATGAGTGCGGACACCACCAGGCCTGCGGCAGCCGCCCAGGTCCCCCAGCAGGCCGGGCCGCCCGGGCACGGCGGCGAGGGCCACCTGAAGGCGGGGCTCAAGAACCGCCACCTGTCGATGATCGCCATCGGCGGGGTGATCGGCGCCGGCCTGTTCGTCGGCTCCGGCGCGGGCATCGCCACCACCGGGCCGGGCATCCTGCTCTCCTACACGCTGGCCGGTGTGCTGGTCGTGCTGGTGATGCGGATGCTCGGCGAGATGGCGGCGGCCGACCCGCAGAGCGGCTCGTTCTCGGCGTACGCGGACCGCGCGCTCGGCCGCTGGGCCGGGTTCACCATCGGCTGGCTGTACTGGTTCTTCTGGGTCGTGGTGCTCGCGGTGGAGGCGACCGCCGGCGCGAAGATCCTCAACGCCTGGATGCCCGGCGTGCCGCAGTGGGCGTTCGCGCTGCTCGTGATGGCGGTGCTGACCGCCACCAACCTGTTCTCGGTGGCCTCCTACGGCGAGTTCGAGTTCTGGTTCGCCGGGATCAAGGTGGTGGCGATCGCCGCGTTCCTGGTGATCGCCACGCTCGCCGTCTTCGGCCTGCTGCCCGGCACCCACGCGGTCGGCACCAGCAATCTGACCGGCCACGGCGGCTTCCTGCCGCACGGCGTGGGCGCGGTGTTCACCGGCATGCTCACGGTGGTCTTCGCCTTCATGGGCAGCGAGATCGTCACCCTGGCCGCGGGCGAGTCGGAGGACCCGGAGCGCGCGGTCAGCAAGGCCACCAACAGCGTGATCTGGCGCATCGGGATCTTCTACCTGGGCTCGATCCTGCTCGTGGTCACCCTGCTGCCGTGGGACTCGGACGCCGTCAAGGGCAGCCCGTACGTGGCGGTGCTGGAGCACGTGGGCATCCCGGGCGCCGGCCAGGTGATGAACGTGATCGTGCTGACGGCCGTGCTGTCCTGCCTCAACTCCGGGATGTACACGGCCTCCCGGATGGCCTTCTCGCTCGGCCAGCGCGGGGACGCGCCGAAGGCCTTCGCGACCGTGACCAAGCGGGGCGTGCCGCGGGTGGCCATCCTGTCCTCGGTGGTCTTCGGCTTCGTCGCGGTGTTCTTCAACTACACCTCGCCGGACACGGTGTTCGCTTTCCTGCTCAACTCCTCCGGCGCGGTTGCGCTGTTCGTCTGGCTGGTGATCTGCTTCTCCCAGCTGCGGATGCGCCGGATCATCGAGCGGGAGACTCCCGAGCGGCTGACCGTCCGCATGTGGCTGTACCCCTATCTGACCTGGACGGCCATCGGCATGATCGGGTTCGTGGTGGCGTACATGTTCACCGACGCCGACGGGCGCAAGCAGATGTACCTGTCGCTGGTCGCCGCGGCGATCGTGCTCGCGGCCTCGGCCGTGGTGGGCCGACGGCGGCGGGCCGCGGTGGCGGCGGAGTCCTGACCCGTCCGCGCCGCGCGACGGTGCCGGGGGGGGGGGGGGGGGGGGGGGGGGGGGGGGGGGGGGGGGGGGGGGGGGGGGGGGGGGGGGGGGGGGGGGGGGGGGGGGGGGGGGGGGCGTA
>NZ_JBWKER010000021.1:111471-125243 GCF_056435345.1 Kitasatospora sp. NPDC043950
TCGCGGCGGACCCCCACCGCTCCCTCGCTGAACGCCGTCGCCGGCCACCGACGCCGCCCCCCCCCCCCCCCCCCCCGGTGCCGTTCGAGGGATGCGACCCACAGTTTGACAATGGCACGTCAAAGGGGATACCTGGGCATGGCGCTCCCCCACGAGCGCTCCCCCACCCCCCGGGAGACCCCTTGCCACCCCTCCCCGCCCCCGCGTCCGCGCGCCTGCGCTTCGGCCACCGGCTGCGCCACTGGCGCGAGGCCCGCGGACTCAGCCAGGCCGAACTCGGCCGCCTGCTCGGCTACCACAACTCACTGATCAGCCGAGTGGAGAACGCCCGCCGCTGGCCACCCCCTGGACTCCCCGCCCGGGCCGACGAACTCCTGCTCACCGGAGGCGAGTTGGCAGCCCTCTGGCAACCCGTCCGGCAGGAGCGGGAGCACCTCGGCGAACTCGCCGCCCCGGCCCTGCCGCCCCTCGGCGAGAGCGGCACAGGGCCCCCGACGGGCCGACCGGACGCCGCCACCTTCGCCGTGCTCGGCCACCTGCTCGACGTCTACCGCGCGGCCGCCACCCACACCGGCGGCGAACAGCTCGCCACCGTCCTCGAACACCACGCCCGCACCCTGGCCGCCTGGCAGCACGCCGCCCCGCGCGAAACCGCCCCCGCCGTCCGCTCGCTCGCCGCCCGCTACGCCGAACTCGCGGGCTGGGCCCACTTCGAGGGGGACCGCCGCACCCGCGCGCTCGGCTGGTACGCGGCCGGGCTGGAGTGGGCCCGCGCCGCCGACGACCAGCCGACCGCGGCCGCCCTGCTCGCCCGGCAGAGCACCCTGCACTGGTGGAGCGGCGACCCGGCCACCGCCCTCGCCCTGGCCGAGGCCGCCCACGCCACCGCCCGCGCCCTGCCCGGCCTGCGCGCCTGGGCCGCCCTCGCCCAGGCGCACGCCCACGCACTGGCCGGCGCGGCGCCCGAGACGTGGCGGGCGCTGGCGGACGCCGAACGGCTGACCGAGGCCGCCCTGCGGGCCGGCGAGCCGGCGCCCGGGGCCGCCCGGGCCGCCCTGGTGCTGGGCGTCGCCCACGGCACCTGCCACCGGGACCTCGCCGTCCGCACCGGCCACACCGCCCACGCGCACGCGGCGGTGGCCCACCTGGGCGCCGCCCTGGGGCGCCTGGACCAGGCCGCCCACCCGCACGACCACGCGTTGGTCGCCGGCCGCCTCGCCGGGGCGTACGCCCGGGCCGGGCGCCACGAGGCCGCCGCCGCCGTCCTCTCCCGGCTACCGCCGGACGCCACCGGCCGGATCGCCTACGAGCGGCGCCGGGCCCGGGCCTGGCTGGGCGGTTCGACGGCGCACCGGCCCCCGGCGGACGGCTGACCACGGACGGCTGACCACGGACCGCTGACGGCGGACGCGCCGGAGCGCCCGGTGGGGATCCCCCGGGCGCTCCGGTTCTCCGGTTCTCCGGCGGTCGGCGGTCGGCGGTCGGCGTCAGAGCCCGGCCGCCGCCGCGGCGATGTCGGCCGCGTAGGTGCTGACCTTGGTGTAGACGCCCGGGTAGCCGGGCCGGGCGCAGCCGCTGCCCCAGCTGACGATGCCGACCTGGACCCAGCGGCCGGCCGCGTCCCGGTGGACCATCGGCCCGCCGGAGTCGCCCTGGCAGGTGTCGACGCCTCCCTGGTCGACGTAGCCCGCACAGAGTGAGGCCGCGCTGTTCAGGCCCGGGTAGGCGTTGGCGCAGGCGGCGTCGTCGACGAACGGCACGGTGGCCTTGAGCAGGTAGCGCTGCTGCGCGCCGCCCTCGGTCGCGGCGCCCCAGCCCATGATGGTGAAGGTGCCGCTGTCGTAGGCGGTGGAGTCGGTGGTCGGCAGCGTGCTCACCTGGCTGCCGCCGACCGGCGAGGCCAGCTTGATCAGCGCCCAGTCGTCGCCGCTCTCCGCCCCGGAGAAGCCGGGCGCCTGGTACACGTACGACGAGCGGACCTTGACCGCGCTGCCGCTGCGCAGGTCGACCGCGCCGGCGGTCGCGGTGATGCTGGTGTCGGCGCCGGTGCCGTTGACGCAGTGGGCGGCGGTGAGCACGATCTGCGGGGTGTAGAGCGCGCCGCCGCAGCCCATCGAGAGCCGCACCACGAACGGGAACTCGCCCTGCGCCGCCCGCGTGCCGCCGACCACGCCCGGCGAGGGCGCCGAGGGTGCGGGCGAGGCGGCGGCGGGCAGCACGAGCGCGCCGGCGCCGAGCACCAGGGTGGCCAACAGCACGATGAATCTTCCGAATTGACGCTTCATCAGGCTCCTCCATCGACAGGTCGGGGAGCACCGAGGGTGGCCCCGCAGGCGTCACGACAGGAGGGGCCCGGCCCTGCCGGTCGAAACTGGCAGGAACACGGCAATGCGGGGTTCCGGAGGAGGAACCCCTAAGGTGATCGCCCATGCGAGATCTTGTGGCGGGGATGAAGTACCTGGTCGGGGGCCAGAAGTGGGTGGGCCGGCACGGCCGCTGGTGGGGCTTCGGCATGCTGCCCGCGCTGCTCACCCTGGCCGGCTACGCCGTCGCGCTCGTCTTCCTCGGCGGCTGGTCGAAGGACCTCGCCGACTGGGCCACCCCGTTCGCCGACCGCTGGAGCTCGCCCTGGCAGGGCCTGCTGCGCGACGCGCTCGCCGCGATCGCCTTCGGCGGCGGCCTGCTGCTCTCGCTGCTCACCTTCACCGCCGTCACCCTGCTGGTCGGCCAGCCCTTCTACGAGGCGCTGTCCGCGAAGGTCGACGAGACCGAGGGCGGTGCGCCCGCCCCGCCGGAGTCGTCACTGTGGCGCGAACTGGTGATCGCGGTACGGGACAGCGCCTATGTCCTGGTGCGGGTGGCCGCGTTCGGCGTGGTGCTGTTCGCCTGCGGCTTCATCCCGGTGATCGGGCAGACGGTGGTGCCGGCGCTGGGTTTCCTGGTGTCCGGCTTCTTCCTGACCGTCGAGCTCGCCGCCGTCGCCCTCCAGCGGCGCGGGGTGCCGCAGCGCGAGCGGATCCGGCTGCTGCGCGCCCGGCTCGGGCTGGCGCTGGGCTTCGGCACGCCGCTGATCCTGGCGTTCCTGGTTCCGCTGGTGACGGTGCTCGCCATGCCGGGGGCCGTCGCGGGCGCCACCCTGCTGGCCCGGGACCTGGCCCGCGACCTCGCCCTCGACCCGGTCCACGACGCGGCCCCGGCGGGCGAGCAGGAGCCGGAACCGGCGGCGGAGCCGGCCTCCCGGCCCGCCGCCGGAAGCCCGCACGCGACCTCCTGAGGCGGTGACCGGCCGGTCACCCTGCGCCGATCCCGGCCGTCCGGACATGTGAGGCCGCCCACACGGGGTTCGCCGTCTACGGCCCCCGATAGTGGATGGCTGCGGCCAGGGCGTCGGCCGACCACCCGGCGCGGGCTCCCGTCCCGCGCCGGGCCGCCCGGAACACCTCGAAGAACGCAGGCCACCACACCTCGCACCCGCACATTCCGCCCGCGCCACCAGCCTCCGACCTACAAATACGCAAGTCGGATAAATTCTCCCAAAACCATCACCGCGTCTCGCCACGCCCACCCTGCGGCTACTACCCGCCGTAGTGGCAACTGCCTTTGCCACCCGTCCCCGGCCCTGCCAAGAATGGCCCGTCGCCAGGCAGCGCAGCCGGCCCCGTCCGCCGCGCAGCCGACCCGCCCCGCCACTTCCGCCGGGGCACCACGGCCGTCCCGGACGGCCGCGCGGGCCCCGCTCACCCGGACGCCCGTGCGATGCCCCGCACCCGGTGCCACCGGCACGGCCCCCGACGGAAAAGGATTGTCCGCTTCATGCAGCTCAGCCATGCCCGCCGCAACTCCCTGATCACCGGCATCGCCACCCTCGTCGTCGCGAGCGCCGCCACCGCCGCCCTCGCCCTCCCGCAGACCGGGAGCACCACCGAGGCCGCCGCCCCCGCGGCCGCCGTCACGGTGGACGACAAGGCGGCCGCCGACCAGGCCCAGGCTGACACCGCTGCCGCTGCCGCCGCCGACCAGGCCGCCCAGGAAGCCCAGGCGCAGGCCCAGGCCGAGGCGGAGTCCGCCGCCCAGGCCCAGGCCGAGGCCGACGCGAAGGCCCAGGCGGACGCCAAGGCCAAGGCCGACGCGGACGCCGCCGCCTCCCGCTCCCAGGCGCGCCAGAACCTCACCAGCGCCCCGGCCCTCACCGGCAGCCCGCAGCAGATCGCCGCACAGCTCGTCCCGGCCGGCCAGCTCCAGTGCTTCAGCAACATCGTGTCCCGCGAGAGCAGTTGGAACCACCTCGCCGTCAACGCCTCCTCCGGCGCGTACGGCCTGGTGCAGGCGCTGCCCGGCAGCAAGATGGCCTCGGCCGGCTCCGACTGGCGCACCAACCCGGCCACCCAGATCAAGTGGGGCCTGGACTACATGAACTCCCGCTACGGCAGCCCCTGCGCCGCCTGGTCGTTCTGGCAGAACCACCACTGGTACTAAATCGAGGCTGCCAAGCCTCGACCCCCGGGCCCGCGACGCACCACGCGTCGCGGGCCCCGGCGCGTTCCGGCTGTCGTGGACGCGTCCGGCAGGCCGCGTGAAGATATGGCGTACGGTCGTACGATTTGGCGGGGATTGATCGGTATTACGCACCGTCAGGGCTTTGCCACGGTCAGCGCGTCCTCTTACGCTCCGGCGTCATGCCCTCACCCCTCATCAGCGTCGTGCTCCCCGCCTACGACCAGCACGAACAGCTCGCGGACTGCCTGGACTCGCTGCTCGCGCAGTCCCTCCAGGACGTCGAGGTGATCGTGGTCGCCGACCGCTCCCCCGACGCCGCGGGCGAGCTCGTCGACGCGTACGCGGCCCGGCACCCGCGGCTGTCGGTCCTGCACCTCAACGCGGCGGTCGGGGTCGGGGTGAGCCGGAACGCGGGGGCGGCGCGGGCGGCCGGCGAGTACCTGCTGTTCCTGGACGCCGACCACCAACTGCCCCAGGACGCGCTGCGGACCCTCGCCGACCGGCTCGGGCAGACCGGCCCGGTGGACCTGCTGCTGTTCGGCCACTCCCGCCGGCACAACGACCGGGACTGGCCGGGCGGGGCGGAGTCGCTGCTCGCCGAAACCGGCCCCGAGGTGTTCGAGCCCTTCGACCAGCCCGCGCTGTTCGGCGCGCCGCCGCTGGTCTGGGACCGGCTGATCCGCCGCGGCCACTGGGAGGAGCTGCGGCTGGCCTTCCCCGACGGCCGGTACGAGGAGATCCCGGTGGTGCACGCGGCGCTGCTCGGCGCCCGCCGCGTCGCCGTGCTGGCGCGCGAGTGCGTGCAGCTGCGCCGCCGGGAGACCGTCCACCCCACCGGCTCCCCGGGCAGCGGCGTGTTCGACCTCTTCGACCAGTACGAGCGCAGCTTCGCGCTGCTGGAGGACCAGCCGCACCTGTACGCGGTGCGGGACGCGCTGTTCGTCCGGATGATCCGGCACTACCTGTTCGTCTTCGACCTGGCCGGGTGCGTCACCCGCGCCGAGCGGCCGCAGTTCTTCCACCGGGCCGCCGAGCACCACCGGCGCTTCCAGCCGCCCGGCCACCGGCGGCCGGGCGGCCGCGAGGGGATCAAGTTCTCGCTGCTGGCCGGCGGCGCCTACCCGGCGTTCGAGATGGCCAAGCTCTCCCACATCGCCCGCGGCACGCTCACCGGGCGGCGGTGACCGGACTCCGGACGTGTGCGGCCCCGCCTCCGCAGGCGGCGGGGCCTAGGCCCTAGCCGGGCGGCCGCCCGCCGACACCCCATCGGCGGTACCCCGGCCGTGGCCGGTACCCCTGCGGGCGCGCGGCTGCCATGATCGGCCGGAGCCGTCGCCGCACCCGCCCGGAGGTCCCTGGTGAGCCGTCCGTCCGCAGCCCCCAGGGCCGAGCTGGCCCGCGAACTGGCCGCCGTGCTGCGCGGGGAGGTCCGCTTCGGCACCGCCGAGCGGACCGTCTACAGCCACGACGCGTCCAACTACCGGCAGCTGCCGCTCGGCGTGGTCAAACCCGCGGACCTCGACGACGTCCGCACCGCCCTCGCGCTCTGCCGCCGGTACGGCGTGCCGGTGGTGCCGCGCGGGGCGGGCACCAGCATCGGCGGGCAGGCGATCGGCCCGGGCGCGGTGGTGCTGGACTTCCGCCGCCACCTCGGCGCCGTCCTGGACGTCGACCCGCAGGCCCGCACCGCCCGGGTCCAGCCGGGCACCGTGCTGGACGACCTCCAGCGCGCCGCCCGGCCGTACGGGCTGCGCTTCGGCCCCGACCCGTCCACGCACAGCCGCTGCACCCTCGGCGGCATGATCGGCAACGACTCCTGCGGCTCGCACTCGCTCGCCTGGGGGCGCACCTCGGACAACGTCGAGCGGCTGGACCTGCTGCTCGCGGACGGCACCGAGCTGACCGTGGGCGGTCGGCTCACCCCGCAGGAGCGCGCCGCGCTCCGCACCCTGCCCGGGCGGCCCGGTGAACTCCACCGGCAGCTCCAGGAGTTCACCGACCGCAACCTCGCCACCATCCGCCAGGGCCTGCCCGCGCTGCCCCGCCGCACCTCCGGCTACCCGCTGGACGCCCTGCTGCCCGAGCACGGCCACGACCTGGCCCGCGCGCTCACCGGCACCGAGGGCACCTGCGCGCTGCTGCTCGGCGCGACCGTCCGGCTGGTCGAGGAGCCGCCCGCACGCGCCCTGGTGGTGGCCGGCTACCCCGACGAGGGCGCCGCCGCCGACGCCGTCCCCGCGTTGCTGCCGCTCGGGCCGCTCACCGCCGAGGGCATGTCCGCCGACCTGATCGCCGCACTGCTCGCCGCCGGCCCCCGCCCGCCCGCACTGGACCGGCTGCCCGCGGGCGAGTGCTGGCTCTTCCTGGAGACCGGCGGCGCCACCCCGGTCGAGGCCTACCAGGCCGCCCGCCGGCTCGCCGACGCGGTGCGCCGCGAGCGCTCCGCCTCCGTCGCCCTCGTCACCGACCCGGCCGAGCAGCGCCAGCTCTGGGCCGTCCGGGAGGCGGGCGCCGGCATCGTCACCCGGCTGCCCGGCGGCGGCGAGGCCTGGCCCGGCTGGGAGGACTCCGCCGTCCCGCCCGAGCGCCTCGGCGACTACCTGCGGGACCTGCGCGCCCTGCTGCGCCGGCACAGCCTGCGCGGCGTGCCGTACGGGCACTTCGGCGACGGCTGCGTGCACCTGCGGATCGACTTCCCGCTGGACGAGCCCGCCGGGGTACTGGTCTTCCGGGAGTTCCTGGAGCAGGCCGCCGACCTGGTGGTCTCCTACGGCGGTTCGCTCTCCGGCGAGCACGGCGACGGGCAGGCCCGCGGCGAACTGCTGCCCCGGATGTACCCGCCCGACGTGATCGCCCTGTTCGGCGAGTTCAAACGGATCTGGGATCCCGAGCACCTGCTCAACCCGGGGACCATGGTCGACCCGCGCCCGCTCGACGCCGACCTGCGCTTCGTCACCGCCCCGCGCCGCCCGCTGCCGCTCGCCCTCCCGTACGAGCAGGACGGCGGCAGCCTGGCCAAGGCCGTGCACCGCTGCGTCGGCGTCGCCAAGTGCGTGGACCCGAACACCGGGGTGATGTGTCCCAGCTACATGGCCACCGGCGAGGAGCGGCACTCCACCCGGGGCCGGGCCCGGCTGCTGGCCGAGATGCTGCGCGGCATGGCAGCACCTCCCGGCCGCCAGGGCGGCGCGACGATCGCCGACGGCTGGCGCTCGACGGAGGTCCGGGAGGCCCTGGACCTCTGCCTGAGCTGCAAGGGCTGCGCGAGCGACTGCCCGGTCCATGTCGACATGGCGACCTACAAGGCCGAGTTCCTGCACCAGCACTACCGGCACCGCCCGCGCCCGCTCGCCCACTACTCGATGGGCTGGCTGCCGCTCTGGCTGCGGGCCGCCGCCCTCGCCCCCGGCGCCGCCAACACCCTCGCCCGCTCCCCGGCCGCCGGGCTGCTCAAGCGGCTCGGCGGGATCGACCGGCGCCGGGTGCTGCCGGTCCTCCCGCCGGAGACCTTCACCCGCTGGTACCGCCGCCACCGCGCCGCGCACCCGGCCCCGGCGGGGGCACGGCCGGTGCTGCTGTGGCCGGACACCTTCTCCGACCACCTCCAGCCGAACGTGCTGCGCTCCGCCGTCGAGGTGCTGGAGCACCTGGGCTTCGACGTACGGCTGCCCGCCGGCCCGGTCTGCTGCGGCCTGACCTGGTACTCCACCGGCCAACTCGGCACCGCCCGACGGGTGCTGCGGCGCAGCCTGCGGACGCTGGCCGGCGCCGGGCTGCCCGCCGACACCCCGGTGGTCGGGATGGACCCGAGCTGCACCGCCGCCCTGCGCGAGGACCTGCCCCGGCTGCTCGGCCCGGACGGCCGCCCGCTCGCCGAACGCACCCGCACCTTCGCCGAGTTCCTCGACCAGTACGCCCCCGACACCCCGCTCCCCCAGGTCCCGCTGGACACCGTCACCCAGACCCACTGCCACCAGCACGCCGTCCTCGGCAGCGCCGCCGACCGCCGGATCGAGGACCGACTCGGCCTGCACAACCGGGTGCTGGACTCCGGCTGCTGCGGCCTGGCCGGCAACTTCGGCTTCGAGCGGGGCCACTTCGAGGTGTCCGAGGCGATCGCCGAGCGCGTCCTGCTCCCCGAAGTCCGGGCCGCCGCCCCCGACACGGTGGTCCTGGCCGACGGCTTCAGCTGCCGCACCCAGATCGCCCAACTCGCCCAGGGCCGCCAGGCCCTGCACCTGGCGGAACTGATCGCCCGGGCGCTTCGGGAGCGCGATTAGGGCGCGGCGTGCTCGCCGAGGAAGGCCCCGGCGCGGGCCGCGGCCTCCTCCTTCGTCGGGTAGCCGCGGTCGGCCGCGCCGCGCACACCGTCGGCGCCGACGCCCACCCAGCGCCAGCCGCCGGATTCCGCATCCTGCTCCAACTCGGCGGTGCCGCCGAACAGTTCGAGCCCGCCCGGCGGCGCCGCCGGGCGGGCCTCCGGCCACTTCTTCCGGGCGCCCTGCCGGGTGAGCTGATCCACCGCGTCCTGGCGGAGGCCGAGCGCGCCGGCGCCCTGGCGCCCGGCCTCGACCTCGCCGTCGAGACCCGCCGCCTCTCCGCCCTGCTCGACGGCCTCACCCTCCAGGCCGTCCAGCACCCGGACCTGGTCGGCCCGGGCGAACTGCGCGCCGTACTGCGCCGCCACCTCGACACACTGGCCGGACGATGCCCTGACTGATCGCAACGGCCCTGATCCGCCACAGCCCTGATCCACCACGGCCGGTACCCCCCGACCCGATCCGCCGTCGTCGTCAGACCCCGGCGCCGTCAGACCCCGGCGCCGTCAGACCCCGGCGCCGTCAGGCCCCGGCCTTGGCCTCCTCCTCCGTGGCCGCCTCCTCCATGGGCGCCTCCTCTGCGCAGACCGCCGACACGAACTCCGCGACCCGAGCCTGCGGCAGCCCGCGCGCGATGTCCGCCTCGCTGATCATCCCGACCAGCTTGTGCTCCGGGTGGTTGATCACCGGCAGCCGGCGCACCCGGTACTGCTCCATCACCCGTAGGACCTGCTCCGCGTCCTCGTCCGCCTCCACCGTCATCGGCCGGCCCAGGGCCAGCTCGCCCGCCGTCACCCCGGCCGGGTCCCGGCCCTCGGCGACACAGCGCAGCACGATGTCGCGGTCGGTCACGATGCCCAGCAGTTTGTCGTCCTCCCCGCAGATGGGCAGCGCGCCGACGTGCCGTTCCCGCATGATCCGGGCGGCGGCGGCGAGCGTCTCGTGCTCGCGGATGCACTCCGCGCCCGGGTGCATGATGTCGCTGGCTCTGGTCATGGTCCCGCCTCCTGGCCTGGCTTCCGCCCCCCTGTCCATCCTGGTCCGGGCCCGCGGAGGCCGCCACCGGGCACCGGTCAGGCCGCCTGGTCCGGCTCCGCGCGCCCGCCCGGCGCGTCCGCGCCCGGAAGTGGCGACTGGTCCAACAGTTCCTCCAGCGGCGGGAGTTCGTGCTGCGACCGGTCCTGCTCGACCTCCGCCTTCGCTGCCTCCTCCCGCTCCACGGCGGCCCGTTCGGCGGCCTTCGCCGCTGCCGCCGCGGCATTCACCGCGGCCCGCTGCTGGTTGTCCGTCGCGCTGTCCAGGAAGCGCAGCAGCTCCACCGGGAAGGGCAGCACCAGCGTCGAGTTCTTCTCCGCCGCCACCTCCACCACCGTCTGGAGCAGCCGCAGTTGGAGCGCCGCCGGGGTCGCGCTCATCACCGCCGCCGCCTCCGACAACCGGGCCGAGGCCTGGTACTCACCGTCCGCCGTGATGATCCGCGCCCGCCGCTCCCGCTCGGCCTCCGCCTGCCGCGCGATCGAGCGCTTCATCGACTCCGGCAGCGCGACGTCCTTGATCTCCACCCGGTCGATCTGGATGCCCCAGCCCAGCGCCGGGCTGTCGATCATCAACTCCAGCCCCTGGTTGATCGGTTCGCGGTTGGCCAGCAGGTCGTCCAGCTCGCTCTTGCCGATGATCGAGCGCAGCGAGGTCTGCGCCACCTGGGAGATCGCGAACTGGTAGTCCTGCACGTTGACGGTCGCCCTCACCGGGTCCTCGACCCGGAAGTACACCACCGCGTCCACCCGGACGGTCACGTTGTCCCGGGTGATGCCCTCCTGCGCCGGGATCGGCATCGTCACGATCTGCACGTTCACCTTGCGCAACTTGTCCGCGATCGGCAGCAGCGCCACCAGCCCGGGCTCGCGCACCTCCCTGCGCACCCGGCCGAAGCGGAACACCACTCCTTTCTGGAACTGCTGGACGACCCGGACGCTCAGGCCCGCCCAGATCGCCCCCAGCCCGACCAGCCCCCCGATGGCACCCAGCACCGCATCGACGATCATCGCGGCCTCCTTGCGGCCTCGGCGAGGCCTCCTCGCGCACCAGCCAGCCCCGGCCGTCGCCGACCCGGCCCAGCCGGGGGCCGCCGGAGCAGCTGATTCCACGCTACGCCTGCCCGGGCAGGCCGGCGCAGGGCCGATGCGGGGCCAGAGACGGACCGTAGGATCGTGGCCATGCCGCAGTCCGCCGCCGACGACCCCGGCCACCCCCGCCACCCCGCCGAGGCCGCCGCCCGCGCCACCTCGCTCACCGCACTGGACCGCGTCGTCACCGACTGCCGGGCCTGCCCTCGCCTGGTCCAGTGGCGCGAGGAGACCGCCCGCACCAAGCGCCGCGCCTACCTGGACTGGGACTACTGGGCCCGCCCGATCCCCGGCTTCGGCCCGCCCGACGCCCCGCTCGTCCTGGTCGGCCTCGCCCCCGCCGCCCACGGCGCCAACCGCACCGGCCGGATCTTCACCGGCGACCCCTCCGGCGACCTGCTCTACGCGGCGCTCCACGACCTCGGACTCGCCAACCGCCCCGAGTCCGTCCGGTACGGCGACGGCCTGCGCCTGCACGGCGTCCGCATCACCGACCCGGTCCGCTGCGCCCCGCCCGACAACAAGCCCAGCACCGCCGAACGCGACACCTGCCGCCCCTGGATCACCCGCGAACTCCAGTTGCTGCGCCCCACCGTACGAACCGTCGTCGCCCTCGGCGGCTTCGCCTGGCAGGCCCTCCTGCCCGCCCTCGCGCAGGCCGGCTGGCAGGTCCCCCGGCCCCGACCCGCCTTCGGTCACGGCGCCCTGGCCGTCCTTCCCGCCACCGACGGCGGCCCCGCCCTCCAGCTGTACGGCTGCTACCACGTGAGCCCGCGCAACACCAACACCGGCCGCCTCACCACCCCCATGCTCCGCGCCCTGCTCCGCACCGCCGCCCGGTCGGCCGGGCTGGAACCGGCGCCGGAGTAGGCCCGGCGGCACCGACCCCCGTACGGTGCCGCCGGGCCCGCCCCGACCGACCGGGTCTTCCCCGAACCGGCCGGGCCCGCACTCAGTCGAACCGCCGGGTCGCGGTGATCCCGCCGTCCACCGGCAGGGTCACCCCGGCCACGTACGACGCCCGGTCGCTCAGCAGCCAGGCCGCCGCCTCCGCGATCTCGGTGTCCGAGCCCGCCCGGCCCAGCGGGGTCGAGCGGACCACCAGGGCGTCGAACTCCGGGCCGGACGCGAAGAACTGCTCCGTCGAGGGCGTCCGCACCACGCCGGGCGCGACGGCGTTGACCCGGATGCCGTGTCGGGCGTAGTCGGCGGTGGCCGCCTTCACCAGGCCGGTCAGGCCGTGCTTGGCAGCCTGCTGGACGCCGTCCCCGAAGCCGCCGACCAGCGCGCCCACCCCGGAGTTGAGCACCACGGCGCCGCCCCGACCGCCCGCCGCCATCGCCCGCAGCTGGGCCCGCAGGCAGAGCCAGCTGCCGCGCAGGTTGAGCGCGTGGGTGTCGTCCCACTCGGCCTCGGTGCGCTCGGCGAGCGGGGCCGGCGACAGGCCGGAGCCCGCGTTGTCGAAGGCCGCGTCCAGCCGGCCGTACGTCGTGAGCGCCGCCTCGACCGTCCGCTCGGCGCCCTCCGCGGCGGTCAGGTCGGCGACGACGGCCACCGCCCGGGCCCCGCCGGCCCGCAGCTCGGCGGCCAGCGCCTCCACCTCGGCGCCGGAGCGGGCGGCCAGCACCAGCAGCGCGCCCTCCCGGGCGAACAGCCGGGCGGCGGCCGCGCCGATGCCGCGCCCGGCGCCGGTGACGATCGTGACCTTGTCGTCGAGAAGTCCCATGCGGCGAGCCTCCCGGAGCCCCGCCCGGACCACCAGCGGCCAGCCCTTCCCGGGGACGGGCCGACCAGGGACCGGCCGACCGGGGACGGGCCGACCAGGGACGGCCAGGTCCTGGCTAACCCCGCCCGGCTGTGGCAGCGTGACCGCATGCCCGAGACCCCGCTGGGCGCGTTCCTGCGCGCCCGCCGCGCCCGCCTCGCGCCCGCCGAGGCGGGCCTGCCCCCGGCCGGGCGCCGCCGGACGCCCGGGCTGCGCCGCGAGGAGGTGGCGGCCCGTGCGGGCATCTCCGCCGACTACTACGCCCGGCTGGAGCAGGGCCGCCAGCGGGTGCCCACCGGCCCGGTCCTCGACGGCATCGCCGAGGCCCTGCAACTGGCCGGGGCGGAGCGCGCCTACCTGCACCGGCTGGCCGCCCGGCACCGCGCACCGGCCGGGGCACCGCCCGAGCCGCCGGCCGTCTCCGCCACCACCCTGGCGCTGCTGGACACCCTGGACGCCGCGCCCGCCTTCGTCACCGGCCCGACCTTCGAACTCCTCGCCTGGAACCGCCCGGCCGGCCTGCTGATGGCCTGGCCGGAACGGCGCCCGCCCCACGAGCGCAACCTGCTCTGGCAGGTGTTCTGCTGCCCGTACGGGGACCGCTCACAGGGCAACTTCGCGGCCACCGGCTCGATCGGCGCGGACCTCGTCGCCTCGCTGCGCGCCCACCACGCGGACCGCCCGGGGGACCGCGGGCTCACCCGCCTGGTCCGCCGGATGTCCTCGGACAGCCCGGCCTTCGCCGCGCTGTGGGATCGCCACCGGGCCGGCCCGCCCGGCCCCGGCCGGCTCCACATCCGCCACCCGGCACTGGACACCGACGTCCTGGACTACACGGTGCTCGCCCTGCCCGAGGAGGGCCGGTACGTCTTCGTCTGCCTCGCCCCACCCGGCAGCCGCGCCCGCCACGCCTTCGTCGCCGCCCACGACGCGGCCCCGGCCCACGCGGCGCCGACCTAGGTTCAATGCCGGTGACTTTGTGGTCGGTGTCTCGTTGGTTGTGGTGTGGCGAGGGTGGGGCAGGTCAAGGCGCCTGCGAGTGAGCGGATATCGGACCGGATCGCG
>NZ_JBWKER010000022.1:0-87805 GCF_056435345.1 Kitasatospora sp. NPDC043950
GTTTCCCTTGTGGGTGCGGGGGGGGGGCGGTTGGTGGGGGGGTGTGGCTTGTTCGGGGGAAAAAGAAGGGGGCTCTCGGGGGGGGGCGTGGGGGGGGGGGGGGGGGGGTTCCCCCCCCCCCAGCCCCCCCACCAGCACTGGCCCGCGTAGAGCTTCATGCGGTCGAGGATAGCGTCGGTGCCCGGCGGCGTGGTCGGCTTTCGGCGCTCCGGTCCTCCCGGTCCTCCCGGTCCTCTCAGTCCTCGACGACCAGCGCGGGGGTGTCCTTGCGCAGCGTCTCGCCGCGGAAGAACTCCGGCCGGGCCAGCCCGTAGCAGGTCATCAGGACGGCGCCGAGCAGCAGGATGCCGACGCCGATGACGAACACCGAGCCGATGCCGAAAACGGCGCCGCTGCCGTAGTCCGGGTTCCAGGCGTCGGTGAGGGTCTGCAGGAAGACCCCGCTCAGCAGCACGCCGCCGAGCAGCGGGGCGATGCCCTTGAGGAACAGGTCGCGGGGGCCGGTGCGCAGCGAGCGGCGGAAGTACCAAACGCAGGCGAACGCGGTCAGCGCGTAGTAGAAGCAGATCATCAGGCCGAGCGCCAGGATGGTGTCCTGGACGACGTTCTCGCTGATCAGGCTCATGCCGACGTAGAAGACGGCGGTGGCGATGCCGGCCGCGACGGTGGCGTATCCGGGGGTGCGGAAGCGCGGGTGGACGGCGCCGAAGCGCGGCGGCACGGCACGGTAGGCGCTCATCGCGAGCAGGGTGCGGGCCACCGGGATGAAGGTGGTCTGGAGGCTGGCGGCGGCGCTGGCGACGACGGCCAGGAAGAGCAGGACGCTCCACGGCGAGCCGAGGACCGGGCGTGCGAGCGCGGCGAAGACGTTGTCGGAGGTCTCCGGGTTGCTGAGGCCGGAGCCGGTGGAGCCGACGCCCGCGAACATCTGGGCGGAGATCGCGACCAGCAGGTACGAGCCGACCAGGGTGACCATGGAGACCATCGCGGCGCGGCCGGGGGTCTTGGCGCTGCCGAGGGTCTCCTCGTTCATGGTGAGACAGGTGTCCCAGCCCCAGTACATGAAGATCGACAGCGACAGGCCGGCGGTGAAGGCGCTGAAGGAGCTGACCTGGAGCGGGTTGAGCCAGGAGAACGAGAAGCCGATCGAGTCGGGCAGGTCGCCGGCGGCGGCCTTGCCGACGGCGATGGCCGAGAAGAGCACCAGCACGGCGAGTTGGAGGCCGACCAGGCTGTACTGGAACCACTTGGTGGCGGTCATCCCCCGGTAGCTCATCGCGGTGGCGCCGGCGATCAGCAGGACGACGGTGAGCAGGTGGACGGCCTGGTTCTGGTCGAGTTCGGCGACCCAGCTCCTGCCGGTCATCTCGCCGAGCATCAGGTAGAGGAACTCGGTCGCGACCCCGGCCAGGTTGGACAGCACGATGATGGTCGCGACGGTCAGGCCCCAGCCGGCCATCCAGCCGACCCGGGGGCCGAAGGCCTTGACCGTCCAGGTGAAGGACGTGCCGCAGTCCGGGAAGTCCTTGTTCAGCTCCTTGTAGGCGAACGCGACGAGCAGCATCGGCAGGAAGCCGGCCAGGAACACGGCGGGCATCTGGACGCCGACCGCGGTGACGGTCGGCCCGAGTGTCGCGGTCAGGCAGTAGACCGGGGCGACCGTGGAAACGCCCAGGACCACACTGCCCAGCAGGCCCACCGAGTTGCCCCGTAGACCCTTGTCCCCCGCTCCCCCAGCTGTCCCCTGGTCGGGGACTCCACCACTGATGCCACTGACCGGGGCACCCTGCGGAGCGCCGGGCGCCATTGCCCGGCCGCTGCTTCCGTGCTCTGAGAGCTGCTGATCAAACACCAGCGCACCCTAGGCGCGAGCATGGAAGGTTGAGTAGACCAACCCTTGGTGATCTAAACCACTTGCTTCGATTCGTTCTCGGTGAAGGCCGTCAAGGTGCAGCATTAACGGCGCGTTAAGCGGTGTACCTTGGTTTCAAAGGATTAGGGTCAAGAGAATTTCTCCCTTATGTCAAGGTTTGAGATGGTTCACCCCCAGCCCGGACGGGTCGCCACGTCCCCCCTCGGACGCTTCGGATAGGTTTGCCTCACCTAACCTCGATTCGAAGGAGCATCGCGTGGCCCCCCACCCCGACGACCTGGTCCTCGTCCCCCGCACCCCCTCCCGCCGCAGGTTCCTCTCCGCCGGGATCGCCGGCGGGGCGGTCCTCGGCCTCGGCGGACTGCTCACCGCCTGCGGCAGCTCCGGCGGCTCGGGCGGCAACGGCGGCTCCGGCGGCGCGACCCCCGGCACCGGCGGCGCATCGCCCGACCAGAAGTCGGTCAAGCAGGGCGGCGACGACTACGCCACCGTGATCGAGAAGATGAAGGGCTTCGGCACCGACGCCGCCCCCGGCGTCTACCCGCGCACCGTCAAGCACGCCATGGGCGAGACCGTCATCCCCGCCAAGCCCACCCGGGTCGTGGTCCTGGACACCGGCGAACTCGACAACGTCGTCGCACTCGGCATCCAGCCGGTCGGCATCGTCTACACCGACGGCTCCAAGTCCCTGCCGTCCTACCTCAAGGACAAGGCCGGCAACCCGGCCAACGTCGGCACCATCAACAGCCTCAACCTGGAGGCCATCGCCGCGCTCAAGCCCGACCTGATCCTCGGCAGCCAGCTGCGCGCCCAGGACCAGTACGCGCAGCTTTCCAAGATCGCGCCGACCGTCTTCTCGCTGCGCCCCGGCTACCCCTGGAAGCAGAACTTCCAGCTCAACGCCAGCCCGTTCGGCCTGGAGGCCGAGGCCAAGACCCAGCTCGACGCGTACCAGGCAGCCGCCACCGCGATCGGCGCCAAGCTCGGCGACAAGCGGCCCACCATCACGCCGCTGCGCTTCATGCCCGGCCGGACCCGGCTGTACGCCGAGCTGTCCTTCATCGGCACCATCCTCACCGACGTCCCGCTGCCGCAGCCCAAGATCGAACAGGTCAAGGAACTCGCGGTGGAGGTCAGCCCGGAGCAGATCGACAAGGCCGACGCCGACTGGATCTTCTACGGCGTGTACGGCAGCCCCAGCTCCACCAACCAGGACGCGGTGCTCGGCGGCGCGCTCTGGAAGACCCTCGGCGCGGTCAAGTCCGGTCAGGCCCGGCCGGTTTCGGACGAGACCTGGTTCCTCGGGCTCGGTGTCATGGCCGCCAACGCGGTGCTCACCGACCTCAAGGGCTTCGTCGCGCCCGGCACTTGAGTCGACACGGGGCGTAGGGGCGGGCAGTGGTCTCGCGCACACCCCCGGAACTGACTCTTGGAGCTGGTCGCGCGGTGCGGGAGGATCATCCGGACCGTCCGCCGAAGGGCCCGTGCCGATGACCTCGCTCCACCCCGCCGCAACCGACCCGTCCCTGCCCGGCCCGCCCGGGGGCAGCGCCGGATCCGCGCCCCCGCACGCCGCGCGCTGCTCCATCGCGACGGCCGCCGAGACCGGCCCGGCCGGCGCTCCGGGCGCCGCCCCGTCCGGCACGGCCGGTGGGCCGCGCCAGGCGGGCGGCTCACGCCACGACTCGGTTCCGCAGCCGCGCGGACGGGAGGACGGCGCGGGGAACGGCGGACCCGCAGCGGGGGGCGAGGCGGCTGCGGACGATCCGACCACCTCACGGCTGCGGGCGGCGCTCGCCGACCGGCTGCGGGCCGCCCGCGCCCAAGGCCGCTCGGTCGCCGACCTGGCGGCCGCGTGCCGGCGACCGGCCAAGGAGGTCCGGGCGCTGCTCGGCGAGAGCGCCGAGGACGGCGACGACGAGGACGGAGACGGGGACGGCGGGGTCCGTGAGGGCGGGGTCCGTGAGAGCGGCGCGGGCGGCGCGGGCGTTCAGCACCGTGAAGACGTTCCGGGTGGCGAGGCCGAGGCCGTGGGCGGGCGGGCCGGGACCGGGGCAGGCCGGTTCGGTCGACCGGCCGTCGCGCCCGAGGGCGACCGGGCCGTGCCCGTGCTGCGCGCGGCGCGCGAGGAACTCCGGGCCACCGGATCCCGGCGCCCCGCGCCCTCGCGCCGACTGCGCCGGATGCACCCGCAGGCCGACGCGACCGGGCAGGGGGCGGCCGCACGGGAGACGGCCGCGACCTCCGCCGCTCTCCCGGCCGAGGTCCGGGCGGCAGCCGCACCCGGTTCGGGTGAACCCATCGGAGGCACCGGGGCTGTGACAGCGCCATCGGCCGCCGGCCCCGAGGCGGCGCGGGCCGAGACACCGCTCGGCATCCTGATCGGCGGCAGCCCGAACCAGCCCGAGGCCGTCGGCCGCCCGGAGGAGCGGGCGCCGATCCGGGTGACGGCGGAACCGGTCCGGATCGGCCGCGGCACCAGCCTGATCGTGCTGCCCTCCTGGCGCCCCGCCATCGCCGTCTCGGTGCCGACCGAGCAACTGCTGTCCGCCACCGGGCTCGCCTTCGAGCAGCTGACCGACGCGCAGCTGACCGTGCTGATGAACCCCTGCGCGCTGCACGACCGGGAGCTGGACCTGCACGGCTGGGAATCCGGCCCGGGCGGGCGGGCACGACGCGGCGGGCGCCCGTAGGGGCGTGTGGTCGTAGCAGCGCGCGGGCAGGGCCCGTCGGCAACGGTCGCAGCAGCGCGCGTTCAGGGGCCGCCGGCAACGACCAGGGGACGGCAGCCGGGAGATCGCGGTCGGCCGCGCGTCGGGGAGCGGTCAGCGGGCGGCCGTCAGCGGCTGGCCGGGGCGTTCGGGATGAAGCCGAGGTCGACGGGTACCGGGGGGCGCCCGTCGACGGCCCAGCCCTCGCGGACGGCGGTCAGCAACTCCGGCAGCCGGGGCGGCCAGAGCGCGTCGGCGTTCTCGTCCGCCAGGTCGGCCGGGGTCCACCAGCGCCAGTCGAGGATCCGGTCCTCGGCATGCACCGCGCTGACATCACCGACCGGACCGCGGTGCGGTCCGCCCGTGAGGTAGATGTGCTCGTGCTGACGGACCGGGGTGCCGTGCCAGGTGAAGTCGTGTTCCCAGGTGCAGAGCAGCGGGCCCGGTTCGAGGTCGCTCCAGCCCGTCTCCTCCCAGAGTTCGCGCCGGGCTCCGGTCCACGGGGTCTCGCCGGGCTCCAGCCCGCCGCCCGGCATGGTCCAGTGGACGCCGACCTCGTCGTTGTCCGAACGGAGCAGGAAGACCGAGCCGTCCTCGTCCAGGACCACCGTGCGAGCCGCCTGCCGGGGGACACGCCTACGGAGTCTCAGCAGATTTCGCATCGGATCACTCTCCCAGCACCCGGCCGGGCCGTCGAGCGGGTTTGACGCGCCGAAAGCCGCCGACGCCGCCCCGCCCGGGCCTTACCCTGACGGCCATGCCCGTACCCGCGATCCTCTTCCCCGCCGACCCGCTCAACCCGCGCCGGCCCGACCCGCACTTCGCCTGGGAGGCCAGGCTGCTGCGGGAGTTGGGCGGCGAGCACCACCTGGTCGACCACGACGCGCTGCTCACCGGGCACGCCGAGCAGGCGGTCCGACGGGTGCCGCAGGACCGGGGTCCGCTCTGGTACCGGGGCTGGATGCTTCCGTCCGCCCGCTACGCCGGCTTCGCCGCCGCGCTCGCCGCGCGCGGCTGCGCCCTGCTGACCAGCCCGGCCGGCTACGCGACGGCACACGAACTGCCGGGCTGGTACGGCGTGTTCGAGGGGGCGACCCCGCCCAGCACGTGGATCCCCGCCGCCGCTGCCGCGGTGCCCGGGCCGGAAGAGCTGGCGGCCGCCGCGGCCCGGCTCGGCGGGAGCGGGCCGGCGATCGTCAAGGACTACGTGAAGTCGCGCAAGCACGAGTGGCACGAGGCCTGCTACGTCCCCGAGTTGGCCGATCTGGCGAGCGTCGGACGCGTGGTGGCGCGGTTCGTCGAGCTCCAGGGCGAGTTCCTGACCGGCGGGGTGGTGCTGCGGCGGTACGAGGAGTTCGAGCCGCTGGCCGACGGGCCGGGCGGCAGCTCGGGTGACGACTCGGGCGAAGGATCGGGCGAAGGATCGGGCGAAGGGCCGGATGGAGGGTCGGATGGAGGGTCGGATGGAGGGTCGGGCCGTGGGAGCGGGCGGGCCGTGGAGGCGCGGGTGTGGTGGCTGGACGGCGAACCCGTCCTGGTAGGACCGCACCCCGACGCGCCTCACCACGATGTCGAACCCGACCTCGCCGGCGTCCGCCCCCTGGTCCGGATGCTCGGCTGCCGCTTCGTCACCACCGACCTCGCCAGCCGGGCCGACGGCTCCGGCTGGCGCGTGGTCGAGGTCGGCGACGGACAGGTCAGCGACCTGCCGCGCGGGATCGACGCCACCGGCCTGCTGGCCTCGCTGATCGCCGCCTGACGATCAGCCTGACGGGCCGCCGGCGACGGTCCGCCAGACTGATCGCGGGCAGTCGGCTACCCGGCGGCGACGGCCTCGACCGCCGGGTGGCCGTCCGCGATGAACGCCTGCCAGAGCCGGGCGTACGTGCCGCCCCGGGCGAGCAGCTCGGTGTGCGTGCCGTCCTCGACCACCCGGCCGTGGTCCAGCACGACGACCCGGTCTGCGCGCTCGGCGGTGGTCAGCCGGTGGGCGATGACCAGCGTGGTGCGGCCGCCGCTGAGGCGGTCCGCGGCCTGGTTGACCGCCGCCTCGGTGGCCAGGTCGAGCGCCGCGGTCGCCTCGTCGAGCAGCAGGACGTCCGGATCGACCAGCTCGGCCCGGGCCAGCGCGATCAACTGCCGCTGGCCGGCCGAGAGGTTGCGGCCGCGACCCGCGACCTCGTGGTCGTAGCCGCCGGACAGCCGGACGATCATGTCGTGCGCGCCGACCGCCCGGGCCGCCGCCTCCACCTCGGCCGGCGAGGCGTCGGGCCGGCCGTACGCGATCGCCTCGCGCACCGTGCCCGCGAACAGGTACGCCTCCTGCGGCACCACGCCCAGCCGGTGGCGGTACTGCGCCAGGTCGAAGCGGGTGAGGTCGACCCCGTCCACCCGCACGGTGCCCTCCGTCGCGTCGTAGAACCGGGCGACCAGCTTCACCAGCGTCGACTTGCCGGCGCCGGTCTCGCCCACCAGCGCCACCGTCTGCCCGGCCGGGATGTGCAGGTCCACACCGGTCAGCACGTTCGGGGCGCCGTCCGCACCGCCGTTGTAGGCGAAGCCGACGCCCTCGAAGGAGATCTCGCCGCGCAGCCCCTCGGGCACCGGCACGGGGTCGGCCGCCTCGGCCGTGGCGGTCGGGGTGCGCAGCAGCTCCCGGATCCGGCCGAGACCCACCGAAGCCTGCTGGTAGCCGTCGAACACCTGGGACAGCTGATTGACCGGTGCGAAGAACAGATCGATGTACAGCAGGTACGCGACCAGCGCGCCGACCGTCAGCGTCCCGGCGTCGACCCGGGCCGCGCCCACGATCAGCACCAGCGCGGCGGCCACGCTGGAGAGGAACTGGACGAACGGGAAGTACAGCGAGATGTACAGCTGCGCGCGCACCCGGGCCTCGCGATAGGCGACGCCCCGGGCGACGAAGCGGTCCGTGTTGGTGTCCAAGCGGCGGAAGGCCTGGACGATCCGCATGCCCGCCACGTTCTCCTGGAGGTCGGCGTTGACGGTGCTGATGAGGTCCCGGGACAACTCGTACTGATCCCTGGACTTCCGACGGAACACCAGCGTCGCGATCACCAGCAGCGGCAGCACCGCGAAGACCACCAGGGCCAGGCCGGCGTCGATGATCAGCAGCGCGGCGAAGATCCCGCCGAAGGTCAGCAGGCTGACCACGGCGGTGACCACGCCGGTCTGCAGGAAGGACGTCAGCGAGTCCAGGTCGGTGGTCATCCGGGTCATGATCCGACCGGACAGCTCGCGCTCGTAGTAGTCCAGGCCGAGCCGGTTGAGGTGGGCGAAGATCTTGAGGCGGAGCAGGTAGAGCACCCGCTCACCGGTCCGGCCGCTGACCCGGTTCTCGGCGCTCTGCACCAACCAGTCCAGCAGCACCACCACCAGCGCGGCGAGCGCGGCCACGGCGACCCCGGACATCAGGGCCTTGCTGACTCCCTGGTCGATGCCGTGCCGGATCAGCACCGGCAGCACCAGGCCGGAGGCCGCGTCGAGCGCGACGAGCAGCAGGGCCAAGGCGAGCGGGACGCGGAAGGGGCGCAGCAGGCGGCGGAGGGTGAAGTCCGGGTCACCGGCCTCGGCCTCGGCGCGCGGGACCGCCGGGGAGTCGGCGGCCGGCGGGAGGGCCGCGACCTTGGCCAGCAGGTCAGGGTCGGCGGTGCGGGCCGCCTTGACCAGGGCGGGGGTGGGGAGGTCGGGGGTGGGGAGGTCGGGGGTGGCCGGGGCGGGGGTCTGCGTGGCGACGGGTTCCGGGGTGGGGGGCGAGGCTGGCGTGGGGGTCGGTTCGTGGACAGGCTCGGGGGTGGACCACGCCTCGGTCTGCTCAGCGGCCGGCTGCTCAGGGGTCTGCTGCTCGGGGGCCTGCTGCCCAGCAGGCTGCTCGGGGGTCTGCGGAGAGGCCTGCTCGACGGTCTGCGGGGCCTCGGACGACCGGGGTGTGCGGCCGGCCTCGGGGTCGGTGATCAGAGCCCGGTACTGGGGACATCGGGCGTCGAGTTCCTCGTGCGTGCCGATGTCCAGCAGCCGGCCGTGATCCAGGACGGCTATCCGGTCGGCGAGCTGCAGGGTCGAACGGCGGTGGGCGATCAGCAGCGTGGTGCGGCCGGTCATCACCGAGCGCAGCGCGTCGTGGATCTCCGCCTCGACCTGCGGGTCCACTGCCGAGGTGGCATCGTCCAGCAGCAGGATCCGGGGGTCGGTGAGGATCGCCCGGGCCAGCGCGATCCGCTGGCGCTGGCCTCCGGAGAGGGTCAGGCCCTGCTCGCCGACCTTGGTCTCGTAGCCGTCGGGCAGCGCGCGGACGAACTCGTCGGCCTGGGCGGCCCGCGCGGCCGCCACCACCTGCTCGTCCGTGGCGTCCGGACGGCCGTAGGCGATGTTGGTGCGGACCGACTCGGAGAACAGGAAGCTCTCCTCGGGGACGATGCCGACCGCCGACCGGACCGAGTCGAGGGTGAGGTCGCGCAGGTCGTGGCCGTAGAGGCGGACGGCGCCGGCCGCCGGGTCGTAGAAGCGCGGCACCAGCTGCGCCACCGTCGACTTGCCGGAGCCGGAAGCCCCGACCAGGGCGAGGGTCTCGCCGGGGGCCAGCTTCAGGCTGAGGCCGTGCAGGACGGGGGCGGGGTGCTCGGGGTCGTAGCGGAACTCGACCTGGTCGAACTCCAGGGCGACATCAGAGGTTCGGGTGTCTGCGGTGGCGCGGGGGCCTGCGGTGGCGCGAGGGCCTGCGGCGCTGCCTTCGCGGACGCCGGTGGCGGCGCCTTCACGGGTGCCGTCCCCGGTGAGGTCCAGGGTGAGCGCGTCCGGGCGCTCCTGGACCAGCGGGCGCTCGTCGATCAGCTGGAGGACGCGCTCCACACCGGCCCGGGCCTGCTGGCCGACCGTGATGACCATGGTGAGCATCCGCACCGGCCCGGTCATCTGCGCGACGTAGGTGGAGAAGGCGACGAAGGTCCCGAGCGACACCTGGCCGTCGACGGCCAGCCAGCCGCCGAAGGCCAGCACCGCGACCTGCGCGAGCGCCGGGATGGCCTGCATCGCCGGGTTGTAGCGGGCGTTGAGCCGGATCGACCGGAGCCGGGCGGCGAACAGGTGACGGGAGGCCCGCTCCAGCTTGTCCAGCTCCTGCGCCTCCTGACCGAAGCCCTTGACCACCCGGACGCCGCCGATCGCGCCGTCCACCACGCCCGCGACGGCGGCCGCCTCCTGCTGGGCGGCCCAGGTGGCGGGGAAGAGGCGCTTGCGGCTGAGGACGGTGATCCACCACAGCGCGGGGGCCATCACCAGGGCTATCAAGGTGAGCGGCGGGGAGAGCCAGACCATCACGGCCAGCGACATGACGAACATCACCAGGTAGCCGGTCATCATCGGCAGCATCGAGAGCAGGCCGTTGATCAGCTGGAGGTCGGAGGTCGCGCGCCCGACCACCTGGCCGGTGTCCAGCCGGTCCTGGCGGTGGCCGTCGAGCCGGCCGAGCGAGCGGAACAGGTCGCTGCGCATGTCGTGCTGGACGTCCAGGGCGAGCTGACCGCCGTAGTAGCGGCGGACCTGGGTGCAACCGAAGACGACGACGGCGGCGAGCAGCAGCACCACCGCCCAGGGGACCAGCGAGCGGGTGTGCGCGGTGATGACGTCGTCGATGATCACCTTGGTGACCAGCGGCACCAGCGAGGTGACGGCCATGCCGACGAGCGAGGCGCCGAAGGCGAGCAGCACGCTGCGGCGGGACCGCCAGCAGTAGCCGACCAGGCGGCGCAGCCAGCCGACGGCCTGCGGGTGGTCGCCGTCCGGCTGCGGGTGGTCGCCGTCCAGCTGCGGGCTCGCGCCGGGGTCCGGTGAGCCGCTCGGGGATTGCTCCACCGTGGATCCGTGAGTCTCAGGCATATTTAGGGATGCTAACCATTTCGTCGGGTGGCCGCCATGGCGTTTCCGGCCCGGATGGGGCCGGAGCGGACCGGGCGGCCCAGATCGTCCGGTCCGGCGGACTGGCCAACAGCCTGAGGCCTGCGGTGATTCCCGGCCGAACGCGTCCCGGCCGAACGCACACACGGCCCGCCGACCCCGCCCGCCTCCAGGGTCGCCTGACTCCAGGGTCGCGGACGACCCGCCGAAGGCCCAGCGGCCAGGGGCGGGCGGGCGCCATCCTTTGGTCCTAGACCTCCGGTGGCCGTAGGCCTCCGGCCTCGGAGCCGGACCGCCGACGCTTGGGCCCGGACCGCCGGGCAGGCCCTCCGGGGGCGCAGGGATCAGGCCTGCGCGGACACCGACTCCGCCGCCGCCGCGAAGGCGCCGTGGGCGAGGGCGTGCAGCAGGACGGCCATGCCGTCGCGCTGGAGGCCGGAGCGCTCGTCCTGGGCGGGGCCCGGGCCGAGGCTGTGCGGGGTCGAGTTGATCAGGCCGAAGACGGCGTGGACGGCGGCCCTGGCCACCGGTTCGGCGGCGGGGCCCGTCAGCTGCGGATAGGCCTGCCGGACCACGTCCACCCACAGCTCGACGTAGCCGCGCTGGAGCCGGCGGACGGTGCGGCGGTCCTCCTCCTTGAGGTTCAGCAGCTCGCGGTCGTGGAGGGTGATCAGGTCGCGGTCGTCGAGGGCGAAGTCGACGTGGCCGCCGATCAGCGCGTCCAGCGCGGCGGCCGGACCGTCACCGCCGCCCGCCCGGCGCCGCCCCTCCTCCAGCAGGCGCTCGCTGATGCCGATCAGCAGATCGGCGAGCATCGCGTCCTTTCCGGCGAAGTGGCGGTAGAGCCCGGGGCCGCTGATGCCGACGGCCTTGCCGATCTCGTCCACACCCACCCCGAGGAAACCCCGGGCCGCGAAGAGTCGCGCGGCCTCCCGACGGATCTGGTCGCGGCGTGGGAGCGCGGAGGCTGCGGGGACGTTCGGCATGCTGCCCATCGTAGACAGTGGGGTTATCGGCCGTTAACCTGGGCGCGTAAGTTAACGTTAATTAACGTGGGGTCCACGGGCGCACCGCATTCGGCCGCCCACCTGGTGCCGAGGGCAAGGGAGCTCTTGGGAATGGTCATCTCAACCGCCGGTGTACCCACCGGCGTCCATGGCAGCGCAGCGGCCGGCACCACGGCGGCGCCGGGTGCCGTACCGCCGGGAGCCGCTGCTCCCGCGCCCCGGCTCGGCACCGCGGTCGACCCGGGCTCCACCGCCTACCGGGCCAACACCGAGGCACACCGGGCCCTCGTCGCCGAGCTGCGCGAGAAGCTCGACGCGGCGGCCCTCGGCGGCGGCGCCAGGGCCCGCGCCCGGCACACGGCGCGCGGCAAGCTGCTCCCCCGCGACCGGGTGGACACCCTGCTCGACCCGGCCTCGCCCTTCCTGGAACTGGCCCCGCTGGCCGCCGACGGGATGTACGACGGGGCGGCGCCCGCGGCCGGGGTGATCGCGGGCATCGGCCGGGTCGCCGGACGCGAGGTGGTGGTGGTCGCCAACGACGCCACCGTCAAGGGCGGCACCTACTACCCGATGACCGTGAAGAAGCACCTGCGCGCCCAGGAGGTCGCGCTGGAGAACCGGCTGCCCTGTGTCTACCTGGTGGACTCCGGCGGCGCCTTCCTCCCCATGCAGGACGAGGTCTTCCCGGACCGCGACCACTTCGGCCGGATCTTCTACAACCAGGCCAGGCTCTCCGCCGCGGGCATCCCGCAGATCGCCGCCGTGCTCGGCTCCTGCACCGCCGGCGGGGCGTACGTCCCGGCGATGAGCGACCAGGCCGTGATCGTCCGCAACCAGGGCACGATCTTCCTGGGCGGGCCGCCGCTGGTGAAGGCCGCCACCGGAGAGGTGGTCACCGCCGAGGAACTGGGCGGTGGTGACCTGCACTCCCGCACCTCGGGGGTGACGGACCACCTGGCCGAGGACGACGCCCACGCCCTCTCCATCGTCCGCACGATCGTGGCCGGGCTCGGCCCGCGCTCGGCCAGGCCGTGGCCGCTCACCCCGGTCGAGCCGCCGGCCGTGGACCCGGTCGGCCTGTACGGGGCCGTCCCGGTCGACCCGCGCACGCCCTACGACGTGCGCGAGGTGATCGCCCGGCTGGTCGACGGCAGCCGGTTCGCCGAGTTCAAGGCCGAGTACGGCGCGACCCTGGTCACCGGATTCGCCCGGATCCACGGCCACCCCGTCGGCATCGTCGCCAACAACGGCGTGCTGTTCTCCGAGTCGGCCCTCAAGGGCGCCCACTTCATCGAGTTGTGCGACCAGCGCGGCATCCCCCTCCTCTTCCTACAGAACATCACCGGGTTCATGGTCGGCCGGCAGTACGAGGCGGGCGGCATCGCCAAGCACGGCGCCAAGATGGTCAACGCCGTCGCCAGCACCCGCGTCCCGAAGCTGACCGTGGTGATCGGCGGCTCGTACGGAGCCGGCAACTACTCGATGTGCGGCCGGGCCTATTCACCTCGCTTCCTGTGGATGTGGCCGGGCTCGAAGATCTCCGTGATGGGCGGCGAGCAGGCGGCGTCCGTCCTCGCCACCGTCCGCCGCGACCAACTGGAGGCCCACGGCGAGCAGTGGCCGGCCGAGGCGGAGGAGGAGTTCAAGCGCCCCGTCCGCGAGCAGTACGAGCGCCAGGGCAACGCCTACTACGCCACCGCCCGCCTCTGGGATGACGGCGTGATCGACCCGATGGACACCCGCACCGTCGTCGGCCTCGCCCTCACCGCCTGCGCCAACGCCCCGCTTCCGCCGCCCGGCCCGTACGGGGTCTTCCGGATGTGACCCCGCCCCGGCGGGTGTGACCCGCCCCTCCCACGCGACCTCTCCTCTCCTGTCGGTGTGACCCCGCTCCTGCGGGCGTGACTCCCGCGGCGCCGGCGCACCGCCCGGGCCGGCGCCTTCCCCTCCCCGCCGCCACTCCGCCGCCACCTCCTTCGTACGGCTCCCCTCGACCCGGAGGAACGCCTCCCATGTTCGACACAGTTCTGGTCGCCAACCGCGGCGAGATCGCCCTCCGGGTGATCCGCACCCTGCGGCGGCTCGGCGTGCGCTCGGTCGCCGTGTTCAGCGACGCCGACACCGACGCGCCGCACGTCCGCGAGGCCGACATCGCCGTCCGGCTCGGCCCCGCCGACCGCAGCGACAGCTCGGCGGCCGAGACCTACCTGCGCACCGACCAGATCCTCGCCGCCGCCCGCCGCACCGGGGCCCAGGCCGTACACCCCGGTTACGGCTTCCTCGCCGAGAACGCCGGCTTCGCCCGCGCCTGCGCCGACGCCGGCCTCGTCTTCATCGGACCTCCTCCCGGTGCGGTCGAGCTGATGGGTGACAAGATCAACGCCAAGGAAGCCGTCCGAACCGCCGGCGTTCCGGTGGTCCCCGGCAGCCAGGCCACCGCGCCCACCGACGGGGAACTCCTCGCCGCCGCCGAGGAAATCGGCTACCCCGTCCTGCTCAAGCCGTCCGCCGGAGGCGGCGGCAAGGGTATGCGCCTCGTGCGGGACCGCGCCGACCTGCCCACCGAGATCGCCGCCGCCCGCCGCGTCGCCCGGACCGCCTTCGGCGACGACACCCTGCTGCTGGAACGCTGGGTCGACCGGCCGCGCCACATCGAGGTGCAGGTGCTCGCCGACGCCCACGGCACCACCGTCCACCTCGGCGAGCGCGAATGCAGCCTCCAGCGCCGCCATCAGAAACTGATCGAAGAAGCCCCCTCCGTTCTGCTCAATGCCGAGACCCGCGCCGCGATGGGCGCCGCGGCCGTCCGCGCCGCGGAGTCCTGCGGCTACACCGGGGCCGGCACCGTGGAATTCATCGTTCCCGGCATCGACCCGGACTCCTCCGCCACCGCCTCCACCGAGGGGGTACGGGACTTCTTCTTCATGGAGATGAACACCCGCCTCCAGGTCGAACACCCCGTCACCGAACTCGCCGTCGCCGTCGGCGACGATTCAGCCCGACTCGACCTGGTCGAGTGGCAGCTGCGGATCGCCTCGGGCGAACGGCTCTCCTTCGATCAGTCCGACATCTCCTTCCTGGGCCACGCCATCGAGGCCCGGATCTGCGCCGAGGACCCGGAACGGGACTTCCTGCCCACCGGCGGCCGCATCCTCGTCCTGGACGAGCCCCAGGGCGAGGGCGTGCGCGTCGACTCCGGAGTCGCCCCCGGATCCGTCGTCACCAGCGCCTACGACCCGATGCTCGCCAAGGTCATCGCGTACGGGCCCGACCGCCCGACCGCGCTGCGCCGGCTCCGCGCCGCGCTGGCCGATACCCGCATCCTCGGCGTCACCACCAACACCGGCTTCCTGCGACGGCTGCTCGCACACCCCGAGGTCGTCGCCGGCCGACTGGACACCGGCCTGGTGGAACAGACGGCCCAACAGCAGCCCGCCCTGCTCGCCTCGCCGTACTCCCCGGCGAACGCGCCGAGCGACGCGAACGAGACCGGCGAGGCCGACAAGGCCAACGAGGCCGATGGCACGCACGAGGCCGATGCCACAACTGCCGACCCGCTGACGGCCGAGACGCCACCACCTGCCCACCTCCTCTACTACGCGGCCGCGCTGGCGCGGCACCTGGACCTCACCCCGGCCGCCGACCCCGGCGGCTGGACCGACCCCTTCTCCCTTCCCTCCGGCTGGCGCCTGAGCGGCACCCCCGCCTGGACCACCCACCGACTCCGTACCCCCGGCCAGGATCCGGTTTCGGTGCGCATCCGTTCGATCACTGCGGGCAACGTAGCCGATGCCACTGACAATCCCGCCGAGCTCACCCGCGAGGTCGAGCTCCGGCTCGGCGCCGGGCCCGTCCACCATGCCCGCGCGACCCGGACCGCCGACCGGCTGCACCTGACCGTCGACGGTCTGCAGACCACGTTCGCGCTGGCCACCGACGCCGCTCCCGGCCTCGCCGCCGGCCCGGTGACCTGGCTCGGCGTCGAGGGCGACGCCTGGTCGCTGCACGCCCACGACCCGGTGGGCGAGCGCGCCGCCGGAACCGCCGCCCACCACGGCGCCCTGACCGCCCCGATGCCCGGGACCGTCACCGTCGTCAAGACCACGACGGGCGAGACGGTCCGCAAGGGCCAGCCCCTGCTCGTGCTGGAGGCCATGAAGATGGAACACGTGATCGCCGCCCCGCACGACGGTGTCGTGGCCGAGCTGCGGGCCACCGCCGGCGCCACCGTCGCGATGGAGGAACTGCTGGTCGTGGTCGCCCCGGCCGGGGACGGCGCCGACGAGCAGGGCGCCCCCGCGACCGCCGGGGTGCGGTCATGACCGCACCCGCCCGCGAGCCCGACGCGCTGGACCTGGGCCTGCCCGACCCCGTCCGCGCCCCCGGCCTGCCCGAGGAGGTCCGGATCCACGAGGTCGGACCGCGCGACGGGCTGCAGAACGAGGGCTCCCTGGTGCCCGTGGAGGTCAAGGCGGAGTTCATCGCCCGGCTCGCGGCCGCCGGGCTGCGCACCGTCGAGGCCACCAGCTTCGTCCACCCGAAATGGGTCCCTCAGCTGGCCGACGCCGAGGAGCTGATGCCCCGGCTCACCGACCTGCCGGAGCGCCACCCCGGCCTTCGGCTGCCGGTACTGGTGCCCAACGAACGCGGCCTCGACCGGGCGCTCGCCCACCACGCCACCGACGTCGCGGTGTTCGCCAGCGCCACCGAGACCTTCGCCCGCCGCAACCTCAACCGCTCGGCGGACGAGGCGATGGCCATGTTCCGCCCGGTCGTGGCGCGGGCGACCGAGGCCGGGCTGGCGGTCCGCGGCTACCTCTCGATGTGCTTCGGAGACCCCTGGGAGGGTTCGGTCCCGGTCTCCCAGGTGGTCGCGTACGGCGTGCGGCTGCTGGAGATGGGCTGCTCGGAGCTGAGCCTCGGCGACACCATCGGCGTGGCCACCCCCGGGCAGGTCGGCGCCCTGCTGGCCGGCTTCGCGCGGGCCGGGGTGCCGGCCGACCGGCTCGCCGTGCACTTCCACGACACCTACGGCCAGGCACTCAGCAACACCCTGGCGGCCCTGCGCGAGGGGGTCACCACGGTGGACGCGTCGGCGGGCGGCCTCGGCGGCTGCCCGTACGCGAAGAGCGCCACCGGCAACCTGGCCACCGAGGACCTGGTGTGGATGCTGCACGGGCTCGGCATCCGGACCGGGGTCGACCTGCGCGCGCTGGTCGCCACCAGCGGGTGGATGGCCGAGCGGCTCGGCCGTCCGAGCCCGTCCCGCACCGTCCAGGCGCTGCTCGGCGCCGCCCGGGGCTGACCCCGCCCCACCACCGCTCCCCGGTGCCGGCCGCGCGGAATCCCGGCCGCGGCCGGCACCGGGCACCACGTTCATCGCCCAACCACACCGTGCGACCGTCACACCGTCAGACGGGCGCCGGTCGTCCCGCTCACGCCCGCGGCCACCCCGGCCGGGCTCCAGGAGGATCACCGTGTTCGACCACCGGCTCAGCAGCGAGTACGAGGAACTGCGACGCACCGTCGCCGAGTTCGCCCAGGACGTGGTGGCGCCGAAGATCGGCGGGTTCTACGAGCGGGAGGAGTTCCCCTACGAGATCGTCCGCGAGATGGGGCGCATGGGCCTGTTCGGCCTGCCCTTCCCGGAGGAGTACGGCGGCATGGGCGGCGACTACTTCGCGCTGGGCATCGCCCTGGAGGAACTCGCCCGGGTCGACTCCTCGGTGGCGATCACCCTGGAGGCGGCCGTCTCGCTCGGCGCGATGCCGATCCACCGGTTCGGGACGGAGGAGCAGAAGCGCGAGTGGCTGCCCCGGCTGACCTCCGGCGAACTCCTCGGCGCCTTCGGTCTGACCGAGCCCGAGGGCGGCTCGGACGCCGGCGCGACCCGCACGACCGCGCGGTACGACGAGACCACCGACGAGTGGGTCATCAACGGCACCAAGTGCTTCATCACCAACTCCGGCACGGACATCACCGGTCTGGTCACCGTCACCGCACTCACGGAACCGATCGCTCGTTCGAGTGAAGAAGGCGAATTCCGCTCGCCAACGCGCGAAATCTCTTCCATTATCGTGCCCACCGGGACCCCGGGGTTCCAGGTATCGAAGAAGTACTCGAAGGTCGGGTGGAACGCATCCGACACCCGCGAACTGTCCTTTACCGACTGCCGCGTTCCCGCGGCCAACCTGCTGGGCGAGCGTGGCCGAGGCTACGCCCAGTTCCTGCGGATCCTCGACGAGGGCCGCATCGCGATCGCGGCCCTGGCCACCGGCCTGGCCCAGGGATGCGTCGACGAGTCCGTCAAGTACGCCGGCACACGCCGGGCCTTCGGTCGGCCGATCGGCGCCAACCAGGCCATCCAGTTCAAGCTCGCCGACATGGAGCTGCGCGCCCACACCTCTCGCCTGGCCTGGCGGGACGCCGCCTCCCGGCTGCTGCACGGCGAACCGTTCAAGAAGGAGGCCGCGATCGCGAAGCTGTACTCGTCCGAGGCCGCCGTCGACAACGCCCGCGAGGCGACCCAGATCCACGGCGGGTACGGCTTCATGAACGAGTTCCCGGTCGCCCGCTTCTGGCGCGACTGCAAGATCCTGGAAATCGGGGAGGGCACATCGGAGGTTCAGCGCATGCTCATCGCCCGGGAGATCGGCGCCGGGTTCTGATCCGGCCCCACCGGAGCAACTACCCGCTCCTCAGGCGACATTGAGGAGCCCCCGACGCAGAGGAGCGGGCCTACGTCGGCGGGGCGGTCGACGCCAGTAGCGGCCGACACCATCGGCCGACAACGGAGAGACGCCTCCGGGGGCGCGGACACGCCACGCCCGACGGAGCGTCAGGGGATCACGATCACGGGGCGGTTGGCCCGCCGCGCCAGCCGCCCGGAGACCGAGCCGAAGATCTTGCCGAGCAGGCCGTGCGTCGTGCCGACGACGATCGCGTCGGCGGCGTACTCGCGGCCGACCTCCTCGATCTCGTGGCAGATGTCGCCGCCCCGCTCGATCAGGATCCACGGCACCCCGGTGAGGAAGTCCGCGCAGGCGAGCTCCAAGCCCAGGACCTCGGTCCGGTGGTCGGGGAGGTCGACGAAGACGGGAGGTTCACAGCCTGCCCAGACAGTGGCGGGCAGGCGGTTGGCGACGTGCACGATCACCAGGCCGCACTGCGAACGGCGCGCCATGCCCACCGCGTACGCGAGGGCGCGCTCGCTCGACAGGGAGCCGTCGAAGCCGACGACCACGCCGTGCTGGAAGACCGGGTCGAGGGAGCGTGCGGACGCGTCCCGGGCCGTCGACTCGGTGTGCGCGCCGGGCAGGCCGGACGCCTCCGGGCGCTCGGCGCCCGGGCCCAGGCGGCCCGTCACCGGAGAACCTGCGGGGTCGGCCGGGTGCCCGCCACGCCGCTGGCGAGGCCCTGGACGGTCGTGCCGGGCGAGGCCGCCCCGTCGGACCAGGCCGCACAGAGCGCGCACGAGGCCCCGGGGAGCGCCCGGCTCCAGGCCTGCTTCCTCGGCGCCCGGGATGAGATCGGCGGTACCAGCGACGCCCGAGGTGCCAGCCGGTTCGTCGGCTTCGTCGGCTCGCTGGGCGGCGGCGTCGCCAACCCGCTCACCGACAACCCGCTCGCCGACGTGCTCGTCGACACGATCATCAGCCCGCCCGCCCCCACGCTCACCCCCGTGCTCGTCGGCCGGTACGCAGCACGGCTCGTCGGCCTGGGCGTCGACCTGGCCATCGGCCTGCCTGCTGGCGGGCAGACGACCCGATGCATCGGCGTGGCCGTCGGCTGGAGCGAGGTCCGCGCGGCCGCCGTCGTCCCCGGTGTCCGCGCCCGCGTTGCGGGGCGCGTCCGGCTCCACCGGTCGGAAGGACTCAAAACCAGCCATGGCTCACGGCTCTTCATGGGAGAGGGGCCGACAGGAGAGGACAACGCCGCCCGGGCAGCAGGCCCGCCCACGGGATGACGTCGGTCTGCGCCGCGCAGCACCGTATGTGACCTGTTCCTTTCAGAGTACGACGGGTGTGAGGCCCAGCCCAGCGGTGAGGCCTCGGAGCGGCATTGTTCCCGCGAAAGGAGGATGCGCCCGCCGTCGGCAGTGCGCCCTGCCCGCAGGCCACGCGCCCCCTCCAGAAAGGAGGTTCCCTGGAGCTTGACTGAGCGGACCGGGCGACGCAACAGGCCTGCCGGACACCGTGACCGGACTGTCATGGATCGGCGACGATCCGTTGCGACACGTCGCGAACCGTCACGTCCCGCCAGCCTCAGCCGGCCCGCCCGGACCCACCCGTACGCCAGGTTCTGGAACCCGTTTCAGCCACTACGTACGGCTTCGCGACGCGGTCTGGCATTTGCCAGGTGCATAGGCGCGGCCGCTGGCACCATGCTCGGCATGCCCCTGCTCCTGTTCGACCTCGACAACACGCTGCTCCCCAGGGACGCCGCTTTCCGGGCCTGGGCTCAGGATTTCCTGTCCGAGCGCGACCTGCCGCCCGGAGACCTCGACTGGTTCGTCACCCTCGACGGCGGCGGCTACGTGCCGCGCAGCACCGTACTGTCCGCCGTCCGGCGCCGCTACGGGTTGGACGTCTCCGTCGAGTTCCTGCTCGCCCACTACCGACGCGGCATCAACTCCCATATCCACTGCCCGCCCGGACACGTCGACGCGCTGCGGGCGGCACGGGCGGCCGGGTGGACGCTCGGCATCGTCAGCAACGGCGGCACCCGGCCGCAGTTGGAGAAGATCCGGCTGACCGGGCTGGGGCCGTTGGTCGACGGCTGGGTCATCTCCGAGGAGGCCGACTGCGTCAAACCGGATCCGCTGATCTTCGAGATAGCCGCCCAGCGGTGCGGCGTCGCACCCACCGGGACGTGGGCCGCGCACACCTGGATGGTCGGGGACCACGCGCCCGCGGACATCGCCGGCGCCGAACTGGCCGGCCTGCGCAGCGTCTGGCTGCACCACGGCCGGCCCTGGGCCGAGAGCGGCTACCGGCCGACGCTGAAGGCGGCCGGCCTGCCGGAGGCCGTCGGCCAGGTGCTCGCCGCACGCGGCGCGCCGTCGGCCAGGCCGGGCCTGCGCGCGGGTGGGCCGGTCCAGCGGCGGTCCGCCGGGGTGCCGGTGCGCGCGGGGGCGCTCACCGGCGCGCAGACCAGCGCACAGCTGACGGAATCCGCCCCTGACGGCCCGTTCACGCCTGCCGCCGTGAACGCCGGAGCGGCGAGTGCCCCCGATGGTTCGACGGCGGGGTCGGATGTCCGAAACCGCACCGGCGAGTTTGCCGTGGTCGCCAACAGCCGTCCTGGCCTGATCCCCGGCGCGGGCCCGGCGACGGACCGCGGGTCGAGCGTGCTGCGCCCCGTCGCGGTGGCGCACCCAACGGCCGTCCGCACGACGGCGGATGGGGTCGGGCCCGCGCGGACCACGTTCGCCGTGGCACCGGCGGCGGCCGCCCCGTAGCGCCCTGCTTGAAGGCGCCACCTCGCACACCCCGCCCCACACGCCCTTCACGCACCCCACCGCACCGCACCGCACCGCAACCAGCGACCCGCTCCGCACCTGGCGACGACCCGCCGCGGGGCGGCCCGGCCATCAGCCGTGCGCGGAGGTCCGGGTCCACCAGCAGGTGCGGGCCTGCTCGGTGAACCCGAGCTTGCGGTAGAGCGGTTCGCCGAGCGAGGTGGCGACCAGGGTGGCCGGGCGATCGGGGTGCGCATGGGCCAGGGCGGTCTGGAGCACGACGCGGGCCACGCCCTGGCCGCGCCGGCTGGGCAGGGTGGCGACCCAGTACACCCCGGTGGCCCGGCCGTCGTCGTAGGTGAGGCAGGTGCCGGCGGTGGCGCCGTCGACGCGGCCCAGCCAGGCCCGGAGCCCGGATTCGCGCAGGAGCTGTTCCGGCAGCGCGTCGCCACGGGTCCAGGGCTGCCGGGCGGGCAGCGGGAAGCCGTCCACGATCGCACGCTCGACCTGCGCGAACGCATCGCCGTCCAGCGCCTCATCGACCGTCAGGGATCCTCCGCGGTAAGCCTCCGAGCGGAAGGGGAGGACGGCCGGTACGCCGTCGACCGGGCCGGGTTCACGGGTCATCACCGGCATGACCGGCATCCGGGTGGCGCCGAACCGGGTCAGGTCGAGTGCGCCGTACGGGTCCTCCAGGGTGAAGCAGATGGTTTCCCACTCCTTCAGGAGGTCCGCCAATTCACCTTCCACCAGAGCTGGTTCGATATACGGACCGGTGACCACGAAGCGGTGCGAGTCCTCCGGGGTGCGGGCGCAGCGGACCGCCGTCAAGCCCGGGCGGGTGCGGAACCGCCAGCCGTGCACGCGGGCTTGGGCGAGCCAGAAGGCGGCGGCGTTGTCGTTGGCCTGTTCGAGCCGGCTGTTGGTGTTCACGGCAGGACGGTAACCCGGACGTCACGCCCAGGTTTCGCCGCCCCGGCCCTGGCCGGATGAAGCCTGGGAGGCGCACGAGCTCATTTCGTGCGCCCTCTCGTGCACCGCCGATTTTCGGTCAATTTCGCGCCAATCCCTCCCGCTTGGGCAAATCCGCAGCCCAGACCCGCCGACCGGGCGCGCGCGGGCCGGACGCCCCAGGAGCGGCCCCGCGACAACCAGCCACCGTTACACCGGCCCTCTTCCCAGAAGGGTCGACGGGTGCCACGCTTCGTGATCGAATGCATCACGCCAAATTGCCATGTCGACATAGCGTCGGATGGTGAACTTGTCACAACGGCAATGGTCAACCCGATAGATTTCGATCTTGGCGAGCAGTGCCGCACCACCCACACCACACCACCGAGGGGGCTTGAGCGCCTTGAGCAGGGTGAGCAGGAGCGACGCGGGTCCTGACAGCGGCCAGGCGGCGGCCGGTATCGCGGCTCGGTCCGCGAGAAGCACCGGCACCTCCGCGACCGCCGCCACCACCCGCAACTCCGGCACCCCGGGCGCCGCCTCGCACTCCTCGTACCCCACAGTGCCCTCCACCGGCACCGCCGCCACCGGCACCCCGGCCGCGGCCGCAGAGCACGGCGGAGCGGCACACGGCGGGCAGGCGTACGGCGGTCCCGCGTACGGCGGGCAGGCATACGGCGGAGCGGCACACGGCGGAGCAGTGCACGGCGGCCAGCAGTCGCACTCCGGACAGTCCGTCAGCCGAGGCGCCGTCAGCCCGGCGCAGGCCTACGGCGCCGACTTCCCGGCCTACCCCGGCTACCCGGGGACGGGCGCGACGAACGGCGCGATCGGGGCGAACGGCACTCCTGGCCTGAACGGCGCCCCCACCGGCTCCCTGGGCGGCCCGCTCGCCGGCCTCCCCCTGGGCTCCCCCGGCCACGGCCCGCTGGGCCACGGCGGTGGCCCGGGCGCGAACGGCTCGTCGACCCCGATGACGGTCTCCGCCCCGCGCAAGCTCTCCGGCCGCCGCCGCCGGGAGACCGTCGCGGTGCTGATCTTCGGCGGCGCCCCGATCTTCGAGAGCTCGATCCCGCTGTCCGTCTTCGGCGTCGACCGCCAGGACGCCGGGGTGCCGCGCTACCGGCTGCTGGTCTGCGCCGGCGAGGACGGCCCGCTCGCCACCACCGGCGGCCTCACCCTCTCCGCTCCGTACGGTCTGGAGGCCCTCGCCCGGGCCGGCACGATCGTCGTACCGGCCTGGCGCTCGATCTCGCAGCCCCCGCCGGTCGAGGCGATCACCGCCCTGCGCAAGGCCCACCACGAGGGCGCGCGGATCATCGGGCTCTGCACCGGCGCCTTCGTCCTGGCCGCCGCCGGCCTGCTCGACGGCCGTCCGGCGACCACCCACTGGATGTACGCACCGACGCTGGCCAAGCGCTACCCCCGGGTGCACGTGGACCCGCGCGAGCTCTTCGTCGACGACGGCGACGTGCTCACCTCCGCCGGCACCGCCGCCGGCATCGACCTGTGCCTGCACGTGGTGCGCAGCGACCACGGCGCCGAGGCGGCCAACGCGCTGGCCCGCCGCCTGGTGGTCCCGAGCCGTCGCAGCGGCGGCGGACAGGCCCAGTACATCGATCAGTCTTTACCGGAGGAGATCGGCAACGACCCGCTGGCCGAGGTGGTCACCTGGGCGTTGGAGAACCTCAACCAGCAGTTCGACGTCGAGGTGCTGGCGGCCCGCGCGTACATGAGCCGACGCACCTTCGACCGGCGGTTCCGCACGCTCACCGGCAGCGCGCCGCTGCAGTGGCTGATCACCCAGCGGGTGCTCCAGGCGCAGCGGCTGCTGGAGACCTCGGAGCTGTCGGTGGACGACGTCGCCCGCCGGTGCGGGTTCCGTTCGCCGGTGGCGCTGCGCGGGCACTTCCGCCGCCAGCTCGGGGTCTCGCCGGCCGCGTACCGGACCAGCTACCGGGCGCGCCGGCCCGGGCCGCAGTCGGCGGTGCCGACCGGTCCGCACGGCGGCGACCTGCGGCTGCCCGGCGCGCTGCCGCACGCGGCGGCCGCGGCCGGGTCGGCGGCGGGCGCGGCGCTGTTCGGCGGGGCACACGGCACGCAGCACGGCACGCAGCACGGCACGCAGCACGGCGCGCAGCCCGCGTACCCGTTCCCGGCCGGGAACGGCGCACCGGCGCAGGCCGGACCGCACGGCCAGCCGCTGCCGCACGGCGCGTCACCGGCCTCGGCGGGGCAGCCGGGCCCGCACGGCCAGCCCGGCCCGTTCGCCCCGGGGCAGGCCGGGACGCCGGCCGACCGGGCCTTCCACGCCCGTGCCGGGCAGCCGTACCCGCACCAGCAGGCCGCGCAGCAGCCGCACCCCGGGCAGCAGGGTGCGGGGCGCGGTCCGGTGCGGTCGCCGCTGGTGCCGCCGCAGGCCGGGTCGGGGGCGGGGCGTCCGCCGCGCACCGCGGAGCACGCGGCGGCGGAGGACGGCCACCCCCAGCCGGGGGCGCGCGGCCAGGGGCAGGGACACCGCAGTGCGGTCGAACGGCCCGCGGACGAACCGGGTGCCGCGGCGGGCTCCGCCCGCGGTCACGGCTCGGCGAGCGGCCGGGTGCCGGCCCCCGCCCCCACCGGGCAGCCGACGACCGGGGCGGGCGAGCTCCGGGGCCGGCAGGCACGGGTGCCGCAGGCCCGTCCGCAGGGCGGCCGGACGGCGGCGACCGACGGTGCCCGGGCGGCGCGCGAGGCCCGTCCGGCCCGGGACGGTCACGCGGTCCGGACCGGGCGGGAGGGCGAGCGGCCGGACGGCCACGGCCCGCACGGCGGCGCGGAGGAGCACCAGGCCGAGGGCTGTGCCCCGGAGCCCCGCTCGGCTCCGCCGGTCCCCGCGGCGCGTGATCGCGCCGTAGGGTGAGTTGTGTGAATGACCGTTTGGTATGGATCGACTGTGAAATGACCGGCCTCGACCTCGACCAGGACGCCCTGGTCGAGGTCGCGGCACTGGTGACGGACTCCGAGCTCAACATCCTCGGTGAGGGTGTGGACGTCATCATCCGCCCGCCGGCGGAGGCGCTGGCGGGCATGCCCGAGGTGGTGCGCGCGATGCACACCTCCTCCGGCCTGCTGGAGGAACTGGAGCAGGGCGTGACGCTGGCCGAGGCCGAGGCGCGGGTGCTCGCGTACATCCGCGAGCACGTGCCGGAGGCCGGCCGGACGCCGCTGTGCGGGAACTCGGTGGCCACCGACCGCGGCTTCCTCGCCCGGGACATGCCGGCCCTGGAGAAGCACCTGCACTACCGGATCGTGGACGTCTCCTCGATCAAGGAGCTGGCCCGCCGCTGGTACCCGAAGGCGTACTACAACAGCCCGCAGAAGGGCGGCAACCACCGGGCGCTCGCCGACATCCGCGAGAGCATCGACGAACTGCGGTACTACCGCGAGGCGGTGTTCGTCCCGCAGCCCGGACCGGACACCGACACCGCGCGCGCCATCGCCGAGAAGTACCAGGCCCCGGAGGGCTGACCGGAGGAGCCCGGGGGAGGTGCCCGCGTTCGCCTGGACGAAAGCCTGGCGCGAGCACCCTCCCGGATCCTGTAGAGTTCTTCCTGTCGGAACGGGAACGCGGAAGCGGGAACGAGCCGGACAGATGGTGGGTGTAGCTCAGTTGGTAGAGCACCTGGTTGTGGTCCAGGTGGCCGCGGGTTCAAGTCCCGTCACTCACCCCAGAGCCTGAGGGCCGATCTCTTCGAGAGATCGGCCCTCAGGCGTTTTCGCGTTTCCTCAACTGCCCACCACGGTTCGGGTTTTCCCGGCACAGGCCTGCCGCCAGAAGCTACCGGCTAGTAACATTCCTGCCATGACCACACCTTCGATCGGCCAGCTGCTCGACTCCACCGTGCCGATGGCGCACACCCTCAAGCTGGAGTACCTGGAGACCGCCCCGGACCGCGCCGTACTGCGACTGCCCGACCAGCCCGCGTACCACAACCACGTCGGCGGACCGCACGCCGGCGCGATGTTCACCCTCGCCGAGTCCGCCAGCGGCTGCATCGTGCTCGCCGCCTTCGGCGACCAGCTCTCCCGGGCCGTGCCGCTCGCGGTGAACGCCGAGATCGCCTACAAGAAGCTCGCCATGGGCGAGGTCACCGCCACCGCCGTCCTCGGTCGCCCCGCCGCCGAGGTCGTCGCCGAGCTGGACGCCGGCGGCCGCCCCGAGTTCCCGGTCACCGTCGAGATCACCCGCGCCGACGGCGCCGTCACCGGTGTGATGACCGTCACCTGGACGCTGCGCCCCAACTCCTGACCGCGCCACGGCCGGTGGCCCCGGGCAACCCGGCCCCGGGGCCACCCGTGCGATGACTGTCCGTGACGGCGGGCGTGACCTCACGACCCGTCCGCTCGTTCTCAACTCACATGCGAGCCAATCACGCGACCAAGCCCCAGGAACCCGCCCCCCGCGGCGTCGGCGCACGGCGCGCGATCGGCCGGTGGCTGCCCCGCGTCCTCGCCGCCGGCGGCGCCCTCCTCGCCCAACTCGGGGGCTTCGGCGCGCAGGGCGCCTCCGCCGACCCGCTGCCGGACCAGACCCGCCCCGCCGTCCGCCGCACCCTGGCCGGCGGGCCGCCCGGCCGGCTCGTCCAGGCCGGGCGGCCCGCGCACGACGGGCCGTCGACCGAGCGGTCCGACGCCCCCGGGCGCCCGGCGGCCGAGGAGACCGACCGCCCCTCCCCCGGGCTCGCCGGGGAACTGACCGGCACCGTCCCCGACGCCGGGATCGACGGCGCCACCGGCACGGTCGGCAGCGTCTTCCAGGACCGGATCCGGGCCGGCGGCCTCCCCCTGCCCGGCCAACGGGCCGCCGTCCCCGACGCCTTCGCGATCGCCTCCGGCCTGCTCGACACCGTTCCCGCCCAGGGCCGCCCCGCCGAGACCCGCGCCTCCCGGGAGGGCGGGCCCGCCGAACTGCCCGCCACCGCACGGTCCGGCGCCGCCGGAGGCCGCTCCGCCGCACCGGCCGCCACCACCCGCCCGTCCGGGGCGGCCGACGCGCCCCCGGTCCAGGAGGCCACCGCCCCGGACGGGCGGAGCGCGGCCGGACCCGCCACGAGCCGTGACCGGACGGGCGCCACCACCGCCCCGCCGGTCGGGCCCGGCGCACCCGCCCAGCCGCCCGAAACCCTCGTGCTCGCCGACACCGCCACGGTGACGGCCGTGGGCGACGGCTCCGCCACCGCGACCGCCGTCCTCGCGCCGATCGCCGCCGGGCTGCTGCTGACCGGCGCGGCCATGTGCAAGCACCGCGGCCTGCCGCGCGGGCACTGACCGGGCTCACGCTCCTGGCGACGGCTCCAGCGCCGGCCGCGGACGCGCACGCCCGGGGGCGAACCGGGCGGCGTGCTGCCGATCCGGGTCGCACTCCTCGCCGGACGGGACGGCTCCGCGTCCGGACCGGAGTCGGGATGCCGAGCCGCCGCAGGCCGGACGGCGACCGCCGCTGTCAGCCGCGACCCGGACCACCGTCAAAGGATTTCAGGCGGCGGTGGGCAACCCCGCCGGGCGGTCAGCCAGGAGGTCAGCCGGGCGCCCCGCCGAGCGGTGAGCCGGACGCGGCCCCGCCGGGCGGTCAACCGGGCAGTCAGCCGGGAGGTCAGCGGAAGACGCCCGGGGGCGGGGCCGGGGAGGGGGCGGCGGTGGCGTCCGTGGCGGGGACGGCCCCGGCGGCGAACGCGGTGAGGGCGGGGCCGTGTTCGACCCGGCCGAGGGCGGCATCGGAGGCGACGCGGCGGGTGAGGTCGGCGATCGGGAGGGGGGCGTGCGCGCCGGCGAGGACGAGGTTGCCGAAGCGCTTGCCGCGCAGGACGGCGGGGTCGGCGACCAGGCACAGTTCGGGGAAGACCGCACCGAGGGTGGCGATCTGGGAGCGGGCGAAGGGCAGCGCCGAGCCGTCGGCGATGTTGGCCGCGTACCAGCCGCCGGGGGCGAGGGCGCGGGCGGCGAGGGCGGTGAACTCGACGGTGGTGCAGTGGGCCGGGGTGCGGGCGCCGGAGAAGACGTCGGTGATGACCAGGTCGGCGCTGCCCTCGGGGGTGCGTTCGAGCACGCTGCGGGCGTCGGCGCCGCGCACCTTGATCTGCCAGCTGCGTTCCAACGGCAGCTCGGTGCGGACGAGTTCGGTGAGCGCGGTGTCGATCTCGGCGACCTGCTGGCGGGAGCGGGGCCGGGTGGCCGCGACGTAACGGGCCAGGGTGAGGGCGCCGCCGCCGAGGTGCAGCACGGTGAGCGGGCGGCCGGACGGGGCGACCAGGTCGATCAGGTGGCCGAGCCGGCGCTGGTACTCGAAACCGAGGTGGGTGGGGTCGGCGAGGTCGACCATGGACTGCGGGGCGCCGTCGATCAGCAGCGACCAGGCGGCGGGGCGGTCCCGGTCGGGGCGCAGTTCGGCGAGGCCGGAGCCGACCGGGCGGGTGAGCGGGCCCTGAGCATGGGTGCGGCCGCCGGGGCCGGTGACGTCCGGCCCGGTGTCGCGCTCGGTGCCGCGCTCGGTGCCGCGGCCCGTGCCCCGGGCTGCTCTGCTGCTTCGTCCCATGACCGCCATTATCGCCGCCGGGCGGGGCGGCCTCGCCGGTCAGGGAGGTCCGGGGGCGTGCCAGGTGGATCCGGCCGGAGGGGCGGGCCAGGCTCGCGGGCCCGGCGGGATCCGCACGGCACGCCCGCTAGAACGGGCCGAGGCCGCCTGCGGTGAGCGTGCAGGCGGCCTCGCAGAGGGCGGATCGGAGCACCCAGGCGTCGGTGGGACGGGCGGCGCAGGCGGCGCCGGAGGGGGGCATCACCCACCGTGGGTCGGTGGCGGTCGGCAGCAGGGCGCCGGCGGTACAGGAACTGCCGGGCAGGTGCCAGGTCTCGCTGGTGCCGGCGGGGACGAGGAAGGTGACGGTGCTGCCGTTGCGGCTCTGCAGGACGGCTCCGCAGGCCCTGCGGAGCCGCAGGATGTCCACCGCCTCCAGGCCGTGCCGCAGGGCGACCGTCACGGTGTCGCAGGCGGTGACGAGGGTGTCCTGGTCCGGTCCGGGGCCGAGGCGGTGGCCGGGGTGCCGGCCGCCGCGGGGCGCGCGTCCGCCTTCGACCGGGCCCCGGCCGGGGATCCGGTCGTCGGCCGGGTCGGGGAGCAGGGCGGGGGCGGCGCCGGCGAGCACGCCGCCGGCGGCCGGTCGGTACTGCGGCAGTCCGGTGGCCATCATGGGCCCTCCTGTACCTCGTCGGGTCGGAAGCGCCGCCGCCCGGGAGGTGGGGGCCGCGGGGACGGACGGCAGGCCGGGGCGACGGCCTGGGCTTCCACGTATCAGGACAACGCGGCGGACACCGCGCAGGCCACGGGGCGCCTTACAGCAAGGCATGGCATTTCATGGCGGATAACCCGCAACCGCGCCCGCTTTATACCGAATTGGGGGCACATCTCCCAGGAACCGGCTGTGGTCGACCGGTCACGCCCGGTACTGTCGGTGGCGGGTCGCGACGACCCCACCGGCCACACCGGGCCGTTCCCGCACCGTCGCGCACCACCGTGCCGACACCCGGACCGTACCCGCACTTCGCCCCCGCACCCGACACCCGCGCACCTCCGGCGCCGCCGGCCGCGCCCCCGCACCACCACCCTCCGCACGACCACGGAGCGCACCATGGCAGCCACCCCACCGGCCGAGCCGAACCGCCCGTCACCCAACGCCGTGATGCGCGCACTGCGCGGCGACCGCTCACCCGGCGAGTTCGCCATGGCCGTGCGCCGGGCGGCCCGGGAGATCGGGGAGCACGTCTCCTGCGACGCCCGCTACGTCGGACGGGTCGAATCCGGTGAGATCCGCTGCCCCAACTACGCCTACGAGCGGGTCTTCCGGCACATGTGGCCGGATCGCACGCTCACCGAACTCGGCTTCTCCCCCCGGACCGCCGTCCGCCGCCGCCCGGCGGACGGTGCCGGCGGGAGGGCCGAAGCCCCCCCGCTCCACCCACCGTTCCCGCCCCCGCCCGCCCCGCGCTCACCACTCTCCACTCAACTCCCGTACGCTGCCTCGCCGTACGCGGACCCAGCCGCTCCGACCAAGCCCCCGTGGCCGAAGGCCGTCGCGGTGCCCCGGGGGCCTGATGGATCGCCCTATCTCGACGAGGAGAACGACGACGTGCGTCGCCGTACGTTCCTGGCCGGCGGCCCGACCGCGCTGGCCACCGTGATCGGCATCGACCGGCCGACCGTGGCCGCCGCCGCGGCCACCGGCAGTGCCGCCACCGACCCCGCCGCACCGGTGCTGTTCGAGCCCGGCCCCGGCGCCTTCGTGCCCGGCCGCCCCGGGCCGGTACCGCCACCCCGCAAGGTCGGCGCCGCCGAGGTGCTCGGCGTCGAGGAGGCCGTCCGGGAGATCCGGCTGGCCGACGACGCGCACGGCGGCGACACCCTGTTCGAACGCGCCGGGCAGTCGCTGCGCACCGCCTACCTGCTGCTCAACGAGGGCGAGTACAGCGCGGAGACCGAACGCCGGCTCCAGGCCGGAGCCGGCGAACTCGCCATCTCGGTGGGCTGGTTGGCGCACGACTCGAACCGGCTGGCAGACGCCCGCTCGCTCTACGCCGAGGCGCTCGCCACCGCCCGCATGGCCGGCGACGCCGCACTGGAGGCGCACGTGTTCTGCAACAGCGCCTTCCTCGCCCGGGACGCCGGCCGCCCCCGCGAGGCGCTGCGCGCCGCCCAGGCCGGGCAGGTCGCCGCCCGCCAGCTGGACTCCGCCCGGCTGCTCGCACTGCTGGCCATGCGGGAGGCCGGCGGCTGGGCGCTGCTGCAGGACCGCGCCGCCTGCGAACGCGCGATCGCCCGGGCGTACACGCTGTTCGGCCGCGGCCGCTCCGAGGACGATCCGGAGTGGATGTCCTTCTTCGGCGAGGCGGAGATCGCCGGCCTGCAGTCGCAGTGCTGGTCCGCGCTCGGCGACTGGGACCGCGCCAGCGAGCAGGCCGGGCTGGCCATAGCACTGCAGAAGCCGCACTTCGTCCGCAACCGGGTGCTGTACACCGCCGAGCTGGCCCACGACCGACTCGGCCGGGGCGACTTGGCGGGTGCGGCGCACCACGGTTCGGCCGCCGTGGCGCTGTTCGGCGAGGTCCGCTCGGCCCGGATCCGGAGCATGCTGGCGGACACCGCCGAACGGCTGCGCCCGCACGCCGCCGTGACCGAGGTGCGCCACTTCCTGGCCGGGTACGACCAGGCGGCAGCCGCCTGAGGGACGGATCCTGACGATCCGTCAGTGGCCGGCGGCCAGGCCCTCCAGGTGGGAGAGGTCGTTCCAGACCTCCACGGCCGGCGCGCCGTACTCCCAGGAGAGCACGCAGAGCGCGGCGGTGCCGAGCTTGAAGCGCTGGGCGAACTCGGGCGGCAGGCCCAGCCAGCGCGCGGTCAGGATGCGCAGCAGGTGGCCGTGCGCGAACAGGACGACGTCCCGGTCCGCGCAGTGCATGACGGTGGTGTCCGGCTCGGGGACACCGTGCTCCTCGTTGAGGCCGGCGAGGAAGGCGTCCACCCGGGCGGCCACCTCGGAGAGCTTCTCGCCGCCGGGCACGCCGTCGCGCCAGATCAGCCAGCCGGGGTGGTCGGTGGCGCGGATGTCCGCGCCGGTGCGGCCCTCGTACTGGCCGTAGTCCCACTCCAGGAGCTCCGGGCGCTCCACCGCCCGGTCGCCGAAGCCGGCCAGGGCGCAGGTCTCCTCGGCGCGGCCGAGCGGACTGGTGTAGACGAGCGCGTCCGGCAGCCCGTTCCAGGGGGCCTTGGCGAGGCGGGCGCCGAGCGCCCGGGCCATCGCCCTGCCCTCCTCGGTCAGCGGGATGTCGGTGCGGCCGGTGTGGCGGCCGGTGGCCGACCATTCGGTCTCGCCGTGGCGGACCAGCACGATTCGGGCGGGCATGGCAGGCTCCTCGCAGCGGGGCGGTGGCAACGGTCGGTCTCACCCTTGAGCACCGGGTTCCATGATCCCTCACCCGGACGGCGGGCACGATCGCGGGCCGGGCCGAAACGGCCCGGAAGGCGACGGCGGGCCGAAACGGCCTGGAGGGGGCGGCGGACCGAAACGGCCTCGGGCCCGGGCCGGCCGGGTCCCGGGGTGTCCCCACCTGGCACGCACGCGCGGTTCAGGCCGGAACAGGCCGGTCCGCACCGCATTGTCGGACCCGGGTGCGACACTGGGCCGCACCATGAACGTCTCGACGAACGTCCCGTCCACCGGGCACGCTGAGCCGCTCGCCCAGCGGCTCGCCGAACTGCGCGGTCCCGCGCCGCAGCGCAGCCTGAACGCCCGTTCCCTCGCCGCGCTCGCCGCCAATCCGGGCTGCCACCGCCGCGCCGTGCTCGACGCGGCGGGGGTGGACAAGTCGACGCTGGCCGCCCGGCTCGGCCGCCCCGCGCCCTTCGGGCAGTCCCCGTTCGCGATCGCCCGCGGCGTGATCTTCGAGTCCCGGCTGAAGGCGGACGACTACGCCGCGCTGCTGGAGCCGCTGCGCGGCCACCTCGGCGTCCCGGCGGACGGCGGCACCCCCTTGCAGGTGCCGGATCTGCTGCACCGTTCCGGGCCCGCCGTCCGGGCCGACCGGACGGTCGAGGCGCTGGCCCGGGCCGCCGCCGACCCGGACGCCTGGACGCTGCTGGACCACCCGATGCTGCGCCTGGACGTGGCCGGCGGCACCGCCTACCTGGAGCCGGACGCGGTCGTGGTGCACGGCGGCCGGTGCACGGTGGTCGAGATCAAGTCCTTCCCGGTGCTGGACGGCGGCGCGGACCCGGCCAAGGTCGGCGCCGCCGCCCGCCAGGCCGCCGTGTACGTGCTGGCGCTCCAGCGGACCGCCGCCGCGCTGGCCGGCCACCCGCTCGACGCCGACCCGTACACCGAGCAGCGGCTGCCCGGCAGCCCCCGGTCGAGCGTGCTGCTGGTCTGCCCGAAGGACTTCGGCAACCGGCCGACGGCCGTCGCCGTCGACGTCCGCCGCGAGCTGGCCACCACCCGCCGTCAGCTGAGCCGGATGACCGGCATCGACCGGCTGCTGGCGGAGCTGCCGGCGGGCGCCGACTTCGACCTGGCGGCCGACGAGGAGGGCGTGCCGGCCCGCTCCGCCGAGGAGCTGACCGCCTCGGTCGAGGCGGTGCCCGCCGCGTACGGCCCGGACTGCCTCTCCACCTGCGAGCTCGGCTTCCACTGCCGCGCCCAGGCCCGCTGCGGCGACCGGGTCGAGCAGCTCGGCCGGGGCGTGCGCGGCGAACTGGGCAGCATCCGGACGGTGACGCGGGCCCTGGCCGCCGCCGAAGCCGGCACCGCCGCCGTGGACGAGAACGCCGACCTGGACGAGAACGCCGACACCGACGTGGACGAGGCGGCCGACCGGCTGGCCTACGCGGCCGCGCTGCGCGCCGAGGCACTGGGCAAGGCCCCGACGGCGGGCCACGCATGAGCGGGCGCAGCACGGCCGTACGCGAACGCGGCGGGCCCGAGGCGGGGGCGGGCGCATGAGCCTGCTGACCACCCTCGCCCGGCTGGAGGCCGTCCGCAGCGGGCGGGCCGAGCCGCTGGCCACCGTCCGGCACCGGCACCTGTCCGACCGCCCGATGGTGGTCGTGCCGCTGACGGCCGCCGGTGAGGCCGGCGCGCCGCTGGCGGTGCTGCTGGGCACCGACCGGGACGCACCCCGGCTGCACCTGGTACCGCAGCCGCTCAACCGCACCCTGCGGTTCGACTTCCTGGCCGAGCTGGCCGCCGACCTGCTGCCCTACCTGGAGTCCTTCGCCGAGGACGTGGAGCAGATCGAGGGCTCCGAGAAGGACCCGGAGACCGGCGAGAAGACCCAGGTGTTCCGCGAGCTGTGCGCCGACGCGCCGCAGCTGATCGTGCCGAACGGCGCGGGCGTGCGGCACCTGGCCCTGCTCGGCCGCTCCACCCGGTTCCGCCGCACGGTCGAGGACGACGAACCGGGGCCGTACCCCGCGCCGGTGCGGGTGCCGCTGCTCGGCCGCTGGCTGACCCACCTCACCGACCGCGCCCAGGTGCCCGGTACCAGCCTGCTGCTGCCGATGACCGGCCTGCTGGCCCGGCACTGGGCCACCGGCCAGAGCCACCTGGAGGACCAGCACCTGGCCGCCCACCTGGCCTGGCACGCCCCGCCGGACGGCCTGACCGGTGCCGAGGCGGCCGAGCGCGCCGAGTCCGCCCGGGACGACCGGGGGCAGCTGCTGCACCCGCCGGCCGGCCCGGCCACCGATCCGCGCTTCGACGAGTTCGTGCTCGCCCCGGCGATCGCCCGCTACGACACCGCCACGGCCGCCCTTCAGCACAGCACCGAGCAGCGCGACGAGGCCGCCGCCGAGCGTGCCCGGGCGGCCGTCCGGGCCGCGGTCGAGCAGTTGCGCGAGGTGCTGGCGACCGTGCTGCTGCCCACCTGGCGGGACGTCTGGCGCGGCCTGGACCTGTTGCGCGGGCTGCCGCCCGCCGGGCACCTGGCGGAACGCTGGACCGGCGACCGCTGGTCCTACACCGGCCACCGGGACCGGCTGGCGGCCGGCGAGCCGCCGCAGCCGCGGCAGGACGACGCCGTCACGGCCGCCCGCAAGCTCGCCCAGCGCGAGCGCGAGCAGACCCGGCTGGACGTCCAGGAGGCGCTGGACGATCCGCTGGCGATGGCCGAACACCGGCTGTCCGGCGAGGCGTTCAGCGGCGTGGTGACCGAGGTGGTGCCGGACTACGACACCACCGGCCGCTCCCCCAAGCCGCGCCCGCTGATCACCCTGCGCACCGCCGACCGCCCGCACGCGGACCTCGGACGGGAGGCGCACCGGGTGTGGGGGTCCCCCCAGCCGGAGGCCGGCGGCGGCCGGTCCCCGCAGAAGGCGGAGATCGCGGCGGTCGACCCGGCCGGGGGCACCATCACCCTGCGCCTGCTGTCCGGCATGGGGCGCAGGAAGGAGCCCGAGCCGGGCAGCCTGCCCGAGCCCGGCGATCCGGTCACCTTCACCCTGTTCGAGCTGACGGTCCGCCAGTCCGCGCCGCTGCCCGAGCCGGACGACACCCCGTGGACGCACGGCGGCCCGCCCGGCGCCGCGCCCGCACCCGCGCCCGCCCCGTCCGTCTCCGAGGAGTGGGAATGATGGCCGAGTTGAGCGCCGAGCAGGCCCCGGGCGCTGCCGCCGACGCCGCCGTGGCCCGGATCCTGGCCGCGACCGTCCACCCGGCGGCCGGCGCCCCGCGCGGCGTGGTGGTCGATTCCCCGCCCGGCGCCGGGAAGTCGACGCTGGTGGTGCGGGCGGCCCGGGAGCTGGTCGAGGCCGGCGAGCGGCTGATGATCGTCGCCCAGACCAACGGCCAGGTGGACGACCTGGTCGGCCGACTCGCCGAGAAGGCACCGGACCTGACGATCGGTCGGTTGCACGCCGCCGACGCCCGGCCCGGCCCGGAGGTGCTGAAGCACGCCAACGTCACGCCCTCCGACAAGGTCGCCGAGCTGGTCGAACACGACGTGGTGGTCTCCACCTCGGCGAAGTGGCAGTGGGTGCGGGCCGAGGCGCCGTGGCGGCACGCGATCGTCGACGAGGCGTACCAGATGCGTTCGGACGCCCTGCTCGCGGTGGCCCGGCTGTTCGAGCGGGCACTGTTCGTCGGCGACCCGGGCCAGCTGGACCCGTTCACCGTGGTCGGCACCGAGCAGTGGGCGGGCCTGTCGTACGACCCGTCGAGCAGCGCCGTGGTCACCATGCTGGCGCACAACCCGCAGATCGAGCCGCACCGGCTGCCGGTCTCCTGGCGGCTGCCGGCCAGCGCGGCGCCGCTGATCTCGCGGGCGTTCTACCCGTACACGCCGTTCCGCTCCGGCACCGGCCCGGACGACCGCCGGCTGAGCGCCGCCGTCCGGCCGGACGGCGGCGCGCTGGACGCCGCGATCGACCGGGCCGCCGAGCACGGCTGGGCGCTGCTGGAGCTGCCCGCCCGGCACACCGTGCGGACCGATCCGCAGGCGGTGGCGGCCGTCGCGGCCACCGTCCGGCGGTTGCTGGAGCGCGGGCTGACCGCCCGCTCCGAACAGGGCGAGGCACCTCTCACCGCCGACCGGATCGCGGTCGGCACCGCCCACCGGGACCAGGCCGCGGCCGTCCGCGCGGCCCTGCTCAGGGTGGGCGTCCCGGTGGACCAGGCGGCCGGCCCGGCCGTCACGGTGGACACCGCCAACCGGTTGCAGGGCCGCGAGTACGACGTCACGGTGGTGCTGCACCCGTTGTCCGGGCGGCCCGACGCGACGGCCTTCCACCTGGAGACCGGCCGGCTGTGCGTGCTCGCCTCCCGGCACCGGCACGCCTGCATCGTGGTCGCCCGGGCCGGGATCGGCGAACTGCTGGACGAGCACCCGTCCACCGAGCCGGTCCAGCTGGGCGTCCCGGTCGCTTTCCCGGACGGCTGGGAGGCCAACCACCAGGTGCTGCACCACCTGAGCGGCCACCGGGTGCGGCTGGGCTGACCGGCCGGGCGGGTCAGGTCTCGGTCTCGGTCTCGGTCTCGGTCTCGGTCTCGCAGGCGGCGTAGGCCCGGACGGTCCCGTGCTCGGCCCGCACCGCCCAGGTGCTCGGGTCGTCGGGGTTCGGCGCGTTGACCAGGACGGCGTCGCCGGAGGCGGCGGGCCGGAAGGCGTAGCCGCCCCCGGTGAGGTGGGAGCCCTGGGGGCAGGTCGCCATCGACCAGCCGCCCGGGCCGCTCCACGGCCCGGTCACCACGACGGTCGTCTCGGCGGCCCCGGCCGCAGGTGCCACGGCCAGTCCGAGGGCCGGGGCGATCAGCAGGAGTCCGGCCGCGAGGCCCTTGCGTAGGGGCATGGGTTCTCCCTGGGGTGGTGGATCGCTGGAACACCCGGGACAACGACGGCCCCGACGCCCCGACGCCACCGCACGCGCCCGACCACCCGAAGGAGTAGCGCGACCCCGGCGCGTGCGGGGGAATAGCGCCCGCACGCGCACCGTTCCGTTACCGGCCGCCGCCGCGCGACAATGGACGGCGGCCACGGCCGTGCGGCGCGGCCCGGAGCAGCCGCCGCCCACCCCCACCGAGACCCGGAGGTGTCCGTTCATGCCCGACTCCCACACGAAGGCGTCCGACCACGGCGGTCAGGCCGACCCCGCGCGGCGTCTGCGTCCGGTGCAGCTGCTGTTCGAGCCGCAGTCCGCCGAACCGGAGCCGGAACGATTCTTCGATCTGGAGTCGATCGACGACCCCGCGGACCTGCTGCGCCGCTCCACCGAGCTGGCCCTGGCCTTCCGGACGGCCGCCGAGCGGGCCACCGACTTCCAGGCGGTCGCCGCCGCACAGCTGGCGGACCCGCGCCGCTTCGACGCGCTGTCCGACGCCGAGATCGCGCAGCGGGCGGACTGGACCCCCGACTACGCGGCCAAGATGATCGAGTACGGCCGCGGGCTGCTCCAGCCCCGCCGCCACGAGGACTGAGCGCAGCCGGGCACGAGGCGCCGGAGCGCCGGGCCCCGGTGCTCCGGCATCAGCCGCTGGCATATGCGCGAGCGGGGAAGGGTACGCCGTTCCCCGTCGTCCTGTACGGCAAACCGTGCTTTCCCTCCCGTCCGGCCCGCGGACGGCACAGGCTGCTGTCCGTGGACATCTGGACGTATCAGTCGGTGGAGTACGTCACCGTGGCCGGCGAGGCCTGGCTCGCCTCCGCCAGCGAGTACCCGCGCAGCATGCGCGCCCTCTGGGAGGCCCGGCCGTGGGCACCCTCGGTGCTGCCCTGCGGGCGCGCCTTCGACGTGATCAGCATGCCGTCACTGTTCGGCCGCCGGGTGCTGGACGAGCTGTGGGCCTCCGGGCCGGGCTGCGGGCCGGTCGCCTCCTACCGGGGGCGGACGCTGCTGTTCGTCCAGCCCGGCGCGGGGCCCCGGCTGCGCAGGCTGCTGGCCTGGGAGGAGTGGGCCCGGGACGTGCCGCCCCTGCTGTGCCACGGCAAGGGCGACGCGGTGACCGTGCCGCCGGTGCAGCGGATGGTGAACGGCCCGGACTCCCCCGGGCTGGGCTCCGGCCGGTGGATCGTCGCCCCGGAGGACCGGGAGCCGTGGCTGCCGGGCGCCTCGGTGGTGCTGTGGGCGTGCGTGCGGGCGGCCCGGGAGCCGGCTGCGGCCGTGCCCGCCGGCGCGGCGGCCGTGACCGGGGGGTGAACGGAGGACGGCCGGTATTCGATTTTGGCGCGGACCCCGGGCGCTGCTAAAGTCTTCTCTGTCAGCAGGCGCCGCTAGCTCAGTTGGTTAGAGCAGCTGACTCTTAATCAGCGGGTCCGGGGTTCGAGTCCCTGGCGGCGCACAGACAGCCGAGAGGCCCCTTGCGAAAGCAAGGGGCCTCTCGGCGTTTCCCGCTCGAATCAGCGAATCAGGGAACAAGGGAACAGGACCGGGCCGCCCGCCGGAGCGGACGGCCCGACCGGGGCTCAGCGGCCGCGCAGCGCGCGGTAGCGGGCGACCAGCTCGGCGGTGGAGCTGTCCAGCTGCTCGGCGCCCTCGCCGGTCAGCAGCACCGGCTCGATCCGCTTGGCGAGCACCTTGCCCAGCTCGACGCCCCACTGGTCGAAGGAGTCGATGTTCCAGATCGCGCCCTGGACGAAGACCTTGTGCTCGTAGAGCGCGACCAGCTGGCCGAGCACCGAGGGGGTCAGCTCGGCGGCCAGGATGGTGCTGGTCGGGTGGTTGCCCTGGAAGGTCTTGTGCGGAACGAGTTCGGCGGGCACGCCCTCGGCCGCCACCTCCTCCGGGGTCTTGCCGAAGGCCAGCGCCTGGGTCTGGGCGAAGAAGTTGGCCAGCAGCAGGTCGTGCTGGGCGACCAGGCCCGGGAGCAGGTCGGCGACCGGCTTGGCGAAGCCGATGAAGTCGGCCGGGATCAGCTTGGTGCCCTGGTGCAGCAGCTGGTAGTAGGCGTGCTGGCCGTTGGTGCCGGGGGTGCCCCAGACCACCGGGCCGGTCTGCCAGGTCACCGGCGAACCGTCGCGGGTCACCGACTTGCCGTTGGACTCCATGTCCAGCTGCTGGAGGTAGGCGGTGAACTTCGACAGGTAGTGCGAGTAGGGCAGCACGGCGTGCGCCTGGGCGTCGAAGAACGCGCCGTACCAGACGCCGAGCAGGCCGAGCAGCAGCGGGACGTTCTGCTCCGGCGGCGCGGTGCGGAAGTGCTCGTCGACCAGGTGGAAGCCGTCCAGCATCTCGCGGAAGGCGTCGGGGCCGATGGCGATCATCAGCGAGAGGCCGATCGCCGAGTCGTAGGAGTAGCGACCGCCGACCCAGTCCCAGAACTCGAACATGTTGTCGGTGTCGATGCCGAAGTCCCGCACGCCCTCGGCGTTGGTGGACAGCGCGACGAAGTGCTTGGCCACCGCCTCGGTGCCGGCGCCCAGCCCGGTGAGCAGCCAGTCGCGGGCCGAGACCGCGTTGGTGATGGTCTCGATGGTGGTGAAGGTCTTCGAGGCGACGATGAACAGCGTCTCGGCCGGGTCGAGGTCGCGGACCGCCTCGTGCAGGTCGGCGCCGTCCACGTTGGAGACGAAGCGGACGTCGAGGTCGCGCTTGGCGAACGAGCGGAGCACCTCGTAGGCCATCGCGGGGCCGAGGTCGGAGCCGCCGATGCCGATGTTGACGACGGTGCGGATCGGCTTGCCGGTGTGGCCGCGCCACTCGCCGCCGCGGACCCGCTCGGCGAAGCCGGCCATCTTGTCGAGGACGGCGTGCACGGCGGGCACCACGTTCTCGCCGTCGACCTCGATCACGGCACCGCGCGGGGCGCGCAGCGCGGTGTGCAGGACGGCGCGGTGCTCGGTGTTGTTGATCTTCTCGCCGCGGAACATCGCGTCCCGCAGCTCGGCGACGCCGGTGGCCGCGGCGAGTTCGCGCAGCAGCTCCAGCGTCTCGTCGGTGACCAGGTGCTTGGCGTAGTCCACGTGCAGGTCGCCGACCTGGAGGGTGTAGCGGCGGCCGCGCTCCGGGTCGGCGGCGAACAGCTCGCGCAGGTGCGTCTCGCCCAGCGCGGCCCGGTGCTTGCCGAGGGCGGCCCACTGCGGGGTGCGGTCGAGCGGGGTGCGGGCGTCGGCACGGGTCTCCGACATCGGTGGTTCCTCGATTCATCTGGGTGCGGAAACCGGCAGGGCCAGGCGGTGAGGGTCTCGCGAGGTCGTGCGGGTACTGGTGGTGCGCCGACTCCGTTGACGGCCTGCCCGGGCTCAGCCTATGCAACCGCGGAGCCGGTCGCGCACATTCCGCCCGGCGGGGCCGGACAGGCCGTCACTTGCGTTCCGAGCGCAGGTCCAGCCCCCGCAACACCTGGTCGACCAGCTCCGGGTCGGCGCCGAGTTCGCTGCGGGCGGCGAGCATCTCGCGCCGGGAGGCGGCGATCATCTCCTGCTCGACCTCCCGGGCGGCCCGCCACTGGCTGAGCCGCAGCTTGGCCTCGGCGGCCTCCTCCTCGGCGTAGTTCTCCGGGCAGAGCCGGGCCAGCCGGTCGTGCTGACGGTCCCGCAGGCGGTCGGCGACCTCGGCGGGCAGCCGGTCCTGCTCCTCCAGTTCGCCCAGCCGCCTGAGCCCGGCCTTGGCGGCCCGCCACCAGAGCTGGCGGACGGCCTGCTCGTGCTTGTCCTGGTCGATGTCCAGTTCGAACCGCTTGGCCAGCCAGGGCAGGGTGAGACCCTGCACCAGCAGGGTGAACAGCACCACGCTGAAGGCGATGAAGACCAGGCGGCCGCGCTCGGGGAACTCCTCGCCGGAGTGGAGGGTGAGCGGGATGGCGAGGGCCAGGGCGACGGTGGCCACGCCGCGCATGCCGGACCACCAGAGGATCACGCTCTCCTTCCAGCTGAACGGGGTGTCCTCGTCGTCGCCGCTGCGCAGCTTCTTCGACAGCCAGCCGGCCGGCAGCAGCCAGAGCAGTCGGACCACCACGACCACGCCGATGACCACGGCGGCGTCGCCGATGAAGCCGGTCCAGCCGCGGCCGGCCTCCTTGAGCACGGTGGCCAGCTCCAGGCCGATCAGGCCGAAGGCGACGCCGGTGATCAGGATCTCGACGACCTCCCAGAAGGCGTTGCCGACCAGCCGGAAGGAGACGGCGTCGGCGTCGGAGGCCCGCTCGGCGAGGTAGAGCGCGCAGACCACGACCGCGAGCACGCCGGAGCCGTGGATCTCCTCGGCGATGGCGTAGGCGGCGAAGGGCACCAGCAGGTTGAGCGCGACCTGCTGGGTCGGGTCGTCCAGGCGCTCGGCGAGCTTGGTGTTGACCCAGCCGAGGGCGATGCCGACGACCACGGCGAGCACCGCGGACAGGATGAAGCGCAGCACCGCGTGGCCGATCGAGAAGTCGCCGCTGACCACGGCCTCGATGGCCAGCGAGTAGACGACGATCGCCGTGACGTCGTTGAACAGGCCCTCGCTCTCCAGGATCGACACCAGGCGCCGGGGCAGGCCGACGCTGCCGGCCACCGCGACGGCGGCCACCGGGTCGGGCGGGGAGACCAGCGCGCCGACCGCGATCGCGGCGGCGACCGGCAGGGCGGGCAGCAGCCAGTGCACCGCCCCGGCCACCGCGGCCGTGGTGACCACCACCAGGGCGACGGCCAGCAGCAGGATCGAGCGGACGTTGGCCTTGAAGTAGCGCACCGAGGAGCGCCGGGCGACCGCGAAGATCAGCGGCGGCAGGACCAGCGGGAGGATCAGCTCGGGCTCGATGGTGACGTCCGGGATCTGCGGGACGAGCGCCATGACGATGCCGAGCAGGGTCATCAGGACCGGTTGCGGCACTCCGGTCTTGCGTGCGAGCGGCATGGTCACCACGGAGGCGAGCAGCACCAGGAAGAACAGGGGCAGCTGGCCCACGGAAACGTTCCTCTCCACAACGGACGGCTGAGCGCCGCCCAGGATAAATCTGACAATGCGCCCATCAGTGAAGACACGCCGAACAATCGCTTGACCTCAAGCGGACTTCAGGTCCGAGGATCGGGGGTGTTCGAACAGTCAAGCAGTCGAATGTCGAACATTCGAGAGGGCGGGAGCAGACATGAAGGCGGTCACCGTCACGCGGTCCGGCGGTCCGGAGGTCCTGCGGGTCACCGAGGTGCCCGACCCGGAACCCGGACCGGGCGAGGTGCGGGTGCGGGTCCTCGCGGCCGGGGTGCAGCCGGTCGACCTCGCGATCCGGGAGGGCTTCCGCCCGCCGGGGGCCGTCGTCGAGCCGCCGTTCGTCCTCGGCAACGAGTTCGCCGGAGTGGTGGACCGACTCGGACCGGACGGCTCCGGCCGGCAGGTCGGCGACGAGGTACTGGGCTTCCGCTTCCTGGACAGCCAGGCCGAGCTCGTCACGGTGGACGCCTCCCAGCTGGTGGCCAAGCCCGCCGGCATGCCCTGGGAGCAGGCCGGCTCGCTCTCCGCCTCCGGCCAGACCGCGCACCTGGCGCTCACCCTGCTCGCGGTGGGCCCCGGCGACACCGTCCTGGTGCACGGCGCCTCCGGCGGGGTCGGCACCGTCGCCGTCCAGCTCGCCCGGGCCTGGGGCGCCACCGTGATCGGCACCGCGAGCGAGCGCAACCACGACTACCTGCGCGACCTGGGCGCGATCCCGGTCGCGTACGGCGAGGGGCTGGTCGAGCGGGTCCGGGCGGTGGCGCCGCAGGGCGTGGACGCCGCCTTCGACGCCGCCGGGCGGGGCGCGCTGGCGGCCTCGGTCGAGCTGGTCGCCGACCGGAGCCGGATCGGCACCGTGGTCGACTACCCGGAGGCCGAGCGGCTGGGCGTACGGGGGCTGCGGGGGCCGCGCACGGCCGCACGGCTGACCGAGCTGGTGCGGCTGTGGGAGGCGGGCGGGCTGCGGCTGGAGATCGCCGAGGCGCTGCCGCTGGAGCGGGCCGCCGAGGCCCACCGGCTGGTCGGCGCCGGGCACGTCCGGGGCAAGGTGGTCCTGGTGCCGTGACGCTGCGTGCGCAGCCACCCGGGCCGATTGTGTGTTTCGGCTGCTGACCAGGTAATGTTCTCCGCGTCAGCAGGCGCCGCTAGCTCAGTTGGTTAGAGCAGCTGACTCTTAATCAGCGGGTCCGGGGTTCGAGTCCCTGGCGGCGCACAGGCAGCCGGAAGGCCCTTCGCGAGAGCGAGGGGCCTTCCGGCGTTTCCGCGCTCCCCGCCGGCAATCCCACCGGCATCCCCGCCGACTGTGGCAGGAAAGGTGGGAAACGGGTCATTGCTGCCACTGCGGCCCGGTGACAGGCTGGTCGCATGAGAGCGCGCAGCGTGGTCGTCGTCCTCTACGAGGGCGTGCAGAGCCTCGACGTGACCGGTCCCGTGGAGGTGTTCGCGGGGGCGGGCGCGGCCGCCGGGCAGCCGGGGGCGTACCGGGTGACCACCGCCTCCCCGGGCGGCGGGCCGGTGCGCAGCCACAGCGGGCTGCGGCTGCTGCCGGACACGGACCTGTCCGGGGTCGGGCCGGTGCACACCCTGCTGGTCCCCGGCGGGCTGGGCAGCGACCTCCCGGACGGTGCGCTGGTGGCACGGATCCGGGAGCTGGCCGGCCGGGCCGAGCGGGTGGTGTCGGTGTGCACCGGGGCCTTCCTGCTCGCCGAGGCCGGGCTGCTGGCCGGGCGCCGGGCGACCACGCACTGGGCGTACTGCGAGGCGCTGGCCCGGCGGTTCCCGGACGTCGAGGTGGACCCGGACCCGATCCACGTCCGGGACGGGAACGTCGCCACCTCGGCCGGGGTCACCGCCGGGATCGACCTGGCGCTGGCCCTGGTCGAGGAGGACCTGGGACGCGACGCCGCCCTGCTGATCGCCCGCCACCTGGTGGTCTTCCTGCGCAGGCCGGGCAACCAGGCCCAGTTCAGCACCCAGCTGGCCGCCCAGGTGGCGGCCCGGCAGCCTCTGCGCGAGGTGCAGCGGTGGATCGCCGAGCACCCGGAGGCCGACCTGTCGGTCGAGGCGCTGGCCCGCAGGTCGGCGCTGTCACCGCGGCACTTCGCCCGGGCCTTCGCCACCGAGGTGGGGGTGACCCCGGGCCGGTACGTGGACGGGGTCCGGCTGGAGGCCGCCCGGCGGCTGCTGGAGGACACCGCCGACGGCATCGAGGAGATCGCGCGCTCCTGCGGCTACGGCACCCCGGAGGCGATGCGGCGCGCCTTCGTCCGGTCCCTGGCCGCCCCGCCCGCCGAGTACCGACGCCGCTTCCGACCCGATCCTGTTGGAGGACACTGATGCGCATCGCCGTTCTGCTCTACGACCGGTTCACCGCCCTGGACGCCGTCGGCCCCTGCGAGGTGCTGTCCCGCATCCCCGGCGCCGAGGTGGTGTTCACCGCCGCGAAGCGCGGCCCGGTCCGCACCGACATGAAGACCCTGTCGCTGACCGCGGAGGCCGCCCTGGACGAGGTGGCCGCGGCCGACGTGCTGCTCGTCCCGGGCGGGCCCGGGACGGAGGCCCGGCTGGCCGACCAGGCCGTGCTGGAGTGGGTGCGCGCGGTGGACGCCACCACCACCTGGACCACCTCGGTCTGCTCGGGCTCCCTGCTGCTGGGCGCCGCCGGACTGCTGGCGGGGCGCCGGGCCACCTCGCACTGGTGCTGCCTCGACGCGCTGAAGAAGTTCGGGGCGGAGCCGACCGGGACGGAGCGGGTCGTGGTCGACGGCAAGTACGCGACCGCGGCCGGGGTCTCGGCCGGGATCGACCTCGCGCTGACGCTGACCGGCCTGATGGCCGGGGACGCGACCGCGGAGGCGATCCAGCTGGTCATCGAGTACGACCCGCAGCCGCCGTACTCGGCGGGCTCGGTCGCGACGGCCCGGCCCGAGCTGGTCGCCGAGCTGCTGGCCAACGGGCTCCAGCTGCGCTAACGGCGCCCGGTCGGGAAGCCGTGGCGGCGGGCGCCGGTGACCACCGCCAGGACGGACAGCATCAGGGCGAGCACCGTCCAGGGCAGGGCGCCGGTGCCCAGGCGGCCCAGCACCAGGCCGCCGACCACGCCGCCGCCCGCCATCGCGGCGTTCCACAGAGTGACCAGTACCGCCTGGGCGGCGTCCGCCCGCTCGCCGCCCGCGTCGCCGACGGCGGTCTGCAACAGGGTCGGGGCGCCGCCCCAGCCCAGGCCCCAGAGCGCGGCGGCGGCGTACACCAGCGGTGTGCTGTGCGACCAGAGGCCGAGCAGGCCCGCGGACAGGGCGACCAGCAGCGCACCGCCGATCGTCAACTGCCGTAGCCGGCGGTGGATGTGGGAACCGGTGAACCAGATGCTCGCCAGCGAGGCCAGGCCGAAGACCAGCAGCACGGTGTCGGTCGCGTCGCCGAGGCCGGTCCGGTCGAGGAAGGGCGCGATGTAGGTGAACAGGATGGTGTGGGCGAGCACGAAGAGCACCGTCACGGTGAGCACCGGCGCCACCCCGGGCACGGTGAGCGCGCTCCGCACCGGGGCGCGCTCACCGGCGGGTCGTCCGGGCTGGTCCGGCAGCAGGGCCGCGATCCAGCCGATCACGCCGAGCGCCAGTGCCGTCATGGCCAGGAAGGGCACCCACCAGGCGAGCGCCTGGCCGAGGAAGGTGCCGACCGGCACTCCCAGCGACAGCGCCACCGGCACGCCCGCCATCGCCACCGCCATGGCCCGGCCCTGCTGCTCGACCGGCACCAACCGGCGCGCGTACCCGGCCAGCAGCGCCCAGGCGAGGCCGGCCGCGACGCCCGCGAGGAAGCGGGCGGCCAGGGTGAGCGGGTAGTTCGCGGAGGCCGCGGTGACGGTGTTGGCGGCGGCGAAGCCGGCCATCGCGGTGAGCAGCAGCCGCTTGCGGCCCCAGCCGGCGGTGGCTGCGGTGAGCGGTATCGCGGTGGCGGCGGTCCCGAGCGCGTAGACGGTGACGGTCTGCCCGGCGGCCGACTCGCTGACGCCGAGGGCCCCGCCCATCCCGGGCAGCACGCCGGCGGGCAGGGTCTCGGTGAGCGCGGTGACGAAGACGGCGGTGGCCAGGGCGAGCAGGGCGGGCAGGGGAAAAGGAGTGCGGGCTACGGGAGTCGGGAGCTGTGTGGTCGCCATGGGAACCATGCTCGATCCTCACACCGGTGTCAGGTTCAAGCACGGTTCCCACCGACGTCACCTCAGCGGCGGAAGTAGCCGTCGAAGTTCTTGGAGAACTCCCGGCCCCCGAACTGGTCCCAGTTGACGGACCAGGTCATCAGCCCGCGCAGGTTCGGCTGGGCGCCCGAACGCGGCACGTACGAACCGCAGTTGGCCAGTTTGGTGAGGCAGTCCAGGGCCTTGTTCACCTCGGCCGGGGCGACGTAGCCGTTGCCGGCGTTGGTGGTGGCCGGCATGCCGATGGCCACCTTGGAGGCGGGCAGCGGCGGGAACATGTTGTTCGTGTTGCCCGCCACCGGGAAGCCGTTGAGCAGCAGGTCGGTCATCGCGACGTGGAAGTCGGCGCCGCCCATCGAGTGGTACTGGTTGTCCAGGCCCATGATGGAGCCGGAGTTGTAGTCCTGGACGTGCAGCAGGGTGAGGTCGTCGCGCAGCGCGTAGATGACCGGCAGGTACGCCCCGGCGCGCGGGTCCTGGCCGCCCCAGGGACCGGAACCGTAGTACTGGTAGCCGAGTTGGACGAAGAAGGTCTCCGGCGCCATGGTCAGCACGAAGCCCGGGCCGTACTTGGCCTTGAGGGTCTTCAGTGCGGAGATCAGGTTGACGATGACCGGGCTGGTCGGGTTCTTGAAGTCGGTGTCGCCGGTGTTGAGGGAGAGCGAGTGCCCCTCGAAGTCGATGTCCAGGCCGTCCAGGCCCCACTTGTCGATGATCGCCGAGACCGAGCTGACGAAGGTGTCGCGGGCGGCGGTGGTGGTCAGCTGGACCTGGCCGTTCTGGCCGCCGATCGAGATCAGCACCTTCTTGCCCTGGGCCCGCTTGGCGGCGATGGCGGCCTTGAAGTCGGCGTCGGACTCCACGGTCGGGCAGTCGGTGACGGAGCAGCGGTTGAACCGGATGTCGCCGGAGGTGACGGAGGTGGGCTCGCCGAAGGAGAGGTCGATGAAGTCCCAGGAGTTCGGGACGTCGGCCATCCGGGTGTAGCCGGCGCCGTTGGCGAAGCTGGCGTGCAGGTAGCCGACCAGGGCGTGGCTGCCGGGCGGCGGCGGGGTGGTCGGGGTGCCGGTGGGGGTGCCGGTGGGCGTTCCCGTCGGTGTCCCGGTCGGGGTACCGGTGGGGGTGCCGGTGGGCGTTCCCGTCGGTGTCCCGGTGGGCGTCGCGGTCGGCGTGGGCGTCGGGGACCCGGTGGGCGTCGGCGTCGGGCTGGGGGCGCCCGGCCCGTCCAGCGAGACGTCGTCCGCGTAGTAGGTCCCCTGGCCGTACCAGCCGTGGGTGTAGACGGTGGCGCTGGTCTGGGTGGCGCCGGTGGTGAAGCTGAGGCTGAGCTTCTGGTAGCCGCCGCCGGTGCCGGGGGTCCAGGTGCTGGGGCCGCCGCCGTCGACGCCCAGGTAGACGTACGAGCCGTTGACGTACGCGCTGAGCGTGTACGTGGTGCTGGGGGCGACGGTGACGGTCTGGCCGCACTGGGCGGTGTCGCCCGCGGTGGCCGCGGCGGCGAGGGCGTAGCCGCCGCCGTGCACCGGGCTGGTGACGACGCTGCCGGAGTTGCCGGTGCAGCTCCAGGGGCCGAGCGAGCCGGACTCGAAGCCGCCGTTGACCAGGAACTCGCCGGCCGAGGCGGTGGGCGCCAGGCCCAGGGTGACACCGACCAGGGTGGCCGCGGCGACGGCGGAGGCGGTGCCGGCGGCGAGCAGGGTGCGGGACTGCTTCCGGCGGGCGGGGGCGGGTGCGGGTGTGGTTCTGCGCATGCGGGGGCTCCTGCGATGGCGCGGTCGTGGGGGACGTCCGAGGGCACGCCGGAGCACGCGCCAGTGGGGGGGAGCGGCCCGGCCTGGCACCCAAGTTGGACTAGACCACTGAAGTGGATTCGACACTGCGGTGTCAATGGTCCAGACCGGTCCGCGGCCTACGCACCGTCCGCCAGGCAGCCCCGACGGGCCGCCCCGGTTGCCGGAGGTGACACCCCGTCGAAGGATGGAGGGGTGACCCCGCCCGGCTACCTCCGCTACCCCCACCTGCACGGCGGGCTGCTCGCCTTCACCGCCGAGGACGACATCTGGATCGCCCCGCTCGACGCCGACGGCGCCGCCGGCCGGGCCTGGCGGGTCAGCTGCGACCGCACCCGGGTCAGCCACCCCCGCTTCTCCCCCGACGGCCGCACCCTCGCCTGGACCAGCTGGCTGAACCTGACCCCCGAGGTGTGGACCGCCCCCGTCGAGGGCGGCGAGGCCGAACGGCTCAGCCACTGGGGCAGCCAGGACACCCGGGTGCGCGGCTGGCTGCCGGACGGCGAGGTGCTCGCCGTCACCTCCTACCACGAGCCGTTCGGCCACTACACCTGGGCGCACGCCCTGCCGCCCGACGGCTCCCCCGGCCACCGGATGCCCTGGGGCCCCGTCGGCGACGCCCAGATGAGCCGCGAACGCACCGTGCTGCTCACCGGCGCCGCCCCGCACGAGCCCGCCGCCTGGAAGCGCTACCGGGGCGGCGCCACCGGCCGGCTCTGGGCGGACGGCGAACAGATCCTGGCCGGCCACCCCGGCCACCTCGCCTCCCCCATGCCCGTCGCCGGGCGGATCGCCTTCCTCTCCGACCACGAGGGCATCGGCAACGTCTACTCCTGCCGCCCCGACGGCACCGACCTGCGCCGGCACACCGACCACGCCTCCTACTACGCCCGCGAGGCCGCCACCGACGGCACCCGGATCGTCTACCAGCACGCCGGCGACCTCTGGCTGCTGGACGGCCTGGACGCCCCCGCCCCGCGCCGGCTCGCCGTCCCGCTCGGCGGCGCCCGGGCCGGCCGCCGCCCGTACCAGGTCAGCGCCGCCTCCCAGGTCAAGGACCTGGCCTGCGACCAGAGCGGCCGGGCCGGGGTGATCACCGTGCGCGGCAGCCAGTACTGGCTCACCCACAAGGACGGCCCGGCCCGCGCGCTCGCCGACACCCCCGGGGTGCGGACCCGGCTGCCGGTGATCCTCGGACACACCGGCGAGGCCGCCTGGATCACCGACGCCGAGGGCGCCGACGCGATCGAGGTGATGCCGCTGCCGGGGCACGAGGAAACGGAGAAGCACCGCCACCGGGTGCTCGCCGCCGACCGGATCGGCCGCGTCCTGGAACTCACCGCCTCCCCCGACGGCGCCCACCTCGCCGTCGCCGCCTCCGACGGGCGGCTGCTGCTGGTCGCCGCCGCCGACGGCGCCGTCCGCGAACTCGCCGCCTCCGGCTACGGGCCGGTCTCCAGCGCCCGCTTCTCCCCCGACTCGCACTGGATCGCCTGGTCCCAGCCGGTGGCCGGGCGCTCGCTGCGCCGGATCCGGCTCACCCGCACCGAAGCACCCGGGCCGGTCACCGAAGTCACCGACGGCCGCTTCGAGGACGAGCAGCCGGTGTTCACCCGGGACGGCCGCTACCTGGCCTTCCTGTCCTGGCGCGGCTTCGACCCCGTCCACGACGTGCACACCGGCGACCTCTCCTTCCCGCTCGGCTGCCGCCCCTACCTCGTCCCGCTCACCGCCGACACGCCGTCCCCGTTCGCCGCGCCCGCCGAGGACGGCGCCCCGCGCGGCAACGGCGGCGGCGACGGCACCGTCCGCGTCGACCCGCAGGGCATCGGCGAGCGGCTGCTGCAGTTCCCGGTGATCGCCTCCAAGTACTCGGCCACCGACGCGGTGCGCGGCGGCCTGGTCTGGCTGCGCTGGCCGATCTCCGGCACCCTCGGGCAGACCTTCGCCAGCCCCGACGACACCTCCGGCCGCCCCTCGCTGGAGTACTTCGACCTCGCCCGGGGCACCCGCACCACCCTGGTCGACAAGCTGGACGGCTACGCCGTCTCCGGGGACGGCGGCTCGATCGCGGTCTACTCGGCCGGGACCCTGCGGATCGTCCCGGTCACCGGTGGCGCCGGCAGCACCGTCGACCTGCGGCGGATCACCCACACCGTGCACCCCGCCGCCGAGTGGCGCCAGGCCTACCACGAGGCCGCCCTGATCGTCCGGGACCAGTTCTGGGACGAGCGGATGTCCGGCCTGGACTGGCCCGCCCTGACCGCCCAGTACGAGCCGCTGCTGGACCGGGTCTGCTCACCCGACGACTTCGCCGACCTGCTGCGCGAACTCCTCGGCGAACTCGGCACCTCGCACGCCTACGTCACCCCGTCCCGGCGCGCCGAAGGGCCCTCGCTCGGCCAGCAGCCGCTCGGCCTGCTCGGCGCCAACGCGCACCGCTCCCCCGACGGACGCTGGCTGGTCGAGCGGGTGCTGCCCGGCGAGACCTCCGACCCGCGCGCCCGCGCCCCGCTCGCCGCCCAGGGCGTCCGGGACGGCGACGAACTGCTCGCCGTCGGCGGCCGCCCGGTGGACCCGGTGCGCGGCCCGCTGCCGCTGCTGGCCGGCACCGGCGGCACCACCGTCGAACTGGCCCTGCGTAGCAGCCCGGACGGCCCGGTACGGCGGATCACCGTCACCCCGCTGACCGACGAACGGGCCGTCCGCTACCAGGACTGGGTGACCAAACGCCGCCTCTTGGTCCGGGAGTTCAGCGACGGCCGGTGCGGCTACCTACACATCCCGGACCTCGGCGGCTCCGGCTGGGCGCAGTTCAACCGCGACCTGCGGCGCGAGCTGGACAAGCCCGCACTCGTCCTGGACGTGCGCGGCAACGCCGGCGGCAACGTCTCCGAACTGGTCCTGGAGAAACTCACCCGGCACGTCCTCGCCTGGGACTTCGGCCGGGACCGCCAGCCGGTCCGCTGGCCCCGGCACGCACTGCGCGGCCCGCTCGTGGCGCTCGCCGACGAGGCGACCAGCTCGGACGGCGACGTGGTCATCGCGGCGATCAAGCTGCTCGGCCTCGGCCCCGTCGTCGGCAACCGGACCTGGGGCGGGGTCGTCGGGATGACCGGGCGGCACACCCTCGGCGACGGCACCCGGATCTCGGTGCCCAAGAACGCCTCCTGGTTCGAAGGCGGACTCGGCTGGTCGGTGGAGAACCGCGGCGTCGAACCGGACGTGCACGTGCTGCGCACCCCGCGCGACTGGGCCCGCGGGCGCCACCCCGAGCTGGTCGCCGCCGTCCAGCTGGCGCTGGACCTGCTGGAGGACGCGCCCGCCGCGGCTCCCCCGCCGGAGGACACCCCCCGGCCGGACCTGCGACGCCCGCCGCTGCCGCCGCGGGCGCGGTGACCTGGGGGCTTGGGGCTTGGAGCTTGCGGCTTGGGGGTCTTCTGGGGTTTCAGCCCCAGGGGTCGCCCTCGGCCGTCATGTTCTCGGCCGCGCGCCGGTCGGCCTCGTCCTGGGCGGCACGCCGCTCCGACTCGCGGGCCTCCTGGGTCTCGCGGGCCCGCTCGATCTCGGGGCTGTACGCGTCCACGGCCTCGTCGTGGGCGATGGCGGCACGCTCGGCGGCGTCCTGCCCGGTCGCCTCGTGCGCCTTGTGGCGGAACCTGTCGAAGATGCCCATGACTCCTCCTCCGAACGGATACCGGGCTTCCCCCACTCTCACACCGGGCACCCGGAGCCGCACGTTGAGCCTTTGGTCCCTGGTGAACGCGCCCAACGGCCGTGGCGCGGAGGCGGGCACCCGGCGCAGATTGGAGCCGTCGGCCGAACTGACGCCACCGTCTGGAGCCCACCGTGACCGTCGCACCTTCCGCCCGCCAAGCCCGTCGCACCGCCGAGGACCCCCACGACGGGCCGCGCCGGCGGGTCGGGCCGCTGGCCGCGCTGGACGGGCGGCTGCCCGGCACCCACGACCTGCTGCTGATGCAGTGCCCCAGTTCGCTGCGCCCGCTGGCGGGCGGCGAGCTGCCGGACTGGACGCGGGCCGTGCTGCGGGTGCACCCCTGGGTGACGGTCGGCCGGGCCCCCTCCCTGGTCGGCACCCCGGCGGACGTGCCGCACCCGCAGCGCTGCACCCGGGACCCGGAGGCCGCGCCCGAGCAGTGGATCCCGGCGATCGTGCGCGGGCCGCGCCCCGGACAGCGGCTGGACGCGCTGGCCCCCTGGGCCGCGGTGGCCCGGACGCTGCGCCCCGAGCAGCTGGCCGGGCGGTGCGGGCGGCTGGACCCCGAGCGGGTCGCCGGGATTCCGGCGCTGGCCCTGCTGCCGGCGGTCGGCCGGCTGGTCGCGGACCACCGGCTGTCCTGGGGCCCGATCGGCGCGGTCGGCTACGAGCTGGGCACCGGCGTGCCGGTCGCCGGACCGCTGAGCCCGCTGCGACTGGTCCTGCGCACCCCGCACCCGATCAGCCGCCGGGACGCGCTGCAACTGCGGCGGGCGCTGAGCAGGCTGCCGGTCCCGGTGCAGGCCGAACTGGAGACCCGCTACGGCTCGGTGCAGCTCGCCGAGTACGCGGCCTCGCCGTACACCCTCACCCTGCTGACTCCGGACGGGCCCCGGGAGGTCCGCGACCCGTGGTTCCCGCGCGGCCCGTTCGTCTGAGCCGTCGTAATTAGTTGGGACGGTTGGGCGGTCGGGGCGCCGCCCGAGGTCGGCGGCGGGGCGCCGGGGCGAGGTGGAGTCCGGCCACTGCCTCGGACAGCTCGGCGTGCAGGGCGTCCCGGGCGGCCTCGTCGCAGGTCTGCCGGATGTGCCATTCCTCGGCGAGTGTCCGTTCCACCGCCGCGACCGCTCGGCGCCGTTCAGGGCTGAGCCACAGGACCGGCGGCGCGAACTGGAGGTGTGTACCCCAGAGCCACAAGCAGGTGACCCGAGCCTTACGCATCAGGCCGAGGAACGCGCGCCCGAACATCGGCATCGCGGTTCACCACCTTCCGGACTTTCCGGCGACCGAGGACGACGAGGGGCTCCTCGAACGGCTGGTTCGCCAGGTAGCCCGACGACCAGGCGACGCCCCACCGGGCGCAGTTCGGGCAGTTCCACGTCCGTCCGGCCGCGTTGGCGTCGTTGAGCAGATCGACCGGGGCGCAGCAGTCCGGTGCGGGGCAGGTCGGAGGGTCGGTCATCGGCGGCGGTCCCGGCTGAGTCGCCGCCGGGTGGCCCGCCGGATGATCGGTTCGGACGCGACGACGCCGAACATGAGGACTACGGCCAACACGTCGACGCCGAGCGCCGGTTGGCGCTTCACGCGGTCCGACCACGGGGCTCGGCGGGGACGCCCATGTAGACGACGTCCCTGCCGGTCGTCCCGTCCTCGACCAACTCGCCGACCTGCGGGCGGTAGAGCGGCCCGGTCGGGGACTCCTTGCTCACCACAGCTGACTCCGTTCCGTAGTTTAATGACTACCCGGGGTCGCCACTGTCCTCTAGCATTGGACGTCCTTCAACCTCTCAAACGTGCTTGGAGAGTGGTTCATGAACAAGGCCGAGCTGGACCCCGACTCGTCTCCAGCCGCAGAGTTCGGTGCGTTCCTCCGCAGCTCACGAGAGGAACGGGGTTGGCGGCAGGAAGATTTGGCGAGCGCCATCGGCTATTCACCCACGCACGTGTCAGCCGTGGAAACTGGTCGACGTCCCCCAACACCGCGCCTGGCTCGCGAACTTGACAAAGCCTTCGGATGGGATCGCGTGTTCGCCCGCAAGGCGCTCGACCTCAAGACCTCGGCGCTCCTCGAAGGCTTCCCGGAGTACGTCGCGCACGAGTCAAGGGCGGTGGAACTGAGACTGTTCACCTTGGGTATCGTGCCGGGGCTGCTTCAGACCATGGACTACGCACGGGCCATCGCGGCGGGCGCGCTCCGGCGGGGCAGCATCACGGAGGACCAGGCTGAGGAGCGGGTTGCCTACCTTGCGCGCCGACAGGCGAACTTGCGCCGGGAAACCCCTCCGCTGATCCACGTCGTCCTGGATGAGAGCTGCATCCGACGGCCGGTCGGCGGAAAGTCCATCATGGCCGCCCAGCTCGACGAGCTTGCAGCCTTCGCCCGGATGCCCAACACCGTTCTCCAGGTGGCTCCGTACGCCATAGGCGAGGAACGATCGTTCGATCTCCCGGTGAACATCATCACCCTTCCGGACCGATCGCTGATGTCCTACGCCGAATCAGCGCAACAAGGGAACCTGGAACGGGACAGCGGCGCAGTACCGCCGATCCTCACGGCCTACTATCAGCTACAGGCCCTCGCACTCTCACAAGCCGAGTCTGTGGCCCTGATCAGCCAGCTGAGAGAGGAACTACCGTGACCGCCGAGCCTCAGTGGTTCAAGTCTTCGTACAGCAGCAACGGCGGCGACTGCATCGAGGTCGCGGGGAACTTGATCCCGTCCGGGACCGTCCCCGTCCGAGACTCCAAGGACACCGACGGCCCGGCCCTCCTCTTCGCGACCGAGGCCTGGCAGTCCTTCGTCTCCGCCCTCCGAGCCGGCGAGTTCGACACCGCCTGACGCCCGGTCTGAGCACAAGGGTCAGATCGGCAGGTTCCAGCCCGGTCCGTCCGCACTTCCGATCCAGACCCGCTGCCCGGCCGCCGAGACCGTCATGCCGAACCCCTCCTGGTGCGGCTCGCCGGCCCGCTGCCAGGCTTCGACGGCGTTCTCCACCTGGTCCCAGAGCCGGAGCGGGCCACGCTGAACCACGGCCCATCCCCCGTCAGGGTTGGACATGGTCCGGGCCTGCGATCCGGTGGCCACGTCGGAGAGGATCTGGTGCCCGCCGGCTCCCATCCGTTCGGCCGAGGGCGCCGCGAGCTGGGCGACCCAACTGCCGGTCCACGTGCCGATGACCTCGGGGTCGATCCGCGACGGACGTTCGTCCCCCGGAAGCAGCGAGAGGCTTTGGCGTGGCGGGCGGTCGTGCGGGCGGGCGATCATGAAGCTGGTGTAGCCGGGCATGAACAGCCCCGTCCCCTCTCCCGGGGCCGTCACGACCAGCCGCACGAGTCCGAACCCGAGCCCCCACCCGGACAGGGTGGCCAGGATGACGCCGCCGGGCTTCACCTGGTGCAGCCAGCGGGGTGGCAGGTACCGGACCGCACAGGTGGCGATCAGCCGGTCGTACTCGCCCCCGTCCGGGTCGCCGAGCAGCCCGTCACCGATGACCAGCCGGGGAGCGAACCCCGCCGCCTTGATCGCGGCAGCGGCAGTGGCGCCGACCGCCGGGTCGTACTCGATGCTGGTCAGGTTGGCGTCCCCGAGGCGGTGCGCGCCGAGGGCGGTCGAGTAGCCGGTCCCCGTGCCGATCTCCAGCACCCGGTGCCCGGTCTCGGCGCCGAGCTGGTGCCACATGCGCAGCACCAGCGACGGCAAGGTGGACGATGACGACGGAGTCCCGATCACCGCCCCCTCGGCCACGTCCTCGGGGCGGGTCCGCCCGTCGAGCTGGGTGACCAGCGTCTCGTTCGAGTAGACCTGCTCCAGCCAACCAGGGTCGGTCCTGTGCACCGGGCGGTACGCGGTCGGATTGCTTCCCGGGACCGCCGCGAAGAACGATCCGACGAACAGTTCCCGGGGCACCGCCAACGCGGCGGCCCTCCAGGCCGGATCGTCGACCGCATCGTCCCCGGTGAGCCCGTCCACCAGGGCGGCGCGGAGCTGAGCCGATGCGCTCACGAGTCGGGGCCCTTCTCCAGTTGGTCGGCGATGGCGTGGGCAATCGCCGAAGCGGTGTCGACACCCTGCCAGGCCCATTGGCCGTTGGGGTTGCACTCAAGGAAGTACCAGTCACCTGCGGCGGTCACCGCGAAGTCGAACGCACCGTAAACCAAGCGGAGTTCGTTCAGATAAGCGATCACAGAGCGCGCAACGGGCCCGGGCACTTCGATCGGCGTACACGTCATCAGGTCTTGACGCTCGCGCCAGTCGAGATCGGGACTGCCGATCCGGACACCGAACAACCGGTCACCCACGGCGGTCACCCGCACGTCGAACGACTTGGACACGGCGGCTTGGAACATGTGCGGACACACGGACACGGCGTCGGTGATCTCGGCCGGATCGACTTCCCGTACCCACACCGTTTGCGCAGTGCCGTCGGGGGCTCGGTACCGGCTGTCCCACACCGGCTTGTAGACGGCTCCGCCGGACTGGTCGGCGCAGAACCGGCGCGCTTCGTCGGTATCGGCGGTGATGACCGTGTTCGGCACCAGGAAACCGCTCCGGCCCGCCACGACAAGCTGTGCGGGCTTGTACTCCGCGTTCCGGATGTGCCACGGGTGATTGACGTAGTGGGCGTCGGGAAGCGACGCGAAGATGCCGCCAGCACCCCAAAATGCTTGCGCACTGGTGAACTTGGACGCGTGTTCGTCCAGTCCCGGCGGCGCCCGGTAGGGCGAGGGCCGGCGGACCCAGACCGACCGCACCCGAGTGAGGTCGAGTTCCCGGCTTGATGTGCGGAGAGTGCCCCGCTGCTCGCTCCTGCTGTAGTGGGCGGTCAGCGAGGCACCCCCGAGCAGATCGGCACCGGGGTCCACCCGGACGACCGGGACTCGGCGCTCGGCCAGGATGCGGAGCACCACATCGGCCGTCACGTCGTGCGCGTTGGTCAGGACCAGGACAGCCCGGTGTCGATCCTGCGCCATGTCAGCCGGCGCCCTGGTCCTGGTCGTTCGCTGGCATGCTGTCCATGTCGGTGGGTGCGCTCTGCCCGCCGCTCTGCCCGTCACCGCCGCCCGTGTTCGTGGGCGTGCTGGTCTCCGTGCTGGTGCCGTGCGCCCCCATCTCGACCTTGCGACCCTGATCGTCCACGAACACGGCAACCTGCGTTTCGGGGTCGATCACGGCCGAGACGGCAGGGACCGAGCGGGTGTCCGGGTACGGACCCATTCGGGTCGTGCCCCACGGTGCGGTTGTCATCTGTGCTGCGCCTCCATGTTCTTCGTTGCCGTGCTCTTCCACGGCCCGAGCAACACCAACGACGGTAGGGAGAAGCCACGCCCGGCCTCAACGAAGTTGCGAGATATTGCGCCGATTCACCCGAGAGTGTCGAGCGCGGCTGTGATCACGGCGCGAGCCGCGTCCCCGTAGACGGCCGCTTCGGACAGCTGGACGAACGCCTTGGCGTAGTCGGCCAGTTCGCGAGGCTGCCTGACGTTGATCTCGGCTGTCAGGGTCTCCACCACGGCGTGCCGGTCATCGAACAAGTAGAACGCTTCCAGCGGCCAGACGGTGCGCTGGGCGGTGAACGGAACGATCCCGAGGGAGACGGTGGCGAGCGGCCCCACAGTGAGCAGGTGCCGAAGCTGGCCACGCATCACCTCGGTATCGCCGATGCGGTACCTCAGCACTGACTCCTCCATCGACACCACGAACCGGCGGCCGCCCTCGTACAGGAACCGGCTGCGGGCCACGCGGGCGGCAACGGCCTCTGTCACGTCGTCGGGAGTTCCCTGGAACTGCGTGATGGAGCGCATCAAGGCCGTGGCGTAGGCCGGCGTCTGGAAGAATCCGGGCACGACGTTGGACACGTACACCCGGCACAGACGGGCCCGCTCGTTCAGCGCGTAGACGTCCTCCTGGACCTTGCGCATGCCGTTGCGCTGGAGCCGACGCCACTCCATGTACATCGACTCCACCGCGCGCGCCGTGGCAATGAGGTCTTGCACCTGTTCCTCGGCGCCACAGGCGATGCACCAGGCCCGAACGTCCGCATCGGAAGGGGCCGTTTTCGCGGAGAGGATGCGCGAGGTCTTCGCCGGGTGCCATCCACACCGGGCAGACAGTTCTTGCCCCTTGAGGCCGGCGTCCAGCATCAGCTCGCGCAGACGCGCGGCAACGGCGGCGCGGGCGGCCTGCGCGCTGGATGAGGGAGAAGCGGGCATGAACTGGCTGTCCGGTGGGATATCGCAGAGGTCAGACGGTGTATTCCGGGTGGTCGATGCCCCGCTCCCAGACGGCTTCGAAGGCCGAGACGCAGAGCTTCACCACCGCCGGGTCCTCGGACAGTTCATATTTGGGGTCGGCCCAGTCCCCGACGCCGGTGAAGTGGTTGAACTCGACCAACCGGCCGTCGAAGACCCAGAAGTCATTGCCCGGTAGTGCGATGTCCGACGCCCGGCGGCGCGGAAGCCAACGGACCTGTTCGCCGGCCGCGACGTTCACGGCGGTCCCGGCGTGCTCGAAGCGGATGTAGTCGGTCACCGGCTCCGAAACGATCCGGGCCCTGCGCATGACCACGCCCCGGCTGACGGCCTCCCGGACGAGAGGCACCCACCCGGCCCAGCCCTCGGACTCGGGGTCGAGATCGGGGTGGACGCCGCTCCGCTGGAAGCGTGCGAAGTCCGTCGACTCATCGCCCACGCCGTACCAGTCACGCATCTCCAGGTGCACGGCCGAGTGTTGCGCGGCCTTGAGCAGGTCAGAGAAGTCCGGAACGTTCTGCGTCATCGAGTGCCTTCCTAATGATCGCCGCCATGCGGAGCGGGATACGGACCACGGCCTCACCCTCGGGGACGCCGATCGTGTGGCCAGGAACCCACTCGGTCGTGCTGACCTCGGTCAGCAGTTCCTCCCTGGGCTTCCAGCCCTGGAACACCAGCTCCCGCTCGTGGTCGTCCACCCACACCGTCGGCGATCCGTTCCCCTGGGTCTCGGGGTCCATCCCGTTGAACCGTAGTGCCATCGGGTCCTCCCGTGCCAAGCCGGTTGCGCGTCCTTGCATTACCGTTCCGCAGAGATGACGGACATTCAAGAGCGCAAGGGGAGCAGGCCGGCGCATTCGGAGCGGGTCCGACGCATCTCGCAAGCGGCACATCCCTTGCGAGTGGAAGGCAGTAAGAGAATGGGCGAGTTCACTCCTGAGGCCGCCGAAGCGCTGAAAACCGCGGCGGCCATCTGCGGACCGCTGGAGCTGGAGGAGATCAGCAACCGGCGGGGCTCGGCGGTCTGGAAGGCGACCGGTCCGCGGGGCGTCGCGAGTATCAAGCTCGGCACCGGCGAGGCCGCCGAGGTCACCGCGCGGGAAGCCTCGGTGCTGGACCAGCTCCCCGGCTACACCGTGACCGCCGGCCGGTTCGACGACGGCGTCTGGTTCGTCACCCCGTGGCTGGTCGGACCGTCCACCTGGCAGGCCCTCCGCCCCCTGCGCAAGGGCGAAGGAGGGCGGGACGAGGCCCTGGCCGCTGCGGTCGGGCTGTGCCGCGCCGTGGCAGACCTCCACGCCGAAGGGTGGGTGCACGGAGACCTCCAGCCCCAGCACGGCATCCACGGTGGCGACGGGACCGTGCGACTTCGCCGTCCGATCCCCCTGTTCGGTCCGCCCAAGACCCCACTGCCCGGCGAGGCGGGTAGTGGGGTCTCCGTCCATGTAGCAACGACCGTCAGCCGGTGACGCTGGGGGTGCCCGTCTCCAGGTGGCCGGTGAAGCGCTGGGACCAGCCGGCGTCCGCGTCCACCGTCACCGTGAAGTCGTACCAGCCGTTGTTATAGGCCACGGCGTTGAAGAAATCGGTGACGTTGCCGCCGGCGGGGACCTGGTACGTCCAGGGGCCGTCCGTCCGGTAGTTGTTGGAGGCGATGGTGAAGGTCAGCGGCGTCGTACCGGAGTTGGCGAGCTTGAAGTAGACCGCCAGCTTGCCCGTCCCCGGCTCGACCGCGTACGAGGCGGTGACGGCCGCGTTCTTGCCGGCCTTGGTGGCGTCGCCCTTGAAGCGGCGCAGGAAGCGGTTGGGGCCGACGACGGTGAGGTCGTAGGGGCCACCGCCGAAGTTGGTGCCGCAGTTGAAGAAGTCGCTGGTGGTGCCGCCCGGGTCGACGGTGTACTGCCAGGGGCCGCCGCTGCGGTAGGCGTTGGCGTAGGCGGCGAAGTGGGCGGACTTCGCTGCTGCCGTGCCCCCGTTGTCCATCGTGATCCAGACCTTCATCACCCCGCCGGAGCCGAACTCCAGGTGGTCCAGGTTGGCGTTCGGCTGGTACGGCAGGGCGCGGGCCGGCCGGGTGCCGGTCTCCTGGATCGGCAACTGGTTGTTGATCGGGGCCGGGTTGGGCAGCGGGCCGCACGCCGACAGGCCGATGGTCTGCGAGGTGTCGGGCAGCCCGGGCAGGCCGTAGACCGGGTTGGCGAAGTCGAACGCGCTGGTCAGGTCGCCGCAGACGCGGCGGCGCCAGTCGCTGATGTTCCGGCATTGCGCGGGCGTGCCGAGGGCGGCCGTCCAGGTCTCCAGGAAGCGCAGCACGGAGGTGTGGTCGAAGGTCTCGGAGTTGACCCAGCCGCCGCGGGTCCAGGGCGAGACGGCGATCATGGGGACGCGGAAGCCGAGGCCGATGTTGGTGCCGTTGTAGAACTCGCCCGGGGTGCCGGCGGGGGCGGCCGGCGGCGGGACGTGGTCGAAGAAGCCGTCGTTCTCGTCGTAGTTGATGAACAGGACGGACGAGTTGAAGACGTTCGGGTCGGCGTTCAGCGCGTCGATCACCAGGTGGACGAAGTGCGCGCCGTCGGCCGGGGTGGCGTACGGGTGTTCGGAGGAGGCCTGGTCGGGGACGATCCAGGAGACCTGCGGGAGGGTGCCGTTCAGCACGTCGGCCCTGATCGCGGCGGCGATGTCGTCCGGGGTCCTGCCGGTGGCCTTGGGCACCGAGCCCATGCCCTTGACGGCCAGCGGGCTGCCGGCCGGGGCGCCGGAGAACTGGGTGAAGTACGCGAGGGCGTTGTCGCCGTAGTTGTCGGCGGCGTTCTGGTAGACCTTCCAGCTGACGCCGGCGCTCTCCAGTGCCTCCGCGTAGGTCTGCCAGCGCAGGCCCTTCTCGTCGCCGCCGTCGTACGCGGGGCCGCCGGCGCTGCCGGCCGGGTCGATCTGGCCGGACCAGTGGTAGGTGCGGTTGGGGCCGGTCGCGCTGAGCACGGAGCAGTGGTAGGCGTCGCAGATGGTCCAGTTCTCGGCCAGCGCGTAGTGGAACGGGATGTCCTGGCGGGTGAGGAAGCCGAGGGTGCGGACGTTGCCCTTGGCGGCGACCCAGGAGTCCATCTTGCCGCTGTTCCAGGCCTTGTGCTGATCGCTCCAGCCGTGGCTGAGGTCACCGTTGCATTGGGCGAGGCGCTCGGGGTCGGCGCCGCCGGCCGGCTTGGTCTGGCTGAACTGCCACGGGTACTGGCGGCCGAGCAGGCCGTTGGGCTGGTTGAAGACGCTGTAGCCGCCGGCTATCTGGATGGCGCTGCGGTCGGCGAAGCCGCGCACGCCGCGCAGCGTGCCGAAGTAGTGGTCGAAGCTGCGGTTCTCCTGCATCAGGATCACCACGTGCTGCACGTCGTTGATGGTGCCGGTCTGCTGGAGCGTGGCGGTGGAGGCCACCGCGGGCGCGCCGGGGGCGGCCCCTGCGGCGCTGGTGCCTGCCACGGCGAGTCCCGCCGCGGCGGCACCGGACAGCGTGACGAACTTCCTACGACTCAGCTCGGCCATCAGCCCGGCCCGTCCCTTCACTGGCGATCTGGCGATGTTGTGTACACAAGTCGGGGCTCATCGATCGCGCAGCATCTTCCACCCCGGCCGGAGGCGTCCACCAGATGCGCGCGGCAGGGTTGGCGGACTGTTCGTCCGGGTGTCACCGAGCGACGCCGGGCTGAACGGGCGGCGGAAACGCCGGGGAGGGACGGAGCGGGCGGCTGGTCAGCGGTCCTTGACCTCGATTCCCAGCGCCTGGGCGAACTGCGGTGCCAGCTCCAGCAGTTGGGTGGAGCTGATGACCGCGCCGCGCAGCCCCTGGTGGCCGTCCGCGAGTCCGAGCCGGGCGGCCCCGCGCAGGTCGGTCTTCTTCAGGGTGGCACCGCGCAGCCGGACCTCCTCCAGCGTGGAACCGGGGAAGGACACCTCGGTCAGCTTGGCCTCGCCGAAGTCCACGTCGCGCAGCAGGCAGTCCTCGAACACGACGTCCCGCAGCACGGCCGCCCGCAGGTTGACCGCCTCCAGCTTGCAGCCGCGGAACACCACCCGGCGCAACGCCGAGCCGTATCCGGCGACCCCGGCCAGCACGCCGCCGACGAAGGCGCTGTCCTGCCACTCGGTGTCGCTCAGGTCGCAGGCCACCCAGCGGCCGGCCTGCACCCAGACCTCGTTGAAGCGGGCCTGGCGCAGCTTGACCCCGCTGAGCGCGACCCCGGTGAAGGCGCACTCCAGGAACGCCGCCCCGGCCGCCGACTCGTCGGTGTGCTCGCCGCCGTCGAAGTGCGTGGTGTCGTACCGCTCGTCGCTGCGCAGCCGCCCGGTGTGGGGGCGGAGCAGGTCCGCGTACGGCAGGTCGGTGAGCTGGTCGGGGGCGGAACGCGGCATGGCGGCGGCACCTCACGGTCGGGGGCGAACGGGTCTCGCCCGAATGCTCGCACGCGGCACCGACAACGCCCCGGACCGGCCGCAGCGGACTGCGGCCGGGCCGAGGTGTGGTCCTCAGAAAGGTCAGCCGCGCGCCCAGAGGGAGTTGACGCGGCTGCGCTCGGTGCTGTTCGGGTACGGGTTGGTGCAGGAGGTGCCGGGGCCGCCGCCGGACATCAGCTCGCTGCACGGGCCGGAGTAGTGGTCCGGCAGGCCGAGCACGTGCCCGGTCTCGTGCGCGGTCACCCGGACCGAGTTGTACTGCCGGTTCTGCTGGTAGTCGAGGAAGACGTAGCCGCGCCCGTGGCCGTCGGTGCTGGCGTAGGAGCCGCGGCTGTCGTTGCCCTCGTAGTACGAGAAGTCGCCGCCCGAGCCGGCCCGCAGCTGGACGTTGCTGACCGAGCTGTTCCAGATCTGCGCGGCGTTGGCTATCTGGGTGCGGAAGGTCGGTGCCGAGCTGGCGTCGTAGGTGACGACGACGGTCGCCAGGTTCGGGCTGGCGGCCTGCTTGGCCTTCGCGGAGGCCATCACGGCCTGGAAGAACGCCTGGTTGTTCGCGGCCTCGGCGGCCGAACCGGCGTACGTCGAGGCGGTGTAGCCCTGGACGGCCGGGCCGGGGGTGGCGGCGGACGCGGCGGTGGCGGGCAGCACGGCGAGACCGGCCGCGAGGGCCAGGCCGAGGGTCGCGGACAGCACGGATCGCTTCATGTGGGGGCTCCGATTCCGGTGGTGCCGTGGCCGGTTGGGGGCCGGCCCTGGGGGACACCTGGTCAGCGGGTGATGTCCCCAGAGCTTCGGGCAGCCCGGCGGGCGGGCGGATGATGTCAACCCGCGATAGCTTCGATCAATACCCCTTGCGGAAAAGGGGTTTGAGATGTCTTTAACCGGCCTTGACTCGCGCGTGCCCCTGGCATTCCGCTCCACCGGCGGTTAGGCTCCCGATCGGGGAAGCAACCGAGCGGCGGGCCACCCGATTCCGGCCGGGCGGCCCGCCGCACCCGAAGGGCATCGGCAACTTCCTTGGCGCCGCAACGAGTTCGCGGGCTCCTCCGATTCGAGGGCTTCCCCAGTTCACGGGCTTGCCCAGTTCACGGGCTTGCCTAGTTCACGGACTCGACGCCGTTCGACCAGAGGCTGTCGACCTGGCCGCGCTCGTTGCTGTCGGGGTAGGGGTTGGTGCAGGACGGGCCGGGGCCGCCGCCGGACATCAGCTCACTGCACGGGCCGGAGTAGTTGTCGGGCAGGCCGAGCACGTGCCCGGTCTCGTGCGCGGTGACGCGCAGCGAGCTGTACTGCTGGTTCTGCTGGTAGTCGAGGAAGACGTAGCCGTGGCCGTGGCCGTCGGTGCTGGCGTAGGAGCCGCGGCTGTCGTTTCCCTCGTAGTACGAGAAGTCGCCGGTGCCGCTGCTCACCTGGAGCTGGACGTTGCTGACCGAGCTGTTCCAGATCTGCGCGGCCTGGGATATCTGGCTGGTGAAGGAGGGCGCGCTGGCGGTGTCGTAGGTGACGGTGACGGTCTGCAGCCACGGGTTGGCTGCCTGCTTGGCCTTGGCGGAGGCCATCACGGCGTGGAAGAACGCCTGGTTGTTCGCGGCCTCGGCGGCCGAACCGGCGTACGTCGAGGCGGTGTAGCCCTGGACGGCCGGGCCGGGGGTGGCGGCGGACGCGGCGGCGGCGGGCAGCACGGCGAGACCGGCCGCGAGGGCCAGGCCGAGGGTCGCGGACAGCACGGATCGCTTCATGTGGGGGCTCCGGATTCGCGGTACGCCGAACCGCCGGGGCCGGTGGGGGCCGGACACGGCTGCGGCGACGGTGGGGGCGCCCCGGTGGGGCCGGGGCGGATTCGCTGTCCCTGAGCTTCGACCCGCCCGGGCCCGCGGCGGATGATGTCAACCGGCGATAGCACCGCCGCATACCGGCGGGGCCCGCGGCGCGCCCTCCCGCCGCGCCTTGTTCTGTCATGTCCTTGGCGACAAGGCCGGGTGGCGTCTATGCTCCGGGCGTGGAGCTCGACGTGAGACACCTCCGGGTGGTGTGCGCTATCGCCGACACCGGCAGCCTCCGCAAGGCCGCGCTCCAGCTCGGCATGACCCAGCCCTCCCTCACCACCCAGCTGCACCGCATCGAACGGGCCATCGGCGGCACCCTGTTCACCCGCGAGCAGACCGGCAGCCGGCCCACCGCGCTCGGCCACTCGGTGCTGTCCCGGGCCCGGCCGGTGATCACCGAGATGGCCGCGCTGGTGGCCGCCGCCCGCCAGGAGGCCCGCGACGCGGCCGGCCCCGGGCGGCAGCGCCGGCTGCGGATCGGCAGCGTCGGCAGCCGGGCGGTCGCCGCCTGGCTGCGCCGGGTGCACGAACGGCTGCCGGACACCGACACCACCATCCACGTCGACGTCTCGGCCAGCGCCCTGCTGCGGATGGTCGCCGCCGACCAGTTGGACGTGGCCTTCGTCTACGAGAGCGAGGGCTTCCCGCTACGGGTGCCGCCGGACGCCGAGCACCGGGTGCTGATGGCCCGTGAGCCCCAGTTCGTCGCGCTCGCCGCCGGACACCCGGCCGCCGCCCGCCCGGTCGTCCACCTGACCGACCTCGCCGAGGACACCTGGATGGTCGACCCGACCGCCGACCACGAGTACGCGGCGATGCGCCGGGTGTTCAGCGATGCCGGGCTCAACCCCCGGGTGGTCCAGGTGCGGGACAACGCCACCGCCGCCGAACTGGTCGCCTCCGGCGAGGCCGTCCGCCCCTGCCAGCCGACCTCCGCCCCCGGTCCCGGCACGGTGGTGCGCCCCGTGTACGGGGACCCGCTGGCCGTCCGACTGCTGCTCACCTGGCGCCCCCGCGCGCTCAGCCAGCCCGCGCTGGACGCGCTGTACGGCGAACTGCGCGCCGCCTACCTGGACCTGGCCAAGGTCAACCCGGCCTACCTGGCCTGGCTGGCCCGGCACGAGCCGATCCTGCTGGACTGCGCCTGAGAATCAGCCCCCGTCAGCCCTCCCGACTGTGCAGCAGCACGCCCACCGCCACGGTCAGCGCGCAGACCAGGCCCGCCACCAGCACACCGGAGCCCCCGAACGCCGTGCAGGCCAGCACCAGCACCGCCCCGGTCGGGGCCAGCGCCTGCGCCAAGCCGGTCTTGGTGTGCCGGGAGTGCAGCAGCCAGACCGTGAGCAGGTAGAGCGCGGTGGGCACGGTGACCGTCGCGGTGGCGGCCGTCGCGGAGATCTCCGCCTGGTGCACGGCCGACTCCACCGCCACCTCCAGTCCGGTGCCGATCGCGGCGGCTGCGCCGAACACCAGGTAGTGGCCGTACCCCCAGGCGAAGGCCTGCCGGTTGGAGCGCAGGTGCTCGTGGACCGGCCGGGCGAAGTAGATCCACCAGGCCGCGAAGCAGATCAGCAGGCCGCCGATCGCCACCGGCAGCAGCCGGCCCAGCTCCTCGTGCTCGTCCACCGCCGACTGCACCGCGACCGTCGCGGCCGCCACCGTCTCGCCGAGCACGATCAGGGTGAACAGCCCGTACCGCTCGGCGATGTGGTGCGGGTGCCAGGAGGTCTGCATCCGCAGTTCGGCGACCACCGGCACGGCCAGCTCGCACAGCACCCCGAGCGGGATGACCACCGGCCGGACGGCGTCCGGCAGCAGCACCACCACCACCCAGCCCACCTGGCAGATCGCGATCCCGACCGCGTACCGCACGGCGACCCGGCGCGCCTCGCCCTGCTCGCTGGCCGCCGCCCGCAGCCACTGGGTGACCATCGCCAGGCGCATCACCACGTACCCGGCGATCGCCAGCGTCAGGTCCTGGGTGGCGAACAGCCGTGGCACCCCGGCCGCGAGGACCAGCACCCCGGCGATCTGCACCAGCGTGGTGACCCGGTACGGCACGTCGTCGCAGTCGTACGCGGAGGCGAACCAGGTGAAGTTCATCCAGGCCCACCAGATCGCGAAGAAGGCGATCGCGTAGCCGCGCAGGCCGTCGCCGTAGTGGCCGGCCGCCAGGGAGTGGGCGAGCTCGCGCCCGGCCTGGCCGACGGCGACCACGAAGCAGAGGTCGAAGAAGAGTTCCAGCGGGGTGGCGACCCGGTGCGGCTCGTCCCGGTCGCGCGGGACCATCCGGCGCACCGGGGGCGGGTCGACGGGGCGCGGGTGGGGGGCGGCGGCGGATTCGCTGGCCATCGGTGCTGCTCCGGGTTCGGGAGGGTCTGGCTGTCCCGCGCATCCTGGCAGCGGCCCGGGCCCCGCGCACGCACCGGCGCGACGGGCGCAGCGGTTCGCGGTCCCGGGATCGATTGCGCCTTTCGTTCGCTTTTTTCCTTGCCGTCAGCCGTAGTTGACGCCCCGGTGCGCGAACCGGGTGACAGCGCGGCGGGTTTCCGGGCGCGCCCCGCGCGCTGCGCCGCGGCCGGCCGGACGGCCCCGCTAGATTCGTCCCCGGTTGGAAGCGAGCGCGGGCCTTGCGGGGCCCCACGACACGGGCGGCCTGCGGGCAACGCGGAAGGTCAAGGCCGGTGGCAGGAGAGCGGGGGCGGCAGAGCCGGCCTTCCCGTGTCCGTACCACCGGCCTCGTGATCACCGCGCTGCTCGCCAGCGCCTGCCGCCCGGTCGCTCTCGCCGCGTCCGCGGCGGGGGCTACTTCTCCCAGCCGACCTTGGCGTAGTCCTCCCCGGCCAGGCCGAAGGCGCCGTAGTTGGCGAGGCCCTTGCGCGTCGCCACCACGGTCGGCCGCTGGTAGAGCTCGACGGTGTGGCCGAGCTCCCAGATCTTCGCGTCGGCCTGGTTGTAGAGCTTCGCGGCCTCCACCGGGTCGACCGTCCCGGCCGCCTTCTTGAGCAGGTCGTCGACCTCCTGGCTGCCGATCCGCGAGGGGTTGTTGAAGGTGTTGTCCCCCACCGGCAGACGGAAGTTGCCCAGGCTCTTGGAGAGCGGGAACGAGTCGGTGTTGCGCCAGCTCGCGATCTCGAACTTGCCCGGGTTCACGTACTTGGTGAAGAAGTCGTTGGCGGGCACCTTGTCCAGGCTCACCTTGACCCCGGCCTGCAGCCACATCGCGGCGGCGGCGGTGGCCAGGTCGATCTGGGCCTGCGGGGTGGACTCGTTGACCGTCCAGTGCAGTTGCAGCGACTGGCCGTCCTTGGTGCGCGGCTGGCCGGCGCCCGCCTCCTTCCAACCGGCGTCCTCCAGCAGCTTCTTGGCGGCGGGGACGTCGAACTTCGCCCACTCGCCCGAGTTGTCCTGGTAGCCGGTCTGGTTGGGCATGAAGATGTGGTTGCCGAGCGGCTTGAACTCCACCGGCACCCCGTTGTTGGCGATCTTGATCAGCGCGGACCGGTCGAGCGCCTTGCCGAGCGCCTGGCGGACCTTCTGGTCCGCCAGCGCGCCGCCGGAGCCGAAGGAGATGTGCACCTCGTCCCACGGGCTGGCGGCCCGGATCGCGGTGTCCTTGGCGTCCTTGAGCTGCCCGTACGCGGCGGCGGTGCCGGCCGTGGCGAGGTCGATCTCGTTGTTGAGGTACGACTGGGTGGTCGCGGACTGGGTCATCACCCGGAAGGTGATCTTGTCCGCCTTGGCCTTGGTGCCCCACCAGGCCGGGTCCGGGACGAGCGTGAGGGTCTGCGCGGTCTTGTCCGCCACGCCGATCTTCAGCGCGCCCGCGGTGATCGGGATCTTCTCCACCCAGCCCTTGTTGAAGTCGTCCGGGGTGGCGATGCCGGCCGCCGGGATCAGCGGGCGGAACAGGTTCTGCCAGTCCGCGTACGGCTCGGAGAAGGTGACCTTCACCTCGCTCGGGTCGGCCCCCTGCTCGACGGCGGAGATCTGCTCGTAACCGGACGGGTCGGCGATGTTGTACGCCGGGTCCTTGCCGTTGCTGGCCTGCCAGTCGGCCTTGAAGTCCAGGTAGCTGAGCGGCTTGCCGTCCGACCACTTGGCCTTGGGGTTGAGCTTGTAGGTGATCACCTCGGGCGAGGTCGAGGTGACCTTGGCGTCCAGCAGGTAGTCGGCGTTGGGCTGGAAGGTGCCGGAGGCGTCCGTGTTGAAGAGCGACGGCTCCAGGGCGCGCATGATCGAGACCGCGTCGCCGTAGGTGCCGTCCACCTGGAGCGGGTTCCACTGGGTGATCCACTGGTACAGCGGGAACCGCACCTCGCCGCCGTCCTTGACCTGGTCCAGCGGCTTGGCGTTGATGTCCTGGGAGTCCTGCCGGGGCGGCTCGCTCTTCGCCACCTTGTCGGCCGAGCCGCCCCCGCCCGAGGTGCACGCGGTGACCGCCAGCGCGACGGCGACGGCGAGGGCAGTCGCCCGGCCGAGGCGGCGGGCCGTGGTGGAAGCGTCCATGGAGTCCCCCTGGTGAGGTCTTCGAAACGGGCGGTAACGGGCAGTTGTGCCGCGCGAGGTGTGGCGGGGCTTGAGCGTGGGCAGCCAAGTCGGCACCGAGCCAGCAGAACGTAACAGCCGATCAGTTCCGTCACCAGGGGGAGGACCGCACACCTGATCCAGAAGTCATCCGCGGCAATACTGCCGCAACACCCCGGCCGCGCACCGCTGCCAGACTCTGACCTGCGCTTTCCCCGTACCGCCTCGTCCTCCTGCCGTCCGAAGGCCTGAACGGGCCCCGACCGAAGGCCACCACCCGATGCCCACCAGACGCGTCGGCCCCTCCCCCACCCCGGGCGGCCGTTGATGCTCCGTTACCTGGCGAAGCGCCTGAGCTACTACGCGGTGCTGCTGATCGCCGCCGTCTTCCTGGCGTACGCGATCTCCGCGACCGCCCTCCAGCCGCGCACCTACTTCGACGCCAAGGTCCCCCGCCCGGCCGCCGAGTCGGTCGAGCGCCAGCTCACCGCGCTCAACCTGAACGACCACACACCGGTCGTCGAACGCTTCGGCCACTGGGCCGACGGGCTGCTCCACGGCGACCTCGGCCGGACCATCCACGACACCCCGGTCACCGACGACTTCGGCCGCCGGGTCTGGGTCTCGCTGCGGCTGCTGCTGCTCGGCAGCCTGCTCGGCATCGTGCTCGGCATCGCCGCCGGGGCCTGGAGCGCCGTCCGCCAGTACCGGATCTCCGACCGGCTGCTCACCGTGCTCTCCTTCGTCCTGCTCTCCACCCCGGTCTTCCTGGTCGCGCTGTTCCTCAAGAACGGCGCCATCGCCGCCAAGGACGCGGCCGGCCACGACGTCATCCCGTTCACCGGCTACGAGACCCCCGGACTGACCGGCGGCCTCGGCGCCCACCTCGCCGACTGGGCGCTGCACCTGCTGCTGCCCACCATCTCGCTCGCGCTCGGCGGCCTCGCCACCTACAGCCGCTACCAGCGCGGCACCATGCTCGACGTGCTCGGCTCCGACTACCTGCGCACCGCCGAGGCCAAGGGGCTCACCCGCCGCAGGGCGCTGGTCAAGCACGGGCTGCGGACCGCGGTGATCCCGATGTCGACCATGTTCGCCTACAGCTTCCTGGGCATCTTCACCGGCGCGATCTTCACCGAGACGATCTTCGGCTGGCACGGCATGGGCGAGTGGCTGATCCAGTCGATCAACGAACAGGACGTCAACTCGGTCGTCGCCGTCAACCTGTTCACCGCCGTCGTCGTCCTCGCCTCCGGCTTCCTCGCCGACACCCTGCACGCCGCCCTCGATCCGCGCGTGCGGTCCTGACCGGAGGTGAACTGACGTGACCACCGTCGCCGTGGAACCGGCCGCCCCGGCCGCCGCCCCCCGCACCACCGGCCGGGCCCGGCTCGTCCTCGCCCGGCTGCTGGCCGCCCGCGGGGCCGTCGCCGGAGCCGTGATCGTCCTGCTGCTGTTCGCGCTCGCCTTCGGCGGGCCGTACCTCACGCCCTGGGACTACGCCGCCCCCGACTTCGGCGCGCTGCACCAACCGCCGTCCGCCGAGCACTGGTTCGGCACCAACGGGATCGGCCAGGACGTCTTCGCCCAGACCGTCCGCGGCCTGCAGAAGTCGCTGGTCATCGGCCTGCTGGTGGCCCTGTTCTCCACCGTGCTGGCCTCCCTGGTCGGCGCCTGCGCCGGTTACTTCGGCGGCTGGGCCGACCGTGCGCTGATGTTCGCGGTGGACCTGCTGCTGGTCTTCCCCAGCTTCCTGATCATCACCATCGTCTCGCCCCGGCTGAAGAGCGCCGGCTGGATCGCCTTCGTACTGCTGCTCGCCCTGTTCAACTGGATGATCACCGCCCGGGTGGTCCGCTCGATGACCATCTCGCTGCGCGAGCGCGAATTCGTCCGCGCCGCACGGTTCATGGGAGTGCGGCCGCTGCGGATCATCACCCGCCACATCCTGCCGAACGTCGCCTCCTTCCTCATCATCGACGCCACCATCGCGGTCGGCGGCGCCGTGATGAGCGAGACCGCGCTCTCCTACTTCGGCTTCGGCGTCAAACCGCCGGACGTCTCGCTCGGCACCCTGCTCGCCGCCGGGACCAGCGAAGCCCCGGTGTTCCCCTGGCTGTTCTACTTCGCCGCCGGGCTGCTGGTGCTCTTCGTCCTCGCCGTCAACCTGATCGGCGACGGGCTGCGCGACGCCCTCGACCCCACCGCCGGGGGCGCGCCCCGCCGCCGCTCCGCCCGGAGGAAGAAGCCGTGACCACCACCGTCGACACCCCCCTGCTCGCCGTCAGCGACCTGCGGGTGGACTTCGCCGGGCCGCACGGCCCCGTCCCCGCCGTCCGCGGGGTGGACCTCACCCTGCGGCGCGGCGAGACCCTCGGCATCGTCGGCGAGTCCGGCTCCGGCAAGTCCGTCACCGCGCTGTCCGTGCTCGGCCTGCTGCCGAGGACGGCCGGCGTCCAGGGCTCGGTGCGACTGGACGGGCGGGAACTGGTCGGGCTGCCCGGCAAGGAGCTCGCCGCGATCCGCGGCCGCCGGATCGCCATGGTCTTCCAGGACCCGCTGTCCGCCTTCACCCCGGTCTACCGGATCGGCGACCAGATCGCCGAGGCCGTCCGCATCCACCAGCGGGTCGACCGGGCCGCCGCCCGCCGCCGGGCCGCCGAACTCCTCGACCTGGTGGGCATCCCGGCCCCCGAACGGGCCCTGGACAGCTTCCCGCACGAGTTCTCCGGCGGCATGCGCCAGCGCGCGATGATCGCCATGGCGATCGCCAACGACCCCGACATCCTGCTCGCCGACGAGCCGACCACCGCGCTGGACGTCACCATCCAGGCCCAGGTGCTGGACGTGCTGCGCACCGCGCAGCGGGAGACCGGCGCGGCCCTCGTCCTGGTCAGCCACGACCTCGGGGTGATCGCCGGGATGGCCGACCGGGTCGCGGTGATGTACGCGGGGCGGGTGGTCGAGACCGCCGGGGTGGACGAGCTGTTCGCGGCCCCGCGCCACCCGTACACGCTCGGCCTGATCGGCGCGGTGCCCCGGCTGGACGGGCTCGGCGGCCCGCTCGTCCCGATCCCCGGCGCACCCGCCCCGATGGCCGACCTGCCGCCGGGCTGCCCGTTCGCCGCCCGCTGCCCGCTGGCGGAGGAGCGCTGCTCGGCGGCGGAGCCGGAACTGGCCGGGGCCGACGGTCACCTGGCGGCCTGCGTCCGGTCGGCGGAGCTGGCCGAGCGGCGGCCCGCGCCGGCCGACGTCTACCCGGTGCCGGCGCTTCCGGCCCCGTCGGCCGCTCCGGAGGACCGGGGGGACCGGAGCTCGCGGGCGCCGGTGCTGGCGGTGAGCGGCCTTGGCAAAACGTTTCCGCTCCTCAAGGGCACGGTGTTCAAGCGCCGGGTCGGCGAGGTCTACGCGGTGGACGGCGTCGACCTGGACCTCCGGGAGGGCGAAACCCTCGGCCTGGTCGGGGAGTCCGGCTCCGGCAAGTCCACCACGCTGTTCGAACTGCTGAACCTCACCGCCCCCGAGACCGGCCGGATCGAACTGCTCGGCCACGACACCGCCGAGCTCTCCCGCGCCGAGGCCCACCGGCTGCGCGCCCGGCTGCAGATCGTCTTCCAGGACCCGATGGCCAGCCTCGACCCGCGGATGCCGATCGGCGACATCATCGCCGAACCACTGCGCGCCCAGCACGCCGCCCGCGAGGAGATCGCCCGCCGGGTGCCCGAACTGCTGCACCAGGTCGGCCTCGACCCGGACCACGCCGCCCGCTACCCGCACCAGTTCTCCGGCGGGCAGCGCCAGCGCGTCTCCATCGCCCGGGCCCTGGCCGTCCGGCCGAAACTGCTGGTCCTGGACGAACCGGTCTCCGCCCTGGACGTCTCCATCCAGGCCGGGGTGCTCAACCTGCTGCAAGCGCTCAAGGCCGAACTCGGCCTCTCCTACCTGTTCGTCTCGCACGACCTCTCGGTGATCCGGCACCTCGCCGACCGGGTCAGCGTCATGTACCTCGGGCGGACGGTCGAACAGGGCGAGGTCTCCGCCGTCTTCGACCGCCCCCGGCACCCCTACACCCGCGCCCTGCTCTCCGCCGTCCCGCTGCCCGACCCCGCCGCCGAGCGCGCCCGCGACCGCATCCTGCTCGCCGGCGACCCGCCCTCCCCCACCGAGCGCCGCACCGGCTGCTCCTTCCGCACCCGCTGCCCGGTGTACGCCCGTCTCGCCGACCCGGCCGCCCGCACGCGGTGCGAACAGGAACGGCCGGCGCTCCTCGACGACACCCCCGCACAGGACCACCAGGCGGCCTGCCACTACCCGGAGTCGTAGCCGGCCGCGGGTGATCGCCGCGGGTGATCACTGCGGACGATCACTGCGGGTGACCACCCGAAAGCGATTCGGCGGATCGACCGGGTGCCGTGTAAAGTTCTCCGGGTCAGCAGGCGCCGCTAGCTCAGTTGGTTAGAGCAGCTGACTCTTAATCAGCGGGTCCGGGGTTCGAGTCCCTGGCGGCGCACATGGCAAGGTCTCAGGCCGCTCACTTCGGTGGGCGGCCTGAGACGTTTCAGTGGGCGTCGCGGCGGGTGCCCGGTCTCAGAAGGTGCCCGGCCTCAACGGATGCCCGGCCTCAGAAGGTGTCCAGGACGGCGGAGGCCACGGCGTCCGGGCGGTCGAACATCACCAGGTGCCCGGCCGGGGCGGTGGTGCGGTAGTCGGCCCCGAGCAGCGCCGCCAGCTCCCGCTGGCCGGCCAGCCACTCCTCGGTACGGCGGCTGCGGCAGCCGTCGTCGGCGGCGAGCACGGTGACCGGCAGGCCCTCGGGCAGCGGCCGGGTGCGCCGCAGCCCGTCCACCTCGGCGGCCAGGTCGAGGTAGCGCGCGTTCTCCCGCAGCAGGGCGCGCAGGGCCCGGCCGGTGCGGTAGCAGTGCCGCACCAGCGGCGCCGGGGCGAGGTCCTCGCGGCAGACCGTGGACAGCCGGGCCGTCAGTCGGCGGGCGGTCGGGCCGAGCAGGTACGGCACGGCGACGGCGGTGGCGGCGCCCGCGAGCGCCCGGGCCGCCAGGTCGCGCGCGCCGGGGGCCGGGTACGGCCGGGCCGCCGGTTCGACGCTGCCGTCCACCAGGACCAGCCCGGCGGCCCGGTCGGGGTGCAGCCGGGCGAAGGCCTCGACGTGGAAGCCGGCCAGCGAGTGGCCGACGACGGTGCAGGGCCCGCGCAGCCCGAGGCCGTCCAGCACCGCGCGGATCCGCTCGGCCTCGCCGGCGGCCGTCGGAGCGGGCCGCCCGGTGGCGGGCTCGGGGGCGCTCAGCCCGTAGCCGGGCCGGTCGAAGCGGACCACGGTGCGGTAGGGCGTGAGGAAGGGGACGACCAGGTCCCAGTCGAACCAGCTGCTGCCGAGGCCCCCGGTGAGCAGGCAGACCGGGCCGCTGCCCTCGGTGCGGACGTGCAGCGGGACGCCGTCGACGCGCAGGAAGCGCGCCCGGGTGCGGGGGTCGTCGGGTGCGGTCATGCCGGCTCCCGGCCCGGGGGCCGTTCGGCCGGCCGGGGCCCCCGGTGCGGCGGAGAAGCGTCGGACCAGGTGGATTCGTCGGACGGCGCCCCCGCGGGGAGGGCCAGGCTCAGCGCCAGGACGGCCAGCCAGAGCGCCACCAGCAGCACCTGGAGCCGCTGGCCGGCCCCGAGCGCCCAGGTGCCGCGCCCGGCCTCGAAGGCGGCGATCGCGGCCAGGCTCCAGCCGGTGGCCAGCAGTTCGGCGCCGAGCAGCCAGGGCCCGATCCGGCGCACCGGCGGCCACCAGCCGTAGCGGCGGGCGGCGACGGTGAGCGCGGCCAGCCCGGTGAGCGCACCGAGCATGGCGAGGCTGCTGGTGACGGCGTGCGCGGTGTGGGTCGCGGGGACGAGCCCGGCGGTCTCGCGGGCGGCGCACATCTCGTCGCTGGTGGGGGCGCAGCTGAGCGGCAGCCGGGAGTCGGCGGCGGTCGCCGCGCCGAACAGGGCGAGGGCGGACCAGCCGACCACCGCCCACCCGCGCCGGGCGCCGCGCGGCCCGGCCTGCCCACCGGCGAGGGCGGTGACGGCCGCGGCGAGCACACAGAGCCCGGCGACCAGGTCGGTGGCCCGGAACAGGCCGCCCAGCGGCTGGTCCTCGGCCGCGAGTTCGCTGATGTACGCCTGCACCGGGTCGAGTCCGGTGCTCAGCACGACCTCCAGCACCCACGCGGTGTACGCCGTGGCGCTGAGCATCAGCAGCGCGGCGACCGCCTTCCGCGCGTTCGGGTGTCCGGGCTTGGGGCTGGGCACCGTTCCACCCTAACCGGCGGCGAACTGCACCCCAACCGGGCGGAAACGGACACCTCGGCGGCGGGTCGGTTCCCGCGCGGCCGCGGGCGGTTCCGGGCGGTTCGAGGCACCCGCCGGGACCGTGTATTGTTTTCCAGGTCAGCAGGCGCCGCTAGCTCAGTTGGTTAGAGCAGCTGACTCTTAATCAGCGGGTCCGGGGTTCGAGTCCCTGGCGGCGCACAGACATTTGGGGAGCCTCTCGCAGCAGCGAGGGGCTCCTCAATTTTTTGGCCTTCGACGTCCGTTTTGCGTGTGATGTCGGTCTCGATTGCCGTTCCGGTGGAGCCAATCGGCCCGCCCGGCTCGTCCAGGGCAGTAAACCGGAATCGGGACAAAGGTCCCTAACCACCGATGTCCCCGTCCGTGCAGGCTGACCCGGTCCGCCCGCAGGAAAGGCCGCGCCTTGTCCGAGAACGCCCAGAGCGGCCGTCGCACGCCGTCGACAGGCCTCCGACCGGTCAAACGCTTCAAGCGCGCCGCCCCCGTGACCGGCGGCGGGAAGCCCCGCCGCCCGAAGCGCACCGGCTGGCGCCGACTGATCCCCACCTGGCGGATGAGCCTGCTCGGCCTCGCCGCGGCCCTGCTGCTCGGCGTCGGCCTGTTCGTGCTCGGGGTCACGCTGGTGAAGGTCCCCGACGCGCACGCCGCCGCGACCGCGCAGAGCAACACCTGGCTCTACGCCGACGGCTCCGTGATCACCCGCACCGGCCAGACCAACCGGCAGAACGTCAGCCTGGACAAGGTCTCCCCCGCCGCCCAGCACGCCGCACTGGCCGCCGAGGACCGCAACTTCTACCACGAGGGCGCCGTCAACGTGCAGGGCCTGCTCCGGGCCGCGGTCAACACCGCCAAGGGCGCGGGCACCCAGGGCGGCTCCACGATCACCCAGCAGTACGTGAAGAACACGTACCTGAACCAGAAGCAGTCGGTCACCCGCAAGGTGAAGGAACTCTTCATAGCCATCAAGGTGGACGCCACCGAGAGCAAGGACGACGTCCTCTCCGGCTACCTGAACACCTCCTACTACGGCCGCGGCGCCTACGGCATCCAGGCCGCCGCCCACGCGTACTTCGGCGTCGACGCCTCCGCGCTCAACCCCGCCCAGGGCGCCTACCTGGCCACCCTGCTGAACGCCCCGAGCGCCTACGACGTGGCCACCGCGACCCCGGCCGGCAAGCAGAACGCCGTCAACCGCTGGAACTACGTGCTGGACGGCATGGTCAAGGAGGGCTGGCTCTCCGCCGAGGAACGGTCCGCCACCACCTTCCCGGACGTCAAGGACCCGCAGCCCAACCCGGGCCTGTCCGGCCAGACCGGCTACCTGGTGAACGAGGCCACCCAGTACCTCACCTCGAACCAGGTCATCAGCGAGACCGAGCTGGCCAAGGGCGGCTACACGATCAAGCTGAGCATCGACCCGGCCCGCCAGCAGGCCCTCCAGGACTCCGTCCAGGCGCAGCTGCGCGACACCCTGAACCCGGACAAGCGGAAGAAGGACGCGGCCGCCCAGGCCGGCGCCGTCTCCGTGGACCCGAAGACCGGCGCGGTCGTCGCCCTCTACGGCGGCGTCGACTACGTCAAGCACTACGTCGACAACGCGACCCGGCGGGACTACCAGGCCGGCTCGACCTTCAAGGCGATCGCCCTGGCGGCCGCGTTCGAGAACAACGCCAAGACCCAGGACGGCCGGACCGTCACCCCGCGCACCGTCTACGACGGCACCAGCGGCCGCAAGGTCCGCGGCGGCAAGGGCACCCCGTACGCGCCGCCGAACGAGGGCGACAGGAGCTACGGCCAGATCTCCCTCCAGCAGGCCACCGACTGGTCGGTCAACTCGGCGTTCGCCCAGCTGGCCCAGGACACCGGGCTCCAGAAGGTCAAGGACACCGGCATCGCGCTGGGCCTGCCCGGCAGCACCCCGGGCCTCGACCCGGTGCCGTCCATCCCGCTCGGCGCGGCCACCCCGAGCGTGCTCGACATGGCCGGCGTGTACGCGGCACTGGACAACGGCGGCAAGCAGATCACCCCGTGGCTGGTGCAGTCCGTGGACCGCGAGGGCGAGGCCGTCCCGCTGCCCGCGCACAAGACCACCCAGGCGATCAGCACGGACACCGCGAACCAGGTCACCTCGATGCTCCAGGGCGTGGTGAACGACCCGGGCGGCACCGGCTGGCGAGCCAAGGCACTGGGCCGCCCGGTGGCCGGCAAGACCGGCACCACCGACGACCAGAAGTCGGTCTGGTTCGTCGGCTACACCCCCGAGCTGGTCACCTCGGTGGCCCTGTTCGGCCAGGACCCGGGCAGCGGGGCCCAGGTCAGCCTGAGCGGCGTCGGCGGGATCGACGGCGCGGCGGGCGGCCAGTTCCCGGCACAGATCTGGACCAGCTACATGAAGGCGGCGCTCAAGGGCGTGCCGGTCAGCGACTTCCAGACCCCGGCCGACGGCGGCGACTCCTCCGGCGCCACCGATCTGCCGACGGCCCCGTCCTCGCCGAGCAGCACCCCGTCGACCGGGACCGGCTCGAACGGCGCCTCGACCGCCCCCGCGGCGCCGACCACCCCGCCGGGCGACGGCGCCGGGGCCGGGGCCGGCTCGGGCCCGACCACGCCGGCCGGCGGCTCGAACTCCGGCGGCGGCAGTGTGACCAGCCCGCCGACCGCGCCCCCGGCCACCCAGCAGCCGACCGCCCCGCCGACGACGCGGCCCACCGGACGGCCCACCGGTCGGCCGACACCCTCCACCGGCCCGACCACGGCGCCGACCACGCAGCCGACCACCCAGCCCACGGGCGGGTCGGACACGCTCACCGGGGCGGGGGCGAACGCCGGGTAGCGGCGGCGGCGGGGGGGCGGGGCGCCCGAGTGGCGGGAGGGCTCGGGCCGGCGAGGGGGCGCGGACGGCGCAGGGGCGTGCGCGGGCCGGGTGAGTGCGCCGCTGCGCACAGTTCCGTGCAGGACCAAATGACGGAATGGCACCTTACTGACCGCCCGGTATGACTGCCACAATGCGTCGGTGCACAGATCAACGGCCTCGCCCACCCTCCCCACGGGCAGAACCCTCGGCCTCAGCCTCGCGCTGGTCTCCGCGTTCGCCTTCGGCGGCTCCGGCACCGCCGCGAAACCACTGATCGAGGCCGGCCTCTCACCGCTGCACGTGGTGTGGCTCCGGGTCACCGGCGCCGCCGTGGCCCTGTTCCCCATCGCCTACCGCCACCGGGACGCCGTCCTGCGCCGCCCCGGCCTGCTGATCGGGTTCGGCCTGCTCGCCGTGGCCGGCGTCCAGGCCTGCTACTTCGCGGCGATCTCCCGCATCCCGGTCGGCGTCGCCCTGCTCATCGAGTACCTCGGACCGCCGCTGCTCATCGGCTACGTCAAGTTCGTCCAGCGCAAGCCGATCAGCCGGGGCGCCGCGATCGGCGCCGGCGTCGCGGTCGCCGGGCTGGCCTGCGTGGTGGAGGTCTGGAACGGCCTGAGCTTCGACGCGCTGGGCGTGCTCTTCGCCCTCGGCGCGGCCTGCTGCCAGGTCGGCTACTTCGTGCTCGCCGACGCCGGACGCCGGGGCGAGCGCCCGGTCGACCCACTGGCGGTCAGCGCGTTCGGGCTGCTGATCGGCGCCGTCCTGCTCACCGTCTTCACCCGGCCCTGGCAGGCCGACTGGAGCACGCTCGGCGGATCCGTGGTGATGAACGGGCACACCCTGCCCGCGCTGCTCCCGGCCGCCTGGATGATCCTGATCGCGACCGTGCTCGCCTACCTGACCGGCGTGATCGCCGTCGGGCACCTCTCGCCCCCGGTCGCCGGGGTGGTGGCCAACCTGGAGGCGGTCGTCGCCACCGTGCTGGCCTGGGTGCTGCTCGGCGAGCACCTCGGTCTGCCGCAGATCGCGGGCGGCCTGCTCGTGCTGACCGGCGCCTTCGCGGCGCAGACCGGCAAGCCGGCGGCCGTGGAGGCCGTGGACGCCGGGGGTGCTCCGGACGCCCGGGATGCTCCGGGCTCTCCGGGCTCTCCGGACTCTCCGGACTCTCCGGACTCTCCGGAACGGGTCGCCGCCGAGCGGCAGGTCAGCGGCCGAACCAGCCGAACCAGTCGAGGTGATTGAGCGGCCACACCACGGCCGACACCGGCCCGACCACGTTGTCCACCGGCACGGCCCCGTCCCCGGGACCGCGCTGGTGGTAGCGGGAGTCCGCCGAGTCGCTGCGGTGGTCGCCCTCGACCCAGACGTGGCCCGAGGGCACCGTCACCGGCCCGAAGTCCAGGCCCGCGCAGGAGTCGTCACCGGGGTGCAGGTACGGCTCGTCGACCTTCTTCCCGTCGACGGTCAGCGTGGTGCCCGTGCACTGCACGGTCTGGCCGCCGGTCGCGATGACCCGCTTGACCAGGTAGTTGTCGTCCTTCGGCGGCACCAGGCCGACGAAGCTCAGCACCGAGCCGGCCGCGTTGGTGAACGGGTTCGAGTCGATGGGCTGCGGCGGGAGCCAGCCACCCGGATCCTTGAACACCACCGGCTGCCCGGGCTCCGGCTTCCAGCCGGTCAACGGCGCCAGCTTGTTCACGCCCACCCGGTCGCCGATCCGCAGCGTGTTCTCCATCGAGCCGGACGGGATGGTGAACACCTGGAACAGGCAGGTCTTGATCAGCAGCGCGACCACCAGGCCCACCGCCGCCATCGCCGGGATCTCGATCCACCAGGGCCGGGGCCTGCGCCCGGTCCGCCGGGCCTTGCGGCCGCGCGAACCGCGCGCACGGCGGCGGGCCTCGGCGCGGCCTCCGGGCGCTTCACGGGCGTCGGAAACACCGGGGTCGCGTCCGGCGGCGGGGGCCGGACCGGACCCGGCATCGCTCGGCGTTTCGGGCAGGTTCACCGCCATCGTCGCTGCTCCACCTCTCCGGCTGGGGGAACCTGCACGCTACGCCAACCCCGGAGCCTCACGAAATCCGGCGTTTAGCCGCCCCCGACATGTCCGGACCGGGCGGCGCCGGGGCCGTTCTCGACGGCTCAACACCGGCCCCCTCAGGGGTGCTCTCAAGCGCGGGCGATGGCCTCGTGGTGCCGGATGACCTCGGCGATGATGAACGTCAGGAACTTCTCGGCGAAGACCGGGTCCAGCTTGGCCCCGGCGGCCAGCTCCCGCAGCCGCTTGATCTGGTCGCGCTCACGTGCCGGATCGGCCGGCGGCAGCTTGTGCTCGGCCTTGAGCCTGCCGACCCGCTGGGTCGCCTTGAAGCGCTCGGCCAGCATGTGGACCACCGCGGCGTCGATGTTGTCGATGCTCTCGCGCAGGCTGGTCAGCTCCGCCCGCACGGCGGCGTCGACCCCGTCGGGCAGGCCGGCGTCGGGGGTCGTGGGGTGGTCCGTCATCGGGGCGGCTCCCGGTGTCTGAAGTGGGCACCCGGCCGTACAGCGGCCGGGCTCGGGCCCGGGCAAATCTAACAGGGCCCCCGTGGTGGAGCCGCACCTTTAGGCGGATCCGTCCACAATCCGGACATCGCCCGCGCCACCCGGCGCCCCGTACCGATCCGGGCCCGTGCCGCCCCGGGCCGAACCGGGGCCGCCCCGTAGGCTGGTGCGCGCATGACCGGAAGTGACGACTCAGCAGTCCCTCAGTAATGGAGGTACCGATCGTGGCAACCACCCGCACCGCCCGCACCGCTTGGGAGGGCAACCTGCTCGACGGCAAGGGGCAGGTGACCTTCGCCTCGTCCGGGATCGGCGAGTACCCCGTCTCCTGGCCGGCCCGGGCCGAACAGCCCAACGGCAAGACCAGCCCGGAGGAGCTGATCGCCGCCGCTCACTCCGCGTGCTTCTCGATGGCCCTCTCGCACGGCCTGACCGGCGCCGGCACCCCGCCCGTCAAGCTGGACACCCAGGCCGACGTCACCTTCCAGCCCGGCACCGGCATCACCGGCATCCACCTGACCGTCACCGGCGAGGTGCCCGGACTGGACGAGGCCGACTTCACCAAGGCCGCCGAGGACGCCAAGGCCAACTGCCCGGTCAGCAAGGCGCTCGCCGGCACCACCATCACCCTCACCGCCAAGCTGGCCTGACGCCCCGACGGATCGCGACGGATCCCGACGGATCCCGACGCACTCCGGCCGCTCCGGGCGCGCGGTCGGCGCCCGGGGGCGCGATCTCGGCGCACGCGCCCCTGGCGCACATCATGTGATGTGCACCGGGGGCGTCTGCATGTACCGCCGCACATGATCACAAAGCGGGCGAATCACCCTGGCGGCGGTCACCGCGCGTTGCCGCCGCGGCCTATGATCGGCCGCAGCGCCCTGTTCTTCACGCGGGTCTCCGCGCGACAGCGCCCCACGGCGGGCGCCCCGCACCGGACCGACTCCGAGGACCTCGACAGAGTGCGGAGCCGGCCGCCGGAGTCCCGATTGGCCGGCCGGACCAGCATCCAGCGTCAGCAGCGGACGGGAGCATGCCGTGCCGGGCCAGAACGAGGGGGCCGACGCACACCACCCGGGCGTGCGGCACGAGGAAACACCGCACCACCGTCACCTCACAACACCCCTCCTGGGCCCGAACATCAGCACCGTCGGTCCGGCTGGTTCGGTTGGTCCGGTCGGTCCGGTCGGTCCGGTCGGCGTCGCCGGTTCCGTCACGGCCGTCGGTGCTGTCGCGGCCGGCGGCCGGGCCGTCGGCACGACGGGTGCGACGGGTGCGACGGGTGCGACGGGTGCGACGGGAACCGTGCTGGACGACCCCGGGATGCTGCTCTGCCCCACCTGCTCGGCGCCGCTGACCGACGGCACCCACCGGAGCGCCGTCGACGGCCCCGGCCAGGAGAACGGCGGGAACGACCGGCTGCTGGCCGCGCTGCGGGCCAGCGAATCCCGCTTCCGGGCCGCCTTCTGCGACGCGGTCATCGGGATGGCCCTGATCGACCCCGAGGACCGGATCATCGAGGTCAATCCCGCCTTCGCCGCCCTGATCGGACGCGGCGTCGGCGAACTGGTCCGCACCCACCTGCACGAGATCATCGATCCGGAGGGCATGCCGCACCGACTCTTCCCCGAACTCGTCCACGGCGGGCGGGAGCGGTTCCGCGTGGAGAAGCAGCTCAAGCACCGCGAGGGCCGCACCGTCTGGAGCAAGGTCACCGTCTCGCTGATCCGGGACGGCGCCGGCCAGCCGCTCTACACCCTCGCGCTGGTGGAGGACATCACCGAGCAGCGCCGGCTCGGTGACCGCCTGGAGTACCAAGCCCTGCACGACCCGCTGACCCGACTGCCCAACCGGACGTCCTTCTTCGAACGGCTCGACGCCGCCTGCGTCACGGCCACCGGGGCCACCGGGGCTGCTGAGCCCGCCGAGGCTCCCAACACCCCCGACACCGCCGGCACCAGCGACACCGTCCTCGCACCGGCGGACGGGCGCCGGGTCGGCGTCTGCTACCTGGACCTCGACGGCTTCGCGGCGATCAACGAGACGCTCGGGCACCACATCGGCGACCAGTTGCTGATCGCCGTCGCCACCCGGCTGCGCCGCGGGTTCTCCGAGCACGACGCCCACCTGGTGGCCCGGATGGGCGGTGACGAGTTCGCCGTCCTGGTCACCGACAGCCGGGGCAGCGACCAACTGACCGACCTGGCCGCCCGGATCCTCCAGGAACTGGAACACCCCTTCGACGTCGCCGGACACCGGCTGGTCATCACGGCCAGCGTCGGCGTCGTCGAACGGTCCGTGCACGAGACCACCCCCACCGACCTGGTCAAGGACGCCGACGCCACGCTCTACTGGTCCAAGGCCGACGGCCGCGCCCGCTGGACCCTCTACGACCCGGACCGCGGCGCCCACCAGCTGACCCGCCAGCTCCTCGCCACCGCGCTGCGGCCCGCCCTGGAGCGCGGCGAGTTCACCATCGAGTACCAGCCGCTGGTCGGCCTGGCCGACGGAGCCGTCCACGGCGCGGAGGCCCTCGTCCGCTGGCGCCACCCCCGCTACGGGACGCTCTCCCCGGACCGCTTCATCCCGCTCGCCGAGGAGACCGGCGCGATCGTGCCCCTCGGCACCTGGGTGCTGGAGGAGTCCTGCCGCCAGGCCCGGCAGTGGCTCACCGAGTTCCCCGAGACCGAGACCTTCGTGAGCGTCAATCTGGCCGCCCGCCAGATCTGGGACTCCGACGTGGTCGCCGACGTCGCCCGCGCCCTCGAACGCACCGGGTTGCCGGCGCGGCTGCTCCAGCTGGAGATCACCGAGAGCGCCCTGCTCGGCCCCGGCGGACGGCCGTTGCAGGCGCTCCAGGCGCTCGCGGACATGGGCGTGCGGATCGCGATCGACGACTTCGGCACCGGCTACTCCAACCTGGCCTACCTCTCCCGGCTGCCGGTACACGTCCTGAAGCTCGACGGCACCTTCATCGAAGGGTTCCGCGACCCGGCCCCGGCGACGAACCCTTCGGAGCTCCCCGAGCTCGGCTCCCGCCGCAGCGACGCCGACGAGCAGATCGTGGGCGCGATGGTGCAGCTGGCCCACACCCTCGGCCTGACCGTCACCGCCGAGGGCATCGAGAGCGCCGCGCAGGCCGAACGGCTGCGGCTGACCGGCTGCGACACCGCCCAGGGCTGGTACTTCGCCCGGCCGGGCGAGGCCGAGCTCGTCGCCGCCATACTCCGCGAGGGCCGCCCCGGCCCGGACACCAGCCGGTAACCGGGGCCGGCGGCCGGGCCGCTCCGTTCAGGCCTCCCGCGCTCAGGCCTCGGCCGTCAGCCTTCCGCCGTCAGGCCGTACGCCTCGGCGATCAGGCCGTAGGAGCGGAGCCGGGCCTCGTGGCCGTGGATGTGCGAGGTGACCATCAGCTCGTCGACGCCCGTCCGCTTGCGCAGGGCCTCCAGCCCGTCCGCGACCTCGCCCGGGGCGCCGAGCACCACGTTGTCGAGCCAGCTGTCGATGAACTCCGCCTCGGCTGGGCTGTACTGGTAGGCCTCGGCCTCCTCCGGAGTGGGGATCGGGCCGGGGTTGCCGCGCCGCAGCCGGAGCATGCCGAGGGCCGCGGAGCGGGCGAGGCGACGGGCCGCGCCCTCGTCCTCGGCGGCGACCGCGCTCACACCGATCAGCGCATAGGGCTCGGCGAGCACCGCGGAGGGCCGGAAGGACTCCCGGTAGAGGTCGAGCGCCGGGATGGTGTTGACGCTGCTGAAGTGGTGGGCGAAGGCGAACGGCAGGCCGAGGCGGCCGGCCAGCTGGGCGCTGAAGCCGGAGGACCCGAGCAGCCAGACCGGCGGGCGCCCGTCGCCCCGGGGGACGGCGGTCAGCTGGGCGTAGGGGTGGCCGGAGGGGAAGTCGCCGTCGAGGAAGTGGGTCAGCTCGGCGAGCTGCTGCGGGAAGTCGTCGGCGCCCTCGGCGCGGCCGCGGCGCAGCGCCCGGGCGGTGGCCGGGTCGGTGCCGGGGGCGCGGCCGAGCCCCAGGTCGATCCGGCCCGGGTGCAGGGCCTCCAGCAGGCCGAACTGCTCGGCGATGGCCAGCGGGGCGTGGTTGGGGAGCATCACCCCGCCCGAGCCCAGTCGCAGGGTCGTGGTGTTGGCGCCGAGGTGGGCGAGCAGGACGGCCGGGGTGGAGCTGGCCACTCCCGGCATGCCGTGGTGCTCGGCCACCCAGAAGCGGTGGTAGCCCCACTGCTCGGCGTTGCGGGCCAGCGCGGTGGTCGCGGCCAGGGCCTCGGCGGGCGTGTAGCCGACGCCCACGGTGGCCAGGTCGAGGATGGAGAGCGGGGCGGGCGCCGTGCCGCGGGCGGTGCCCCGGATCGCCGCGCCGGTTCGCGGTTCGGTCGGGTGCTCCTGCTGGTCCTCGGTGGTCATGCCGTCCGCCCTTCTGGCTTTCGTGAGCCGGCCCTGGTGGGCGACCGCGGGTCTCGGGTGGCCCGGCGGTCGCTGCTGCCGACCGGGGTCAACCACCGCGCCGAGCCGACTGTTCCCGTATCCGGCACGTGTCGGCCTGCACGCCGGCCTGCACGCCGGTCACCGCGCCGACCTCACGCCCGCTCCGTCGCGGCCCGTGCAGCGACCCCGCTCCGACCCGTACGCCGGCCCCGATCCGGCCCCGATCCGGCCCTGCTCGGCGCCGGCGGGCACGGCCCGGTACGGTGCCGCCGACCGACCATTCGAATGACGGAGAGCCAGCGCACGGACACGCCTGGCGACTTCATGCCAGCGCCGGAAGTCGCCAGGCGGAGGGCTCGCGACCGGTGGGCGGCGTCCGGCAGGCTGGTGGACAGGACCGGATCGCCCAACAGGATCCGCGTTCCGCCAGCAAGATCGCCGGGCTGGACCAGCGCCGATCGATCCCCGCGAGCCCCCGGAGCGGCACCCCGCTCCGGGGGCTCGCGCCTTTGCGCAGGTCGGGGCCGGGGTCTGTGACCCATGGCATACCGGGGTGCTTCATGGCATGAAAAGTCGAGGCGCTAGCGTTGACCTCAGCAGCCACCTGCTCCCCCGGGCGGCGTGGAGGGAGTACAGGCCTTGAACTTCGTGGCGGCGATCGGATCCTCGTGGATCTGCGCCCTGGCGCTCTTCGCCGTGCTCGGAGACGCCCTCCTCCCCTTCATCCCCAGCGGGACACTGGTCATCCTGGCGGTGCTCAAGACGGCGCGGATCGACGGCGCCCCGGTGCTGCTCGGCCTGGGCGTGGCAGTGGCCTCGTTCCTCGGCGACCTCCTCCTCCTGCACCTCGCCCGGCGCGGCGCCCCGCTGCTCCAGCGCCGGCTCGCCCAGCGCCCGGAACTGGCGGCCAGCGTGACCAGGGTCCAGCAGGCCCTGGTCGAACGCCCTCACGGGGCGGCCGCGGCCATGGTGGTGGTCGCCCGGTTCGTCCCGGCCGGGCGGACCGTCCTGGACGTGGCCATCGGCCACTCCCCCGCCCACCCGCACCGCTTCCTGCACTGGTCGGCACTGGCGGCGCTGGTCTGGGCCGCCTACATCGTGACGCTGGGCTGGCTGAACAGCCACTGGTTCGACACCGCCTGGCTGAGCCTCGCGGTGTCCTGCACCGCCGCCACCATCGTCAGCACCGCGATCGCGCGAATAGTGCGCCGCAACCGGCGGCTCGCCGCGCTCTGACCGCTGCGCCTCGGCCTGCACCCCCGGCCCCGGGCGCCCCGGCCGCCCCTCGCCGCGCCCCCGCGATCGGCGAGCTCTGCCCGGACGGGCGACGAGCCGTACCGAGCGATGACGAACTCTGACCCGCCCCGCCGGACCGGCGGTACCGTACTCCCCTGGCGGCGCGAGGAGCGAAGCGTCACAGGACGGCAACAGACCACGAATCCTTGCAGCCCAGCCCGGTCCTGCTGACGTGTTGACTCTCGTAGAGGGTCGACGGCCTTGGTGGCCACTGCGGCCACATGGCATGCTAACGGCGGAAAATTCATCAATTGCCCGATTTGACCGGTGCGGCCCCGGGCCGCCCTCACCACCGGCATCGGCACCCAGGGGAGACCATGACCAGCATCTCGCGCAGGACGGTGCTCAGTGCGACCGCTGCGACCGCGGCCCTCGGCGCGGTCGCCGCCTGTTCCAGCAGCGGATCCGGTTCGAGCCAGAACTCCTCCTCCCCCACGACCGGTGGCAGCCCCGGCACCACCCCGGCGGGCACGACCGACCCGACCAAGACGGGGGTGCCCAAGGGCACTCCGATCGGCGACGGCTCCAACGCCGACACCGGCCCGCAGCCGAACCAGCCGAAGCCCGAGAAGCTCAAGCCCGGCGAGCGGCCGCCGCAGTTCGTGGTGTTCTCCTGGGACGGCGCGGGTGGCACCGACGACGGCCAGTTCCCCCGCTTCCTCAAGCTGGCGGAGCAGTACAAGGCCACGATGACCTTCTTCCTCTCCGGGATCTACGCCCTCCCCAAGGGCAAGGCCGACCTGTACCACCCGCCGAAGCACTCGGTCGGCGCCTCCGACATCCCGTACCTGTCGGACGGCGCGGTCAAGAGCACGCTCAAGCTCGTCAGCCAGGCGTGGCTGGCCGGGCACGAGATCGGCACCCACTTCAACGGGCACTTCTGCTCCAGCCGCCCGGACAAGAACGGGGTCAACATGTGGACCCCGGAGGACTGGCAGAGCGAGATCGACCAGGCGATCGGCTTCGTGACCCAGTGGCGGACCAACACGGGCTTCACCGACGTCGACCCGCTGCCCTTCGACTACAAGAAGGAGCTCATCGGCGGCCGCACTCCCTGTCTGGAGGGCCAGAAGGCGCTCCTGCCGACGGTCGCGAAGCTGGGCTGGAAGTACGACGCCAGCTCCTCCGGCGGCCTGCAGATATGGCCGCAGAAGGTGCAGGACGGCAAGGTCTGGGACTTCCCGCTGCAGTCCATCCCGTTCCCCGGGCACACCTTCCAGGTGCTGTCGATGGACTACAACATCCTGGCCAACCAGTCCGCGGGCAGCACCAAGGGCGACCCGTCCAAGTACAACGACTGGCGCACCCAGGCCAAGGACTCCTACCTGGCCGGCTTCGACCGCGCCTACAACAGCAACCGTGCGCCGTTCTTCATCGGCAACCACTTCGAGCAGTGGAACGGCGGCATCTACATGGACGCCGTCGAGGAGACCCTCAAGACCATCGCGGGCAAGCCGGACGTCCGGCTGGTCTCCTTCAGGCAGTTGGTCGAGTGGCTGGAGGTGCAGGACCAGTCCACCCTGCGCAAGCTGCGCACGCTCAACGTCGGCCAGGCGCCGAGCGGCGGTTGGGAGACCTTCCTCGGCGCCGCGGGCTGAGACGGGCGGACCGAGCAGGGCAGAACGAGACAGGCGCGGGGGGGGGGGGGGGGGGAACCCCCCGGCCACCCTCGTCGGGGTCGGGGCCGTTCCCCCCCGGGGGGGGCGTTCGCGGGCCAGCCACGGGGGAAAGCGGAAGAGAGCCGCGGGAGGAAGA
>NZ_JBWKER010000022.1:87815-122223 GCF_056435345.1 Kitasatospora sp. NPDC043950
TCGGCAGGGCGCGGAGGGGTGTTGGGGAACTCTCCCTGGGCGCCGGGGCGGAAGGGGGGGGGACAGGAAAGGAAAAAACGAGAAGGGCGCGGCGGGGGGGGGGGACGGCCCCCGCCGCCCGCCGTCGTCGGGGCCGGGCCCGTTACCCCGCGGCGGTGACGTCCGCGAGCAGGCCGCGGACGATGCGCTCGGCCCCCGACTCTCCCCAGAGGATCGAGTAGTGGTTGGTGTCCGGCACGAGCGAGGCCGGCACCCGCTCCCGGTCCAGCCCGGCCAGTCCGATCCGCTGGTGGTCGTAGAGGCCCTGGGGCTCGTCGAGCAGGCCGCGCTCGGCCCAGAGCAGTTCGGCCGGGCAAGGCAGCCGGTGCACGGCGGTGGCCGCGTCCTGGTCCAGCAGGACCTGGGCACCGTCGGTCTGCACGGCCTCCAGCACGCAGGAGGAGCGCAGTTCGGGCTCGACGCCGACCAGGTCGCGCTGGGTGTAGGCGTCGATCTCCGCCGACCAGGCCGCCCCGAAGGCCGGGTGCCGCTGCCAGAACTCCCGGTAGGCGTCCCGGTCCGGGAAGGTCATCGACAGCCGGGCCAGCGCGGGGCCGAGCACCGCGGCCAGCGCGTCCTCCTCACGGATGCCCTCCGGCAGCGGGAAGGTCAGCGCGCCGTCCACCAGCAGCACCCGGCGGACGAGTTCCGGGTGCCGGACGGCGGCCAGGGCGGTGATCCAGGCGCCCATCGAGTGGCCGACCACGGCGGTCGGGCCCGTACCGAGGGCCGTGATCAGTGCGGCCACGTCGTCGGCGTGCCGGGCCAGCCCGTACGGCCCGGCGACCGCGCGGCTCCCGCCGCGCCCCCGCAGGTCGGGCGCGAGCAGGGTGACCCGCCCGGCGAGTTGGCGGGCGACCTCGTGCCAGGCGAGGCCGTTGGCGGTGATGCCGTGCACCGCCACGACCGTCGGGGCGTCCGGCTCGGCGGCGGGCCAGCGCAGGACCGCCAGCTCCCCTCCGGGCACGGCGACGGTCAACTCCTCGGGCTTCAGGGGCGACTGGCTCACGCGGGGGTACCTCCGGTGGGACGGGCGGTCCGGGCAGCGGCCGGGGTGCGGACCGCACGGGCGGATCGGGCGGCGCGGATGCGGGCAGGCAGTCTAGCCAGGCCACCGGGCAGCAGGTAGACCACCGCGACGAACAGGGTGCCCAGCAGGAACAGGGGTTGGGAGAGCGGCACCCGCAGGACCGCGGGCAGGTCCGCGATCGTCGTCGAGTTGGCGAGGTCGCCGAGCCGGTGGCCGGCCCAGGTGTAGAGGACACCGCCGAGCAGCGGACCCCAGCGCGTCCCCGAGCCGCCGAGCACCACCATCACCAGCAGGGCGAGCGTGGCGTCGGAGCCGGCGGCCTGCGGGGTGGCGCCGCCGGTCAGCAGCAGGTAGACCACCCCGCCCAACCCGGCGAGGCCGCCGGCGAGGACGAAGGCGACCAACTTGTAGCCGTAGGGCCGCAGTCCGAGCACCTCCACCCGGCGCTCGTTCTCCTTGATCCCCTCCCAGACCCGTCCGGCCGGCGAGTTGACGGCCCAGTGGACCACGGCGACCGTCAGCACCAGGTAGCCGACGGCGATCCAGTAGAGGTTGGCGGTGTTCTCGATCCCGAGCAGGCTGGAGGGCAGCAGGTCGGCCGGGGCGGAGCGGCCCTCCTCACCGCCGGTGACGCCACCGGGGTTGCGCTGGACGAGGATCGAGCCGGCCTGGGCGAAGGCGAGGGTGACCATGGAGAAGCCGATGCCGGTGACGCGGAGGCTCACCGAGCCGAGCAGCAGGGCCAGCGCGACGGTGCAGGCGACGCCGAAGACCGCCGCGGCGGCGAACGGCAGTCGCAGTTCCAGCATGCCGAGGTCGGTGGCGTAGAGGCCGGTCGCGAAGTAGAGAGCGTGGCCGAAGGAGAGCAGTCCGGTACGGCCGAGCAGGAGGTCGTAGCCGGAGGCGAGGGCCCCGTAGAGCAGGCACAGGGCGAGCAGTTGCAGGCTGCCGGGGCTGCCGAGCGGGCCGTCGAGCAGTCCCGGGACGGGAAGCGCACTATATGGGGCGACAAGGAGCGTGATCAGCAGGGCGATCGGCCACCAGCGTAGCGCTCTGTGCACCGGTGTCCAGCGATTAGTGACTGAATCACCTGTTCGAGGGATGGCGCCGAGGTCGGTCGTGTGTTCACAATGGGTCCCGGCAAGGCTGGTGTCAGTCCCCCTTGCCACAGTGACGGTGTTGGCGGAGCTGGTGTCAGTCCCCTCTGCCAGCATGGCGGTCATGGCAGGGCTGGTGTCAGTCCCCCCTGCCATGGTGGCGGCGCTGCGGTCGGCCGCGGGGCCACCGGTGCTCGTGATCGGAGTTTCGGCGCTCACGCGAGCCTCCCGGTGAGTCCACGGGGTCGGACGAGAAGCAGCACGGCGAGCAGGACGACGACCGAGAGGTCACCGAGCCCGGCGCCGGTGTAGTAGTTGGCGAACTGCTGGACGAGACCAACGCCCACGGAGGCGACGGCGGCCCCGGTGACGGAGCCCATGCCGCCCATCACCACGACGACGAAGGCGAAGATGAGCAGCCCGGTCCCCTGGCCGGGATTGACCGAACCGAAGTAGAGGCCACCGAGGGCACCGCCGAGCGCGGCGGCCGCCCCGCCGATGGCGAAGACGAGGGTGAACGCCTTCCGGACGTCGATGCCGAGCGCCGTGACCATCGCCCGGTCCTCGACGCCGGCCCGGACGATCAGCCCGTAGCGGGTACGGGCGAGGAACAACCGAAGAGCGAGCAGCAGCAGCGCGGCCGCGGCCACGAGCACGAAGCGGTTGACCGGGACGGTCGCACCGAGCACGTGCCAGGTGCCGGAGAGCACGGCCGGCTGGGGGAAGGGGCGGGCGTCCGCGCCCCAGACCCCCATCAGGAGGGCGGGCACGGCGAGCCCGACCCCGACGGTGGCGAGGATCTGATCGCGCGGCCGGCTGTAGAGCGGGCGGATCAGGAAGAGCTCCAGCAGGACGGCGGCGGCCGTTCCGACCAGGGTGCCGAACGGCACTGCGAGCCAGAAGGAGAGGCCGGCCTCGGTGCCTGCCCACCAGGTGGCATAGGCGCCGATGGAGAGCAGGGCGCCGTGCGCGAAGTTGAGCACGTCCATCAGACCGAAGATCAACGACAGGCCGGAGGCGACCAGGAAGTACAGCGCACCAAGACCGAGTCCGGTACAGGAGAGGAGAACGACGGTGTCCATCAGGGCTTCACCTCCGCGGTGACGACAGGGGTGGCCGGAGAAGCGGCGGGCCGGGGTCCGCCGGCGAGCGGGTGACGGGAGCCGACGCCGAGCAGGCGGCGGGCGGCCTCCTCGTCGGCCAACAGCTCGGCGGTGTCGCCCCGGTGGGCGGTACGGCCGTCGGCCAGGACGGCGCAGGTGCCGGCCAGCCGTCGGACGAGGGCGAGGTTCTGCTCGACCAGGAGAACGGGCACGGCCTCGGCCGCTCGCGCCAGCACCTCGGCCACCTCCGCGACGATCTTCGGCGCCAGACCCTTGGTGGGCTCGTCGGCGATGATCAACCGGTTGCGGTTGAGCAGCGTCCGGCCTATCGCCACCATCTGCTGCTGGCCGCCGGAGAGCGTCCCGGCCAACTGGCCGGCCCGCTGCTTGAGTTCGGGGAAGAGCTCGTGGACGAGCGGATAGTTCGGCTCGTCCGCCTCGCCCCCGCCCCGGACGGCGCGCTCGGCTAGGCGGAGGTTCTCGGCGACCGTCAGGCCGGCGAAGATTCCCCGGTCCTCGGGCGCGTAGCCGATGCCATGACGGACCACCAGGTGCGTGGGAAGGGAGGCGAGTTCGACACCGGAGAAGCGGACGCTTCCGGTGCGCGGCACCAGGCCCATCACGGCCTTGACGGTGGTGGTCTTGCCGGCGCCGTTGCGGCCGAGGAGTGCGGTGACCCCGGCGGGGGCCACGTCGAGGTCGACACCGTGCAGGATGTGCAACCCGCCGATGACCACCCGCAGATCGCGTACGGAGAGGAGAGGGACGGCAGGAGGCGTAGGCACGGCCGCAGAGGCAGAGGCAGAGGTGGAGACGGGCGAGGAGAGCGGAGAGGAGGTCACAGCGCCTCGCCCAGGTAGGCCTGTTGCACGGTCGGGTCGGCCATCACGGCCTCGGGGGTGTCCAGCGCGAGCAGCGTGCCGTGGTGCATCACCGCGAGGCGGTCGGCCAGCCCGAGCAGGACGTCCATGTGGTGCTCGACCATCAGGACGGTCCGGCCCAGGTCGCGGTGCACGGACCGGATCAGCTCGGTGAGGGCCGGTACCTCCTCGGCGCTGACCCCGGCCATCGGCTCGTCCAGCAGGATCAGCCGCGGATCGGAGACGAGGAGGACGGCCAGTTCCAGTTTGCGCTTCTCGCCGTGCGAGAGCGCGCCCGCCAAGGTGTCCGCACGGTGGGTGAGTTCGGTGCGGTGGAGGGTCTCGGCCAGCTGCTCCTGGTACCGGTCGGCACGGCGCCAGAGCCGGTACGAGGCGCGCGGTCCCGCCGCCGCCTGGGCGGCCAGTCGGACGTGGTCGGCAACCGTCATCCCCGGCCAGAGGGAGGAGGTCTGGAAGGTGCGGCCGAGGCCGCGGCGCGCCCGGGCGTGCACGGCCTCGACGGTGACGTCCACACCGTCGAGGTGGAGGCTGCCGTGGCTCGCCGGATAGATGCCGGAGATCAGGTTGAAGAGGGAGGTCTTGCCGGCGCCGTTGGGGCCGATGAAGGCGATGAACTCGCCTTCGCCGACCGAGAAGGAGACGTCCTCGACGATCGGCACCCCGCGGACGGACCAGCCGAGTCCGTCCAGCCGCAGCACCGGGGCGGGCGAGACCGTGGCCGAGGCCGGGAAACCGGCTGCGGAAGGAGTGGGGGCGGTGGGAGCGGGCATCGGGATCAGCCCGCCATCGGGGTGACCGGGGGCGCCACCTCGTCCGCGGTCAGGGCCTTCTCCACCGAGGGCTTGGCGGCGGCCCCGGCGCCGGTCAGCCGGGCCTGGAACATCGGCTGGAGGAGGGCGTGGTCCTCGGCACGCACCGTGGTACGCCCCTTCACCCCGTCGAAGCTCCAGCCCTCCAGCGCCTTGACCAGGGCCGACGTGTCGTCGGCGGAGCCGTGGTTGGCCTCGACGGCGTGCACGATCAGCTGGGCGGCGGTGAAGCCGTCGGGCGTGAAGATGTCGGTCTTCCCGCCGGCGGCGGTGACGGCTTCGTCCATGGCCTTCTCCACCGGGGTGCCGGCGGCTCCGCCGAAGTAGTGGTTCAGGAAGGAGATCTTCTCGGCCGCCGGGCCGAACAGCGGGTAGGAGGCGGCCAGGTCCAGGCCGGTGACGACCTTGGTGTCGGCGAACACGTCCTGCTGGTTGAGCGCCGTCCACAGCGCCGAGGAGGTGTCGCCGGCCCAGGCGACGAACAGCAGGTCGGGCTTGGCAGTCTTGGCCTGGGTGGCGAACGGGGTGAGGTCGGTGGCGCTCGGCGGGGCGAGCACCTGGTCGACCGTCGCACCCTGGGCGCCGAGCACGGCCTTGACGGCAGCCACGTTGGCCTGCCCGAAGGCGTTGTCCTGAGCGAGCACGGTGACCTTCTTGCCCTTGGCGTCACCGATGAACGAGGCCGCGGTGCGGATGTCCTGGAAGGACTGGCGGCCGGAACGGAAGGTGTACTTGTTCAAGCCGGTGACCTTGTCGGCGGCGGCCGGGCCGCTGATGAAGAGCACCTTGTTCTGGGCGGCGATCGGGCCGACCTGGAGGGCGACGCCCGAAGCGGTGGAACCGGCCAGGACCTTGTAGCCCTTGCCGATCAGGTCCTTGGCAGCGGACACCGCCTTGGCCGGGTCGCCCGCGTCGTCCTGCTCCTCGAACTCGACCTTGTGTCCGTCGACCGCGCCGGTGCCCTTGGTCGCGTAGCTCAGCCCCGCCTTGAAGCCCTCCAGGTACTGCTTGCCGTAGGCGGCCAGCGGTCCGGTCTTGGAGTACACCAGGCCGACCTTGACCGGGCTCTTCGCGCCACCGCCGTCCGCCGAGACCGTCCCGGCGGTGCCGGCCTTGGCGCAGCCCGCGGCGAGCAGGACGCACGCCGCGACGGCGGCGAGCTTCCGGGCCGGGCCGCCGGTCAGGGTCTCGCCCGGGCGGGCGCCGGAGGCGGGCCGAGTGGGGGCTGTCGAGCTGCGCATGGTGACCGACTCCTGAGGGTGCGGCGGGGTGGATGCCGGAACCGTAGGTGTGCGGTGGGACTGGCGACATGTGCCCGGGCGACGCATCGCCCCACCGTGATGTGGCTCCGGCCGACATACCACCCGGGCGGCGCCGTTCCCCGGACGTTCGGGTGTGGCCGGCCGACACGAGCTCGTACCCGCCCATGGCGGGAGCCGCCATGGCTGCGGCGGCCCGCGTCCGGTGACGGTGGAGGGGCTCGGCAGCCGTCCGGCGGCGGCCGCCGGGTCTTCCCGCCGAGCCATCCCGCTGGGTCTTCCCACCGGGCCCGGCCCGGGCGTGCTCTCTCCCGTATCCCACTCCTCACGAGGTGATCCCTTGGACAAGGTCCTGGACTCCCCCGCCGACGCGGTCGGGGACATCCCCGACGGCGCGGTGCTGGCCGTCGGCGGCTTCGGCCTCTGCGGCATCCCGAGCACCCTGATCGGCGCCCTGGCGGACACCGGCACCACCGGCCTCCAGGTGGTCTCGAACAACTGCGGGGTGGACGACTGGGGGCTCGGGCTGCTGCTGCGGGCGGGCCGGATCGCCCGGATGACGTCCTCGTACGTCGGCGAGAACAAGGAGTTCGCCCGGCAGTACCTCTCCGGCGAGCTGGAGGTGGAGCTCACCCCGCAGGGCACGCTGGCCGAGCGGCTGCGGGCCGGCGGCGCCGGCGTCCCCGCGTTCTACACCCCGGCCGGGGTCGGCACCCAGGTCGAGGAGGGCGGGCTGCCCTGGCGCTACGCGGCGGACGGCTCGGTGGCGCTGGCCTCACCGGCCAAGGAGGTCCGGGAGTTCGGCGGCCGCCGGTACCTGCTGGAGGAAGCCATCACGGCGGACTTCGCGCTGGTCCGGGCCGAGGTGGCGGACCGGCACGGGAACTGCGTGTTCCACGCCGCCGCCCGCAATTTCAACCCGCTCTGCGCGACGGCGGGCCGGATCACCCTGGTCGAGGCGGACCGGATCGTCGAGGCGGGCGAGCTCGCCCCGGGCGCCGTGCACCTACCCGGCGTGTACGTGGACCGGGTGGTGGCCGCCGATCCCGCGGACCGCCGCATCGAGCGCCGGACCGTCCGCCCCGCACTCCAGGAGGCCTGAACCGATGCCCACCCCGACCAGCACCCCGGCCCCCGCGCCCACCTCGCAGACCGCCCACCGACCGCAGGCCTTCCACCACCCGCACCCCGTCCGCCGTCCGCAGCCCGACCTCGACCCGCGCAACGCCCTGGCCGCCAGGGCCGCCCGCGAACTGCGCGACGGCCAGTACGTGAACCTGGGCATCGGCCTGCCCACCCTGATCCCCAGTCATCTCCCGCCGGGCGTCGAGGTGGTGCTGCACTCGGAGAACGGCATCCTGGGCGTGGGCCCGTACCCGGCCGAGGGCACGGAGCACGCCGATCTGATCAACGCCGGGAAGGAAACGGTGACGGTCGCCCCCGGGGCCTCGTACTTCGACTCGGCCTTCTCCTTCGGCATGATCCGGGCCGGCCGGATCGACGTCTCAGTGCTCGGCGCCATGCAGGTCTCGGCGGCCGGCGACCTCGCCAACTGGATGATTCCCGGCAAGATGGTCAAGGGCATGGGCGGCGCGATGGACCTCGTGCACGGGGCCCGCCGACTGATCGTGGTCATGGAGCACACCGCCCGGGACGGCTTCCCGAAGATCGTCGATGAGCTCTCACTTCCCGCCACCGGCCGCGGAGTTGTCAACCGGATCGTGACCGATCTGGCCGTGATCGACGTGACGCCGGACGGGCTGCGGGTGGTGGAGACGGCCCCGGGCGCGGGGTTCGCGGACGTCCAGGCCGCGACGGGCGCCGCCCTCCTTCCACGGCTCTGACCGGACCGGGTCGACCGGACCGGCCAGCACCAGCCGGACCGGACGCACCGGCCCCGCCCCGCGGCAGCGGCCGGACCTCCGTCGGGGAGGTCCGGCCGTTCGCTTTGCCTCCGTGGCGCCACTACCGCCGCCCCGCCCGCCGAATTCGCCGCATTAGCACCACCGCGGTGCGGATTGGCCGGGAACCGTGGGATCTTCACGCTTGCGCAGTGATCATTTCCCAGACGGGTTGCGATCACGGTTGCCCTCCGGGAGAGTTGGGGGCGCCGTGGATCCCGCGTGCCCGGAGGGGAAGCCGGGAGCGCACCGGGATCCGCATTCGAAGTCCCCGGCAGGCGCGCAATGAATTCCGCTCGCAAACGCCCACCGGCGCGAGCAGACGCATGACGCGAATGACGGCCCGAAAACCGCTTGGAAACAACGGCGGTCCACCGGGCGGTGTTTCACGGGGACGGCTTTCGAGGCAAGAGGCAAGGCGAAGCAAGGCTCCGGGGGGAGCGGACCAGCCCCGCCGAACGCGGCCGGCCAGGCGCGCCGCAGGACGGCGGATCGCATACCCCCGGTCTGAACACGCACCAACGGGCCCGCCGCCACGGCCGGGCCCCGGCCGGGGGGAGCAGACGATGACCATGCCGTTCGCGCGACAGAAGGACGCCGGGACGGCCCGCGGGCGAGGCGCCGGACGGCGGCTCGACGACGACCTGGCCGCCGTTCCCGTACCCGAAGCCCCGTACGACTACGGTCACTTCAGTCGGCTGGCCGGCCCGGCACACGACCCGGACGAGGAGGACGACCTCGGCGGCGGCGTCTACCGGCCCGAGCCCGCCCACCACGGAGCCCCGCCGACACCGTGGCACGCGCACCAGGCCGCACAGGAAACCATGCACCAGGCCACGCAGGAGGCCGCGCAAGAGGCCGCGCAAGAGGCCGACCCCACCGCCCCCTACCGCGTCCAGTACCGCAGCCTGCTGCGCCGCGAGCCGCACCGGATCCGCGCCGCCCTGCTGATGGTGGCGGCCCCACTGGTGGAGGTGGTGCTGCTGGTCTGGCTGCTGCTGCCGGAGCACTGGCCGGAGCGCCCCGGCGAGACGCACGCCCTGGTACTGCTGGGCGACAAGGTGATGATCGGGATCATCGCCGTGGTCGAGGTGTTCCGGCTGGTCAACGTCGTGTCCAACACCCACGCCACGCTCGTCGCCCGCGATCCGATACCGGTGACGCCGGAGTCCGGCACCCGGGTCGCGTTCGTCACCGCCTGCGTGCCGGGCAAGGAGCCGGCGGAGATGGTGCGGGCCACGCTGGTCGCGGCACGCGCCGTCCGGCACGACGGCCCGTACGACGTCTGGCTGTTGGACGAGGGAAACGATCCTGCGATGCGGGCGCTCTGCACCGAGCTGGGCGTCCGCCACTTCAGCCGCTTCGGCCGCCCGTACTGGAACCAGCCCAAGGGCCGGTTCCGCACCGGCACCAAGCACGGCAACTACAACGCCTGGTTGCAGGCGCACGGCGACGACTACGACTTCTGGGTCTCGGTGGACACCGACCACGTCCCGCTGCCGGACTTCTGCGAGCGGATGCTCGGCTACTTCCGCGACCCCGACGTGGCATTCGTGGTCGGACCCCAGGTGTACGGGAACTACCGCAGCTCGGGATCGGCCGTCACCAAATTCTCCGAGAGCCAGCAGTACCTCTTCCACGCACTCATCCAGCGCGCCGGAAACCGTTACGGCGCGCCCATGTTCGTCGGCACCAACAACGCCGTCAGAATCCGTGCGCTCCAGTCGATCGGCGGGTTGTACGACTCCATCACGGAGGATATGGCGACCGGCCTGGAGTTCCACCGGAGCCGGAACGCCGAGACCGGTGAACGCTGGAAATCCGTGTACACCCCGGACGTGCTCGCGGTCGGCGAGGGCCCGTCCTCCTGGACCGACTTCTTCTCCCAGCAGCTGCGCTGGAGCCGCGGCACCTACGAGACCCTGCTCACCCAGTACTGGCGGGTGCTCTGGCGGCTGTCGCCCGGGCGGCTGCTCAACTACTCGCTGATGGTGGGCTTCTACCCGATGGCGGCGCTCACCTGGCTGCTCGGCGGCCTGTCCAGCGTGCTCTACCTGGTGTTCGGCGCCTCGGGGGTCCACGTGTCCTCCGAGATCTGGATGATGCTGTACAGCGACGCCGCCGCGCTCCAACTGCTGCTCTACACCTGGAACCGCAAGCACAACGTCAGCCCGCACGAGCCGGCCGGCTCCTCCGGGGTCGCGGGCATGCTGATGTCCGCGCTCTGCGGCCCGGTCTACGCGGCCTCGCTGGTGCAGGCGCTGCTGCGGCGGCGCAGCCGCTTCGTGGTGACGCCGAAGGGCCGTTCGGCCAGCGCGGACCGGGTGAGCACCTTCCGCTTCCACCTGTTCTGGACGCTGGTGTTCGGCGGCGCGATAGCGGCCTCCTTCTTCACCGGCTACGACCACGTCGCGATGCGCACCTGGGCCTGGATCGCCCTGGTCCTGACCGTGCTGCCGATCCTGGTGCTGGCCGGCGACGCTATCCGCCGCCGACGCGCCCGGCCCACGGCCACGCTCACCGTCACCGGCGGTCCGGCGGCGACCCCGAGGGTCGTCCTGGAGAAGCGCCGCCCCCGACACGCCCGCGATCCCCGGCGCGGCCCGACCGCACCGACCGCCCCGGCCGCACCGGCCGCACCGGTCACCCCGGCCGCGCCGCCAGGCACCCCCGCAGTGCCCGACCGGGCGGAGCGCACCACCACCCGCTGAAGCCGCGACCCGCCAGCACCCCCGAACCTCACGAGCTACCGAACCTCACGAGGGGACCAACCACCGTGAAGATCCACAAGACCGGCCGGACCAAGCGCTTCGCCCTCGGCAGCACCGTCGCGCTGACCGTCGCCGGGATGAACGCGCCCGCCGTCCTCGGCTTCGCCGGCCAGCAGTACCACCAGTACGTGATCAACCGCCCCGACTACAAGGCGGAGTACGGCCACTGGCAGACCCTCACGCTCCCCGCCGAGTTCCGGGTCAACGCCGTCCACGCCACACTGCTGCGCACCGGCAAGGTCCTCATCGTGGCCGGCTCCGGCAACGACGAGAAGCGCTTCGACGCGGGCAGCTTCCGCAGCCTGCTCTGGGACCCGGCCGCGAACACCTACAAGCTGATACCCACCCCGGCCGACATGTTCTGCGGCGGCCACGCCTCGCTGCCGGACGGCCGCGTCCTGGTGGCCGGCGGCACCCAGCGGTACGAGAAGCTGGCGGGCGTGGTGAAGAGGGCGGCCGGCGTCATGCGGGTGCGCAACGAGAGCCCCGAGCGCGCCAGGACGTTCCCCAAGGGCACCGTCTTCGTCGGCCCGAACGGGCGCGAGTACGCCTCCACCGTGCCGGTGACCGTCCCGGCCGCGGTGAAGACGGGCGCCGGCAAGCAGACCGTCGTCACCGCCGGCGAGCAGCACGTGTTCGTCGAGGCGGTCGGCGAGGGCGCCGACTACGTCACCGACTCCCCCGCCCAGTACCGGATCAAGGGCCTGGCCGGGGCCGACGCCCACAACCTGTACGGGCAGAGCACGAAGCTGACCCTGGACAAGCAGGAGTACCAGGGCATCCGCTCCGCGTTCGAGTTCAACCCGGACACCGAGCTCTACGAGCAGGTCACCGACATGGCGTACGCCCGCTGGTACCCGACGCTCACCGGGCTGGGGGACGGACGGGTGGTCACCGTCTCGGGCCTGGACGACACCGGGGAGATCCTCAACGGCAACGACAACGAGATCTACGACCCGAAGAACAAGACCTGGTCCAAGGGCCCGGACCGCTACTTCCCGACCTACCCGTCGATCTTCCTGACCGCCTCCGGCAAGCTCTTCTACTCGGGCTCGAACGCCGGCTACGGCCCGGCCGACAAGGGCCGGGACCCCGGGGTGTGGGACCTGTCGAACAACGGCTTCCAGCCCGTCCCCGGCCTGCGCGACCCCGCCCTCACCGAGACCTCGTCCTCGGTGCTGCTGCCGCCCGCGCAGGCGCAGAAGGTGATGGTGCTCGGCGGCGGGGGCGTCGGCGAGTCGCCGCTGTCCACCGCCCGCACCGACATCGTCGACCTCTCCGCCGCCGAGCCCGCCTTCACCCCGGGCCCGGACCTGCCGGCCGGCGGCACCCGCTACCTGAACAGCGTGATCCTCCCGGACGACACCGTGTTCACCACCGGCGGCTCCAGCGGCTACCGGGGCCGGGGCGCCAGCGACCTGCTCAAGGCGCAGGTGTACCACCCGGACACCAACAGCTTCAGCACCGCCGCCGAGCCCGCCGTCGGCCGCAACTACCACTCCGAGGCGCTGCTGCTGCCGGACGGCCGGGTGGCCGTGCTCGGTTCCAACCCGCTGTTCGCGGACAAGGCCGAGACCACACCGGGCGGCTTCGAGCAGCGCATCGAGATCTACACCCCGCCGTACCTGTTCCACGGCGACCGCCCGCAGGTGGCCGCCGCGCCGGGGGCCGCGAAGCTCGGCACCACCGTGCGGATCGGCACCGCCCGGCCGGACGCGGTCGCCACCGCCAAGCTGATCCGGCCGAGTTCGGTCACCCACGTGACCGACGTCGAACAGCGGTCGGTGGCCCTGGACATCAGCGGTCGCACGGCCGACGGGGTCTCGCTCACGCTCCCCGCCAACCCCAACCTGCTGCCGCCCGGCTGGTACATGCTGTTCCTGACCGACGCCGCCGGCACCCCGTCGGTCGCGCGCTGGATCCAGGTGACCGGCTGAGCGAACCGGTGCGTCACGGCCTGGCGCGGACCGGCACTGGTGCGGACCGGCACTGGTGCGGAGCGGCCCCCTCAGCGGGCGGCCTGCGCCAGGCCGAGCGCGTACGGCAGCCAGAACTCGCCCGCCCGGGGCTCGCCGCGCCCGCACTCGCCGTCCGACTCCCCCGGGTTCTTGATCCACAGGTAGGCGTCGACACCGTCCCGGCCGGTGTCGGCGGTCGGCCGCTCACCGAGCGCACGGCCGGGCGGGTTGCACCAGGCGTCGCCGCCCAGCGGTCCGTTGCCGTTGCGGCTGGTGTCGATGACGAAGTGCTTCCCGCCCAGGGCGGCGGAGAGCTGGCCGCCGTAGGCCGTGTTGCGGCCGGTGTCGTAGAAGTTGGCGACGTTCACCGCGAAGCCGTCCGCCGCCGCGATCCCCGACTTGCGCAGCGCGGTGGAGAGTTCGGCCGGGTCCTGCGACCAGCCGGGATTGCCCGCGTCCAGGTAGACCCGCACCTGCGGACGCTTCTTCAGCTCCTGCACGGCGAAGGCCAGCAGGCCGTACCGCTCGGCGGCCAGGTCACCCTTGATCCCGCAGCTGTCCAGGGTGTGCGCGACGGCGTCCGGCTCCAGCACCACCCAGGCCTTGCGGTCGCCGAGGGCCTCCGCGACACCGCTGATCCAGGCCCGGTAGGAGGCCGCGTCGGCGGCGCCGCCGGCCGAGTACAGGCCGCAGTCGCGGTGCGGGATGTTGTAGGCGACGAAGACCGCCGTCCGGTCCGCCTCGGCGGCCCGGCGGCTGACCTGTTCGGCGATCTCCTTGGCGCCCTGCTCGCCCAGCCACTGCGAGGAGGGCTGGGCGGCGATCCGCAGCAGCGTGTCGGCCTCCGCCGGCCGGCCCTGGCCGCGCAGAGCGGTCACCTGCCGGGCGGCGTTGGTCTGGTCGGAGACGTAGAAGGCCTGGCCGGGGAGCTGGGCGAGGCTCGCGGGGCCGGTGCCCGGGTTCGCGGCGGAGGCGGTGGGCGCGGCTGTGGGCCCGCCGGCCGCGGCACCGGCCGAGGCACCGCCGCCCGGGCCGCCGGGTGATCCCTTGGCCGATCCGGCGGTCGAACCGCTACAGCCCGCGGCCCCCGCCAACAGCACGACCAGGGCCGCCCCCACGGCCCGTCGGATTGCCACTACCCGTCCCACCCGGCGCACGTACCGCCCCTCCCCCAGAGCCGGTCCGGCGACCGGTCGGCACCAGCTAAGCACACCGGCCACCGCCCGCCCGCGACGGGCGGTGAACGCCGGGTGGCCGTGAGCGGGCGGACGGGCGACCCCGCCCGCCCGAACCACCCCTCACCCAGCCCCCGGGCGCTCAGCCCCGGGCGCTCAGCCCTGCTTCAGGTTGGGCACCTGCCAGTCGATCGGCTCGCCGCCGAAGCCGTCCAGCGCCGTGTCGATCTGCGAGAACGGGCGGCTGCCGAAGAACAGCTTGGCCGACAGCGGCGACGGGTGCGCGCCCTGCACGACCACGTGCTTGGACGTGTCGATCAGCGGCAGCTTCTTCTTCGCGTAGTTGCCCCACAGCACGAAGACCACCGGCTCCTCGCGCTCGCTCACCGCCTTGATCACGGCGTCGGTGAACTTCTCCCAGCCCTTCGCCTTGTGCGAGTTGGCCTCGTGCGCGCGCACCGTGAGCACCGCGTTGAGCAGCAGGACGCCCTGCTCGGCCCAGTGCATCAGGTAGCCGTTGTCCGGGGCGGGGATGCCGAGGTCGGCGTCCAGCTCCTTGAAGATGTTGCGCAGCGAGGGTGGCGTCCTGGTGCCGGGCAGCACCGAGAAGCTCATGCCGTGGGCCTGGCCGTCGTCGTGGTACGGGTCCTGCCCGAGGACCAGCACCCGGACCTTCTCGTACGGCGTGGCCTCCAGCGCGGCGAACTCCTGGCCGCTCGGCGGGAACACCTGGTGCTGCGCACGCTCGGCCGCCACGAAGGCCGCCAGCTCGGCGAAGTACGGCTTCTCCGTCTCGGCGCCCAGCACCGGGCGCCAGGACTCGGGCAGCTCCAGCCCGCCGCCCTCGCCGGCCTCCACCACGCCCGCCTCGACCGTGTCCGTCACGACATCTACCTCCCACACCGCGGCTGTTGTGCCGCACGCCCTCTTTCACCCCGAACGCTACACAGCCCCACCGACAACTCACTCCGCCGAAGCCGCCGAGGCCGCCGGAGCCGCCGAAGGCAGCGGGGACCCAGCGGGAAGCGGGGACCCAACAGGCAGCGCGGACCCGGCAGGCGGCACCGACGCGGGGTCCGCACCGACCGCCCGCACCACCCGGACGTGCTCCACCACATTGAGCGCCACCAGCAGCACCGCCAGTGCCACCAGCACCGCCAGCGCCGGCAGCCGCACCACCGCCGGCGCCAGTCCCAGCACCACCGCCGCCGCACCGACCCGGGTCGTCGCCACCTTGCGGAACATCATCCAGCGGGTGTACCCGAAGGTCAGCAGGTACAGCCCGCACCCGCCGTACAGCAGCGCCACCGACCCCGGGCCCAGCGTCTGCCACGGGTCCGCGACGGTCTCCCCGAAGCCGACCGCCACCCCGATCACCCCGGCGGCCAGCGCCAGGTGCCCGTACTGGAAGATCCGCCGGACGACGTCCCGCCGGGAGTCGGCGACCTCCACGGCGTACCGCATGGCGTCCGCCGCGTACACGAAGTACTGCCACCACAGCCCCGCCGAGATGGTGAACGCGGCGGCCACGGCCGCGAGTTCGGCCACGTCGAGCCGGGCGCCGGCCGCCGTCCCGCCGATCCCGACGATCGACTCGCCGAGCGCCACCAGCAGGAACAGCGCGAACCGCTCCGGCATGTGCGAGGGGTGGTACGCCACCGCCGCCAGCCGCCGCCGGAACACCAGCGGCGCGGCCAGGTCGCAGAGCGCGGCCGCCGTCCACAGGGCCAGCCGCGGCCCGTCCGGCAGCAGCCCGCCCACGACCAGCAGCGGCCCGCTGACCAGCACGCCGACGCAGTACGGGCCGCGCCAGACGCCCGGCAGACGGATCAGCAGGAGCAGCAGCACCAGCCGGGCCAGCCAGTACGCGGCGCCGAGCAGCACGCCCCGCCCGCCGTACGCGCCCGGGACGGCGAGCGCCATGAACAGGCCGGCCAGCCCGACCGCCAGGATGCCGAGGCGGTCCCGCAGGTTGTCCACGTCCCGGATGTTGGCCTGCACGGTGGTGCCCACCCAGCACCAGTACACCGGCACGAACACCACCAGCGCCCGGACCAGCCCGGTGGCGTCGTGGTGGTGGTGCAGCAGCCCGGAGACCTGGGTGATCGCGAAGACGAAGACCAGGTCGAAGTAGAGCTCGGCCCAGGTGACCCGCTTCTCGTCGGCCTCCCCGCCAACGCCCCCGGCATCCCGCCGCGCCTCCGGCGGCCCCGCATCCCCCGTCGCGCTCATTGCGCCAGCGCCTCCCCACAGGTACGAACCACCGGTGCCTCCCCACAGGTACGAACCACAGGTACGAAACGGGCCCCGCTCCGGCGACCGGCCGGAACGGGGCCCACGACAGCACCGCAGAGGCTAGACCAGCTCGACCAGGTCCGCGATCGACTTGACCACCCGGGTCGGCCGGTACGGGAAGCGCTCGACGTCGGCGGCGGCGGTCAGGCCGGTGAGCACCAGGATGGTCTCCATGCCGGCCTCCATGCCCGCGACGATGTCGGTGTCCATCCGGTCGCCGATCATCACGGCGGTCTCGGAGTGGGCCCCGGCGGTGTTCAGCGCCTCGCGCATCATCAGCGGGTTGGGCTTGCCGACGAAGTACGGCTCGACGCCGGTCGCCTTGGTGATCAGGGCCGCGACCGAACCGGTGGCCGGCAGCACGCCCTCGGGGGACGGGCCGGTCTCGTCGGGGTTGGTGCAGATGAACCGGGCGCCCTGGTTGATCAGGCGGATCGCCTTGGTGAGCGCCTCGAAGCTGTAGGTGCGGGTCTCGCCGAGGACGACGTAGTCCGGGTTGTTGTCGGTCAGCACGTAACCGGCCTGGTACAGCGCGGTGGTGAGCCCCGCCTCGCCGATCACGTAGGCGGTGCCGCCCGGGCGCTGGCCCTTGAGGAACTTGGCGGTGGCCAGGGCGGAGGTCCAGATGCACTCCTCCGGCACCTCCAGGCCCATCCCGGCCAGGCGGGCGCTGAGGTCGCGCGGGGTGTAGATGGAGTTGTTGGTGAGGACCAGGAACGGCTTGCCGGACTCCCGCAGTCTGCGCAGGAACTCCTTCGCACCGGGAATCGGCGTGCCCTCGTGGATGAGGACGCCGTCCATGTCGGTCAGCCAGGACTCGATGGGCTTGCGGTCTGCCACGTAGGTGTCTCCTTGGTCTTGCAACGGTTCTGAACGATTTCGCACATCGCTCCGGACCGGACACCCTCGGCCGGCCGGGCGCCACTGGCTGCCCCAACACGGACCAGCCTAGAGCCTGCCTCCTCGGGCCGACCCCGGCCCCGGACGGGAACGGCCACGACGTGCCGGCAGCAACATCATCCGCGTGCGCCACTTCCTCCCGGGCACGGCCGCGGTGCGAACGGAGGCAGTCGGCCGGTGGACGGGTTCGTCCACGCAAACGCGCTACGCCGATGAGGGGACCACCGGGCAGTTCGTACCGGACCTTCCCGCACGCTCCTGACCAGCGAAGTCGCACAGGAAGTCGGACAGTTCCGGTCCGGCTTTCGGCACGTCGGCGCGATGATCGAAGGGACAGGCGGGCCGCTCGGTGTTCTTGTTCTGGTGGGAGCCGGTTCGGCTCTCGTCACCGTGGCATCCGTGTTCGGCTGTGCTGCCGGGCACGTGAGCCCATCCTTCCCAGAACAGGGACCCATGAAGATCCATCGCATAGCCGTCGCAGCTCTTGCCATCGGCACCTTGCTGGCCGGAGGCACGGCTGCGGCCGAGGCCAACATCTCGACGAACACACCGAGTTCGGCGTCGACCGGTCAGGCCCGCAGGGACGCCGTGGCCTGCGCGGCCGCCACCGTCTCCTCGTCGGTCGCCGCCGCCAACGCCTCCACCGCGGCAGCCGCGGCGCAGGCCGACGCCGCGTCGGCCGCCGCCGCCCTCAAGACCTTCATCGCGGCGACCCAAGCCGTGCCACCCAACGCCGCCGCAGAGGCCGCAGCCGCCACCAGCGCCGCCGCCGCCGAGGCCGCCGCGGTCACCTCCTCCACCGCTGCCGCCACCGCGGCCGCCACCGCCGCCACCGCCAGCACCGCCGCCGTGAAGGCCTGCGCCGTTCCGCCGGTTCTCACCACCTGAGACGGACGCGCGGCATCGCTCGGCCGCCGGGCCAGGCCGTGGCGCGAAGCCTCCACGGCCTGGCCCGGCCCGGTCTGCTCGCGCGGGCCGATCCGGGCCCGCGCCCGCAGCAGCTGCTGCTGCTGCTGCTGGCACGGCACCACGAACACGGGGGTCTCCATCAACCCGAAGGGAGCGTCATGCGACGCATCCGCACCATTCCGGTCCTCGCCGGTTCCGTCGTCCTGACCGCCGTGCTGGCCGCACTGGCCCCCACCTCCGCACAGGCGGCCGTGGCCTGCAACGAGACGGCGCTGGTCGCGGCGATCAACGCCGCCAACAGCGCCGGCGGGGGCAACGTCGTCCTCGCGACCGACTGCGTCTACACCATCGCCTCGTCGCACAGCAGTGACACCGACGGCGCGAACGCGCTGCCGATCATCACCACCGCCATCACCCTGACCGGTGACAACGACACCATCACGCGCTCGACGACGGCCGGTACGGCCGGCTTCCGCATCGTCAAGGTGGCCGCGGGCGCCAGCCTCACCCTCAAGGGCAACGTCACCCTCAGCAACGGCTCCGCCGTCACCGACGGCGGCGGCATCCTCAACTACGGCGCGGTGACCCTCACGGCCAGCGCCCTGACCGGCAACACCGCCCAGGGCAGGGGCGGCGGCCTGGCCAACGAGGACATCGGCGCCCCCCAGAAGGGGGCGGTGGCGACCTTCACGAACAGCACCGTGGCCGGGAACAGCGCCACCGGCCAGGGCGGCGGGATCTACAACGGCCTGCGCGGCTCGCTCACCACCACCAGCAGTTTCATCGACGCGGGCAACAGCTCCGGGTCCCAGGGCGGCGGCATCGCCGCCATCGGCTCCACCTCCACCACGCTGACCAGCACCCAGATCAGCGCCAACCATGCCGTCATGACGGCCGGCGGCATCTACCGGCAGAACGGCACCATGACACTCACCACGACACCGGTCAGTGGAAACACCCCCGACAACTGCGTCGGCAGCTCCCCCTCGGTACCCGGCTGCGTCGGCTGACCCGTCAACTGCCCTGAGACGTCTCGCCCCCATGCCGTCCGACGAGCGAGGACGCGAACCGACGTCCGCCCCGCCTCCCGGCTCCGCCACTGCGAAACCGGGAGCAACCGGGCGCCTCGTGATTGAGTGGGCGCATGAGCGCCTCGACCCCCTCGTCCTCTCCGGACCGCCCGTTCCGCGTCGGCCTGATCGGCTACGGCCTGGCCGGCTCCGCCTTCCACGCCCCGCTCATCGCCACCACGCCGGGGCTGCGGTTGGACGCCGTGGTCACCGCCAACCCCGAGCGCCGCGGGCAGCTGCGCCGCGAACACCCCGGTGCCCGCGCCGTCGACACCCCCGAGCAGCTGCTCGCCGACCCGGACGCGCTCGACCTCGTCGTCGTCGCCTCTCCCAACCGCACCCACGCGCCGCTCGCCCGCGCCGCCCTGCGCGCCGGGCTGGCCACCGTCGTCGACAAGCCGCTGGCCGGCACCGCCGCCGAGGCGCTGGAGCTGTGCCAGCTCGCCGAGGCCGGGGGCACCCTGCTCTCCGTGTTCCAGAACCGGCGCTGGGACGGCGACTTCCTGACCGCCGCCCGGCTGGTCCGGGGCGGCGCGCTCGGCCGGGTGCACCGCTTCGAGTCCCGCTTCGAGCGGTTCCGCCCGAAGCCCAAGCCCGGCTGGCGCGAACTCGCCGACCCGGCCGAGGTCGGCGGCACGCTGTACGACCTGGGCAGCCACCTGGTGGACCAGGCGCTGACCCTGTTCGGCCCGGTGGAGACGGTGTACGCGGAGGTCGACGTGCGCCGGGACGGCGCGGTCGTCGACGACGACGCCTTCCTCGCCCTCACCCACGCCTCCGGCACCCGCTCGCACCTGTGGACCAGCGCCATCACCCCGCTGATCGGCCCCCGGCTGCGGGTGCTCGGCGACGCCGCCGGGTACGTCAAGCCCGGCATGGACCCGCAGGAGGCGGAGCTGCGGGCCGGGCACCGACCGGACGGCGCCCGCCCGTGGGGTGCCGACCAGCCCTCGCAGTACGGCACCCTCGGCACCGACGAGTCCTCGATCGCCCTGCCCACCGAGCCGGGCGACTACCCCGCCTTCTACGCGGGCATCGCCGCCGCCCTGGCCTCCCCGGGCACCCCGCCCCCGGTCGACCCGCGCGACGCGGTGGCAACCCTGGCCGTCCTGGAGGCCGCCCGGGCCTCCGCCGCCACGGGCACCGCGGTCCGCCTGGGCTGAGCAGCTGCCGGGCCTGCCACCCCCCTCCATCCCCCAATTCCACTTCTAAGCTGCTTAGATGACCAGCCAGCGGGGCGGGGGCGGCAGGCCAGCGGCACGAAGAGCGAGAGCACCGCTCCACCGGCGAGCGGCGGCCGTCACACCCCGATGATCTCCACCGCCGAGCCCAGGCCCCGGAAGTCCGCGACGTTGCGGGTGTACAGCGGCAGTCCGTGGGCCGAGGCCACGGCCGCGATCATCAGGTCGATCCGGCGCGGGCGCGGCTGCCGCCCGGCGGCGATGGTGAGGGTCACCAGCGTGCCGTAGCGGGCGGCCGCCGCCGCGTCGAACGGCAGCGGGTCGAAGTCGGCCATCGCCGCGCCCAGCACCTCCAGCCGGGCCGCCCGGCTGACCGCGTCGCGGGCCATCGACACGCCCTGTTGCAGCTCCGCGAAGGTGATCGCGGTCAGCTCCGGCACGGCCGGCAGGTTCGCCGGGGAGAGCAGGGCCAGATCGATGTAGACACAGGTGTCGAGCACCCCGGCCGGCCGCCGCCGGGCTGCCCGCCTGCGCTCAGCCACGCCGCCGCTCGAACGGGTCGTCGCCGTCGTCGCCCACCAGCTCCTCCGGCCCGAAGTACTCCTCGGCCTCCTTGCGCATCTGCTGGTAGTCCACCCGCGGCAGCTTCACGTGCCGCGCCACCAGCTCCTCCGCCGTGAGCCGCCGCCGTCCGGACACCGGTCGCAGCTCCGCGACCTCGACCCCGTTCCTGGTGATGTGGAAGGTCTCCCCGGCCTCCACCGCGTCCATCACCGCGGCGGAGTTGTTCCGGAACTCCCGCTGGGTAATCGTCTTCATCCCTCCACGGTAGCCCCGTGTAGCACCTGCGGCTACGCCCCTGCACTGCCTCGCGAAGCACCTCGGCGCGGCGGGTACGCTACGGGGAATTCCGCGCCCGGGCGGGAACTCGGCGGGCTCGGCGATCGTCCTGAACGTCTGAAGTCCGGCCCCGAGTCCGTGGGGCCAGAAGCCCGTGGGCCCAAAGCCCGTGGGACCGAAGCCCGAGGGCCGCGAAGTCCGTGCAGCCCCGAGTCCGTCACGCCGAAGGAGGAGCAGCGCATGACCGTCGTCGCGATGCTGCTCGGGCTGCTCCGGGTGCTGACCGGGGAGCTGGTGACCGAGGGCGGGACGGTCGCGTCGGTGGCGGCGGTCGCCGCCGTGGCGCTGCTGGCCGGTGCGGTCGCGGGCACGCTGGCGGGGGCGCGGCTGCTGGGCGCGCGGGCGCCCACGGCGGTGCGCAGCGGGGTGTTGCGGCGGCGCGCGTTCCGTACGGCCTTCCTGCCGCAGCGCGATCCCGATGCCCGGGGCAGGCGACGCCCGAGGGCACCGGGTGCGGCCCCGGCGGCCGCGTAGCTTCGTCGTCTTCCGCCGTTCCACGCGGCCGTCCTCCGTCGACCACTCGTTTTCCGAGACCCCCGGAGGGCTCGCTCCACCATGTCCGTTCTCGCTGTTCTCGACCCGGCCGTCGCCGTCGCCCATGCCGCCGTCGCCGCGCTGGCCCAGGTACTGCCGACCGCGCTGGCGATCGTCCTGTTCACCGTCGCCGTCCGGCTGGCGTTGCATCCCTTCGCGCGCGCGGCGGCGCGGGGGGAGAAGTCGCGGGCGCGGCTGGCGCCGAAGGTCGCCGAGGTGAACCGGCGGTTCAAGGACCGCCCGGAGAAGCTGCGGGAGGCGCTCGCCGAGCTGTACCGGGAGGAGCGGGCCTCGCCGTTCGCGGGGTGCCTGCCGATGCTGGTGCAGATTCCGTTCTTCTCGGTGATGTACCGCCTGTTCACCACCCCGAACGGCCTGCTGGACCACACCCTGTTCGGCGTGCCGCTCGGCCTGCACGTCGGGAGCGCGCACGGTGCCGGGCAGTTGGCGGTGTTCGGCCTGCTGTACGCCGGGCTGGCGGCGGTCGGGTACGTCAACTTCCGCCGGGCCAGGCGGGCGGCGGCCGCGCAGCCGACCCCTCAGCCGGGGGCGGGGCTGCTGCCTTACCTGTCCTTCGGGTCGGTGCTGTTCGCGATGCTGGTGCCGGTGGCCGCCGCGCTCCACCTGGTGACGACGAGCACGTGGACGGCCGCGGAGCGGGCCTGGTTGCACCGGGGCGGCGCACCGGCGCCGGCGACGGCGCTCGCGCTGTGAGCGCCGCCGCCGATCCCGCTGACCCCGGCGACCCCGGCGATCCTGCCGACCCCGGCGACCCTGCCGACCCCGCCGGTCCGTGTCAGAAGTGCCGCAGCAGCTCGGAGAAGGCCGCCAGTCGCAGGGTCGCCTCGTCGGGGCCGAGGTCCTGGTGTTCCAGGACCCAGGTGTGCTCGTGCGGGATGAAGACCGTGCGCAGGCCGGCCTGGCGGGCCGGGGCGATGTCGGACTTGGGCGAGTTGCCGATCATCCAGGTCCGGTCGGGGTCGAGGCCGAGCTCGGCGCTGAGCCGCCGGTAGGTGTCCGCCGACTTCTCGGCCACGATGTGGACGCCGCGGAAGTGGTGGTCGATCGTGGAGGCCGTCACCTTGCGCTGCTGCTCGTCGAGGTCGCCCTTGGTGAGCAGCAGCAGGTGGTGGCGTCCGGCGAGGTCGGCGAGGGTGTCGGCGACGCCGGGGATCAGCTCGATCTCGCGGCTGCTGAGCGGAGTGAGGAGGCCGTCGATCCGGGCTTCTTCGGCCGGGGTGGGGGTGCGGTCGCCGTTCAGCCGCCGCAGGCAGTCGGTGAGGCTCTGCCGGAACACGGCGGCACCGTAGCCGAGGGCGGCGGAGTTGGCGGCTTCGATCTCGTCGAGGACGGCCCTGGCGGGCTCGCGGTCGGCCGGGGTGGCGGCCCAGTCCAGGAAGCCGTCGATGACGCGCTCGAAGAGGACGTTGTTCTCCCAGAGCGTGTCGTCGGCGTCGAAGATGAGGGTCTGGTCGGTGTGCATCCGGGTGTGCTCCAGCGGGGTTCGAAAGGTCAGGCGGGGGCGTCGAGCAGGCGGCCGGCCCGGTCGAGCGTTTCGCGGAGGTTCTCCTCGGTGGTCCGCTGCCGGGCCTCGGCGATGGTGAGCCACTCCAGCGGGGCGGCGGGGTTCTCCGGCCGCGCCCGCTCCGGGGTGGCGGTGGCCAGCAGGAAGCGCAGGTCGGCGTGTTCGTGGGCCGGTTCGACGGGCGAGGCCGGGACGGGCACGACGGCGAGGTGGACGAGGGCGGCGTCGGGCCACGGGGTGAGGTCGGCGAGTCCGGTCTCCTCCAGGCCTTCGCGCAGCGCGATGTCCAGCGGCAGGGTCTCCCCCGGGTCGCCGTGGCCGCCGACCTGGAGCCAGGCCTGCTGGCGCACGTGCCAGCGCAGGAGGACGCGCCGGGTCGGCGGGTGGACGATCAACGCGGAGGCGGTGAAGTGCAGCGGCGTCCCGCGGTCCCAGGCGTCGGCGGCCCCGGTGAGGTGGCGGACGCGCTCGTGGTCGGCGGTCTCCGTCGGGCCCTGCAGCCGGTGCTCGGCCAGCAGTTCGGCCAGGCCCGGGCTGTGCGCCGCGCCGCCTGTGGTCGCCATGATCAGCACTCCTCGTTGCGCTCCGGACCACGTCAACCGGCTTGCGAGGGCGGGTGATCGGGGCCGGGGCTTCCGGTTCCGACGAACCCGCGAAGCCTAGCCCGGGGCCTTCCGGCGGCCCAGCGGTTTTCCTCCCGGGGCCGCCCGGCAGGCGGCTCCCCCGCCTCCGGACGGCGACGAGGGACCGGTCGGGGCGGGGTCCGGGAGGCCGTAGCCTGTGGTGATCGTTTCGGGACAGGTGGAGGGATGTCGTCATGGTGGCTGCTCCGGCGCTCGCGGACTTGCGCGAGGTGTGCCAGCCGCAGGCCAAGCTGCAGAGCCGCAACGGTGAGCACTGGGCGGGACGGCTGTACATGCGCCGCATCTCGCTGCGCACGACCCGGCAGTTGGTACGCACCTCGGTGTCGCCGAACACCCTCACCTGGGTGATGGTGGTCTGCGGGGTCGGCGGCGGGGCGGCCCTGCTGATCCCCGGCCTGACCGGCGCCGTGCTGGCGGCGGTGCTGTTCCAGCTGTTCCTGCTCTTCGACTGCGTCGACGGCGAAGTGGCGCGCTGGAAGCGCCAGTTCAGCATGGCCGGGGTCTACGTGGACCGGCTCGGCGCCTATCTGGCGGACGCGGCGCTGATGATCGGCGCGGGCGCGCGGGCGGCCCGGGGCGGGTCGGAGCTGTGGGTGTCGGTGGGCCTGGCGGCCGCGCTGGGCGTGGTGCTGCTCAAGGCCTCGACGGACCTGGTGGACGTGGCCCGGGCCCGCAGCGGGCAGGCCCCGGCGGACGAGGAGTCCACCCAGCCGCGCTCGCAGGGCATCGCTACCGCGCGCCGGCTCGCCTCGGTGTTCAAGATCCACCGGGTGACGAACGGCATCGAGGCCTCCCTGGTGCTGCTGGCGGCGGCCGTGGCGGACGCGGCGCTCGGCAACCTGGACGCGACGCGGGCGGCGGTCGCGGGGATCGCGGTGATCACCTGGGGCATGGTGGTGGCGCACCTGGCGTCGATCCTGTCCTCCTCGCGCCTGCGCTGACGGGCTGCGCCACCGCGCGCGGGCGGCTGCCTACGCGCGGGCTTCGGCCCGCGCGTGGGGCTCGGCCTGCACGTCAGCTTCGGCCTGTGCGTCGGCTTCGGCCCGTGTGTGGGCGGCGAGGATGGTGTCGAGGAGGCCGGGGAAGCGCTGCTCCAGGTCGACGGCGCGCAGGGCGGAGAACTTGCGGTTGGCCTCCTCGCGCTGGCGGATCAGGCCGGACTCGCGCAGCACCTTGAAGTGGTGGCTGAGGGTGGAGGGGGCGACGTCCACCGGGAAGGTGCCGCAGGCCCGCTCGGGTTCGGCGCGCAGGATGCGCACGATGGTCATCCGAGTGGGGTCGGAGAGCGCGTGCAGGACGTCGAGCAGGTCGATCTCCCCGGTCGCGGGGTGGGCGAGCGCCGGTCGGCGCCGGGTACTGCGGGGCATGATCCGACCTCCCTGATCTGCGGTTGATTCAAGCGCTTGATCTGCGCTTGATCTGCGATGTTCGACAATCATCGAAACTACGTGGTACCACTACCCCACGTCAATTTCGCCGTTCGTCGAAAATCGTAGTCGAGGGGGACCGACATGCGCGCATTGGTGATGACCGCACCCGGTGGGGCCGAGCACACGGAGATCCGGGAGGTCGAGGCCCCGAACCCCGGCCCCGGCCAGGTGGCGGTCGACGTCGCCTACGCCGGGCTGAACTTCGTCGACGTGATGGGCCGCCGGGGCGACGCCGGCTACGTCACCGCCTGGCCGTACCGGCCGGGCAAGGAGGTGGCCGGCACCGTCCGGGCGGTCGGCGAGGGCGTCACCGGACTGGCGGTGGGCGACCGGGTGGCGGCCGCGCCCGTCGGCGGCGGCCTGGCCGAGGTGGTGCTCGCCGAGGCCGCGCTCACCGTGCCCGTCCCGGACGGGCTGGCGCTGCGCGAGGCCGCCGCCGCCCCGCTGGGCCTGGCCACCGCCGTGCTGCTGCTCACCGACGCCGGCCGGCTCACCGCCGGGGACACCGTCCTGGTGCACTCGGCCGGCGGCGGGATCGGCCACGCCGTCGCCCAACTGGTCCCGCTGATCGGGGGCGGCGGTCGGCTGATCGGCACGGTGGGCCGCCCGGAGAAGGCGGCGTCCGCCGTCGCCTCCGGCTACCACCACGCCTTCGCCCGCGACGAGGCACTGCCCGAGGCCGTCCGGGCCGCGACCGGGGGCCGGGGCGTCGACCTCGTGCTGGACCCGCTGGGCACCGAGGCCCTGGAGCTCGACCTCGAACTCACCGCACCCGGCGGCCGGATCGTCCTCTTCGGCAACGCGGGCGGCGGCGCCGTCGCCGACCTGCCGCCGCTCGGCCGCCTGATGGCCGGGAACCTCACCATCACCGGCTTCAGCCACCGCGCCCTGGCCGCCACCGCCCCCGAACGGCTCGCCCGCGCCATCCGCACGGTCCTCGACCTGCTCGCCGCCGGTGACCTCACGCTGCCGGTCACCGAAGTCCCCGGCCTGGCCTCCGTCCCCGCCGCCCACGACGCCATGGCGGAGGGGCGGGCCACCGGCAAGTACGTGGTGCGCGTGGCTGGTTGAGGCCTGCTCGGGGCGGCGCCCCTTGCGCAGGAAGTCGGGTGGGCCGACTTCCTGCGCGGAGCGCGGAGCATTGGAGGCCGGGCGGGTCAGGGGTTGTAGAGACCGCCGGCCTCGCCGGGGTCGCCGGCGTAGTTGTGGTTCTGAGGACGGCCCTGGTTCCGCGTCCCGGGCCTGTTGGTCTCGACGAAGCGGCAGGCCGCGAAGTGCACGTCGCCCATGCCGGGCCGCAGGATGTCGCTCAGCAGCACGTCGCCGTCGAAGACGATCGAGCGGCCCGCGAGTTGGGGGTCGATCAGCGTGGCGACGTTGATGACGGTTGCGGCCGGCGTCCCCGGATCGAGTTCGACGTCGTACCCGCCGCCAACCGGGCTGGCGATCGCCGGGTTTCCCCGGATGGTGAGGCCGCTGGGGTAGGAGATGGTGTAGTTCTGCAGGCTCCGCCCGCCCACCACGGTGCGCACGGCGCCACGCTCTTGCCCCTGTTCCACGCTGCCGCCCCGGTTGGCGCCGTTCTCCACCTGCCCGCCCAGGTCGTCGGGGAGGACCATCCCGTGCTGCGTGTAGAAGTGCACCCGCGTCCCCGCGGGCACCCGGAAGCTGCCGTTCGCGGCCTCCCAGGCGCCGTGACCGCTGAGGACGAGACCGTCCGTACGCGCGGGCGCGGTGTTGTCGGCCTCCCAGTCGTCGTCCGGGTTCTGGTGATTGATCATGGGCCGGTTCTGGTCGGACGCGCGCTGGATCCCGGTCGCGCGGAGCATCTGCACGACGGCCGCGTTGCCGTGGGTGCTCTGGAGACCGAGCAGCGACTGGGCGGCGGCCTGCGCCCGGTTCGGGTTCCTGGTCGTCGGCTCCGAAGTACGGGCCGGCGTGCGGGCCTTGCCGGCGGCGGCAGCCTTGGTCCTGTCGTGGGCGTGCATCGTCCCCCTCTCGACTCGAAAGCTCACTCTCCTGGATATCGGTGACGTCGACCCGGGCGCCAGGTCCCTACGGGCAGTGCCCTCTGCCTGAAGGCGCACCGCGCGGTGCCCCGGCGGCGCGACACCCCGGGCGGAGGTCAGGCCGCGGGTATGCCCGCCGCGTAGAGGCCGGCCCGGCTGCCGCGGTAGGCGACGCCGCCGAAGGCCGTCAGCGAGAGCCCGGTGTACTCGGTGCCGAACTTGGCCGGATCGTCCTGCCATTGAAGCCGGCCGGTGGCGAGGTCGAGGGCGTGCAGCCGACCGTCGTTCAGCGCCACGTAGACCCGGCCGTCGGCGACGGCCATGGTGCTCATGCCCCGGCCCAGGCCGTCCGGCACCGAGGACGTCCACCGGCTGCGGCCCGTACCCGCCTCGACGGCGATGACCCGGTCGTTGTCGAGGAGGCAGAGCGTCCCGTCGGCGACCGGGGCGGGCTGGACAACGGGGTGGCCGAGGTCGTCACGCTGCCAGAGCACCCGACCGGTCGCCGCGTCCAGGGCGGAGACGGTCGAGGCCGAGACGGTCGAGGCGGCGCCGGCGGAAGCCGACAGGTAGAGGACGCCCTCGTGGACCACGGGCCGGTCGACGAGCTTGCCGACGGCGGGTTGCTCCCAGCGCCGCTCACAGGTCTTCGCGTCGAGGGCGGAGACCCCACCGGCGGGGGCGGCGAGGTACACGGTGCCGCCCGCGACCGCCGGTACGCAGGCGGCCTCCAGCGGGCTGCTCCACCGGGCTTCGCCGGTGGCCGCGTCGTAGGAGTGGACGCGGCCGTCGTAGCTCGCGAACACGTCCCCGCCGACGATGGGGCCGTCCGTCCATCCGGACAGGTAGCCCACCGGCGCGGGCACGGCCCACCGGACGGCCCCGGACGCGGCGTCCAGGGCGTGGACGTGGGAGTCGGTGGTCACGCAGACCAGTCCGTCACCTGCGGCGATCGGCCAGCCGAAGTTACTGTCGGCGGGGTTGCGCGAGGCGACCTCGGCACTCCAGCGCGGGGTGCCGGTCCGCACGTCGAGGGCCCTGACCGTGCCGTCGAAGTCCGCGACGTAGAGGTCGGGCTGCGGGGTGGCCGACAGGGCGACCCGGCTGCCGGTACCGGTCCTGCTCCAGACGCGGTGGCCGGTGTCGGCGTCCCGCCGCGCCCACCAGCCGACGCCCCCCACGGTGGCGGCGGCCGCCGCCACGCCGGCGACGCCCAGCAGCATGCGCCTACGGCTGACGTGGGGGCGGACGGGATCGGTCTGCGATTCGTTCGAGGTCACACCGAAGGTGACCGTCTGCGCCTGCCGCCGGTTCCACCGCGCGGGCGAGCTTCCCAGAAGGCGCCGACAAGGGCGGCCAGGATGCGGCCGGGATTCTGAAGGTCGTGCGCAGGAAGTCGGCCGGGCCGACTTCCTGCGCGGGGGCTCAGGTCAGGTGCCTGGGGGTTCGCGGCTGGGTCATCCGATCAGGTTGCCGGGCTCGTCGAGCCACACGTGCTGTTCGCCGGTCGGCGTCATCGTCACGCCGAAGCGGGTGAGGTCCGGTTCGCCGTCGGCGAGCCATCGTCGGCGGGCGCGGACGATCTCGTCCCACAGGCGGCGGGGCCCGGCCTGCTGGACTGCGTCGGCGACGCCCCAGTCGTGGTGGCGGACGGACGCCCAGGAGCCGGCGCCGTCGGAGAGTCGCATGCGATAGGTGCCGCCGGGGTCCGTGTCGTCCCAGGTGTGGTGATACCGAACGCCGGGCACCCGGAGGCCGATGGCGAACGCCACGTCCACGTTCTCCAGCGCCAGCTCCGGGTCGATCGGCGACGAACCCCGGTGGATCGGCCGGTCGGTCGGTTCGGTCACCGGGTGGGGGCGCTGGCTGCGAACCCACATGAAGCTCACGTTGTCCACGAACCTGCCGTGGGAGGGCGCCCCCGGGTCACCGACCACCATGCGCAGGAGTCCCGCGTTGGCGTAGGGCGTGCCCCAGGGGGTGACGATCACGCCGCCGGGGCGGGTCTGTGCGAGCCAGGCACGCGGTAGCCGGCGAACCGCCGCCGTGGAATGGACGCGATCGTAAGGCGCCCGGAGGGACTGGCCTTCGAGGCCGTCTCCGGTCGAGCAACTGGGGTGGAAGCCTGCTGCGGCGAGTCGTCGGGCCGCTGCGGCAGCGACCGCTCGATCGACCTCGACGGTGGTCACGTGGGCGTCGCCGAGCCTGGCGGAGAGGAGCGCGCTCGTCCATCCGGTGCCGGTGCCGATGTCGAGCACGGTGTTCCCGTCGACCACGTCCAGATGCCGGAGCATCCTCGCGACGAGGGACGGCATGGAGGCCGAGGAGGTGGCGATGCCCGGCCCGGTATCGAGGCCGTCATCGATCTGGGTGACCACCACCTCGTCGGCGTTCACCAGCGCCCACCAGGTGTCCGGGTGGTCGGCCCGGGTGATCCGGCCGTAGCCGGTCGGGCTGTCGCCGTCCGGCGCCCAGACGGAGTCCGGCACGAAGGAAGAGCGCGGGGCACGCTCGAACGCGCCCCGCCACCCCTCGCCCAGCGCCCCCGCCGATTCCAGCCGGGTCAGCAACTGTGCGTAGTCGTCCATCAGTTGGCGCTCACTTCTTCGGCGGCTTCACGGGCTTGGTCCACTGACCGTCGGACTCCTTCGGGGACTGCTTCTTGTCCCCGTCCTCGCCACCCTTGCCGTCTCCGTGCTCGCCCATTCCGGCTCCTCTCGATCGGTGCCGGTCATTCGGGTGCCGGCAAGGTCCTGTCCAGCACGGTAGAGGCCCAACCAAGCTGGCGTGAGCCGCATTTCTCCGCATTTCTCCTGTGCGCGGCGAGGCTTCCGCAGGTTTCTCAGGTGGCTGCCAGTGCCAGCGTCGAGCGCGCGCGGGCGATCAGCCGGTGTGCCGTAGGGCCGTACACCGCAGCATCGTGCAGCTTTCCCCAGACCTTCCGGTACAGCGCGATGTCGGCGGGTTCGTCGAGCCGCAGCTCGGCGTTCCACGTCTCGACGATCGCGAGCCTGTCGTCGTAGATCCAGAAACCGTGCTTGGGAATGACTGCCACCGGAGCCCCGAGCGGAACGATTCCCACCTCAACCGTGCCGAGCCCCAGCAGGCCGCCCAGTCGGTCGAGTTGGGCAGCCAGGATGTCGGGCGGACAGATCTGCACGTACAGTGCGGCCTCGGACATGATGAAGCGGAAGCGCTTCCCTCGCTGGTAGAGGGACTCCTGACGCTTCAGCCGGGCACATACTCCTTCCTCGATGTCACGTGGCCCGTCATCCAGATCGGTTGCGTGAGTCAGGACGTGGCGGGCGTATTCCGCGATCTGGAAAATGTCCGGGATGATGGCAGGTTCGTAGCCGATGGTCACCGCCGTCCCCCGGCCGTGCCTGACTCCGGCTTCCTCGCGCACCCGGTGCCCGCCGGCCAGCACCCGCTTCCATCCCCGATAGCGGGACTCCAGGCCTTGCAGCCTGCCTTTCAACTCGACAGCGGCCTCCGGACGCCCCAACGCTTCGGCCCACGCCTGAAGATCCGCGGGAGTGGCCGTCTGCTTGCCGTTCTCCAGCTTCGAAATCTTCGACGCCGACCAGCCCAGTCGTCCGGCGAGGTCGCGGCCGTTCACGCCCGCCTCGGTGCGCAACTCCCGTAGCCGAACACCGAGGGACAGCCGGGCCTGCTGAAAATCGGTACTCACCACCCGGAGGCTACCTGCCGACTGAACTCGCACATCGGAACCGCGAAGTGCCTTGCGGCATCGCAGGCTTGGCATGAGGAAAGCACTGCGCGGGTGTCCTCGCGGCCCTGGAGGTGACGGGCGCGGGTTTCACAGAGGGCGCCGAGGAGGGAGGCCAGGAGGTTGAAGGTCAGGAGGCCTAGCATCGGCGGCGGTCCCGCTCGCGCTTGTACTCGCGGAGGAGGGCGAGGAGGTTGATGAGGGTGCTGGCCGGGATGTTGCCGAGGGAGACGAGGGCGCGGCCGTCGAGGTTGGTCTCGCCGGGCTGGGCGGAGGGCCAGAGGAGCCCGAATTCGCGGCCCTCGATCCGGAGTTCGACGATGAGTCCGGTGATCTGGCGGGCCGTGAGGTGGCGCAGCGCCGGATCGGCCGGGTGGATGGGGTGGTGGGCGATCACGCGACACCGTCCAGCTCGAACCAAACGATTTTGCCCAGCTTCAGGGGGTCGACGCCCCAGCGGTGGGTGAGGCCGGCGACCAGCTGGAGGCCCCGGCCGGACTCGGCGAGCGGGCAGGGCGTTCGCTGCTCGGGGAGGGTGGCGGAGCGGTCCGCGACGGTGACGCGGAGGGTGTTGGAGAGGAAGTGGATGAGGACGACGGGGGAGGTCGTCTCGCCGTGACGCCAGGCGTTGACGATCAGTTCGACGAGGGCGAGCTCGGCGTCCGCGATGGCGGAGGGCGACCAGCCGACGCGGGTCATGCCGTCGCGGAGGGTGTCGCGAGCGAGGGTGAGGGAGGGGGAGTTGAGGTTACGCACAGGGATCTCCCGGAGAGGTGAAGGGGAAATGCCGAGCGGGACAATGACGCCCATCTCGGTGATCGGTGCGTCACCGACTGTAGGGCATCAGTGGTACATGTCCGGGTACTTCTACCCCAACCTTCACTCGATCGATGGATTGCTGGACCCTTCCCGGGATCGCGATGGATGCTTGAGGGCATGCCACCACGAACCACCCCGTCAGCCAGGCAGGAACGAGTAGGCACCGAGCTGCGGAAGATGCGCGACTGCGCGGGCCGCACAACTGCCGAAGCCGCCGCGTTGTTCGGATTCGCCCGACCGAAGATCACTCAGATCGAGAAGGGGCAGTACCCGATCAGCGCCGAGCGGGTACGCATGCTCGCTTGCGACTATGAGGAGAGCGATCGCGCCTTCGTGGAAGCGCTCGCGGCCATGGCCGAGGAACGCCACAAGGGTTGGTGGGAGGACTACCGAGGGTCCGTGCCGCCTGGCTTCCTCAACATCGCCGAGATGGAGTACTTCGCCAGGGGAATGCTCACCTATCAGATCTCGCACATTCCCGGCGCTATGCAGACAGAGGAGTACGGGAGAGCGATCTTCAAAGACGTCTACCCGACGCTTCCGCCTCGGCTCCTCGAAGCACGTGTCGAGCACCGACTTCAGCGCTCGGCACTACTGATGAGCGAAGGTGCTCAACCGTACTCGGCGCTGGTTCACGAAGCCGCCCTGCGCATGCTGTTCGGTGGCCGCGATGCCGCAAAGAATCAGCTGGACAAGCTGCTTGAGTACTCGGAACTTCCCCACGTGGCACTTCGAGTGATCACCTTCAGCACCAATGGGTTCATTGGTGCGGGCCAAGGCATCTTCTACGCGAAGGGGCCAGTTCCCCGCTTGGACACCGTCCAGCTCGACGCAGTAGGCGGCCCGGCGTTCCTACATGAGCAGAAGCACTTGAAGAACTACCGCCACATCATTGACACGATGGCCGAGCGGTCTCTCACCGAGAGCCAGTCTCGTGATGCCATCAGGCTTATCAAGAAAGAGATCTAAGCCATGAAGACCCTCCACTGGAAGCGCCCCAAGGCCTGCGCAGACGGCAACTCCTGCCCCGAGGTGGCCATAGGTCCCGATGTCGTATACATCCGCAGCACTCTTCTACCCGACGCCATCGCCCAACTCACCCCCACCGAATGGCGCGACCTCGTCTCCGCCATCCGCTCCGGAGAGCTTGACCTGTAGCGCGCCGAACAGAGGCGATCCGCACGATGAAAGACCTGATCTGGAAACGCCCCACGGCTCGTGGAGACGGCAACAACTGTCCCGAGGTGGCCGTTACCTCCGATGCCATCTATGTCCGCAGCAACCTCCGGCCCGACGCCATCGCCCAACTCACCACCGACGAATGGCCCAACCTCCTCTCCGCCATCCGCGCCGGCAATTTCGACCGGCAGGCCCGAACCTAGGAAGGCCAGCACAATGAAGGATCTGACCTGGCAGCGTCCTGAGTCTTGCGGCGACGCCGCGAGCTGCCCGGAGGTGGCCGTCACCTCCGACGCCGTCTATGTCCGCAGCAGCCTCCGGCCCGACGCGATCGCCCAACTCGATGTCACCGAATGGCGCGACCTCGTCTCCGCCATCCGCGCCGGCGAGTTCGACGTCTGACCCACCGCATCGGGCGGGCCGTTCGACGAACGGCCCGCCCTCCGCACACCCGGTCCTGGCCGTCCCCTTGAGACTCTTTCGCCCCTGCTGACCCAGCCGTCCGATAACCCCATATTCACAAGACGGCCTGATCCTGCCGCTCCCCAACCACCCCCGAACCGACGCCGGTTTGCCGCCGACGAGGGCCGGGGTAGTGCCGAGGAGTTCGCACTCCCACGGACTCCAAGTCCGTTGCGGGCACTGATGCTTAGACATTGCGAAGGGATCGATATCCATGAACAGGACCCTCCGGAACGCCCTCGTGGCAGTCGCCGCCGCCGGCGCCCTCGGCGCCGCCGCTGCCGCTCCCGCCATGGCCGCAGGCACCGCGCCGGCCCAGCCGACGGCCCGGGTGCAGGCCCAGCTCAGCAACCCGAAGACGGTCAAGGCCGACGACTTCAACAAGGCCCGCGACATCCTGATCAAGGCGGGCAGCAAGACGGCCGAGAAGACCCACCCGTCCCACGGTGTCAAGGACGTCCCCGTCTCCTACGGCACGAGCCTGCTCGCCGAGGCCCGCGACGAGTTCCGCGCGGCGGACAAGAACCTGCCCGAGAAGGACAAGCAGTCCGGCATGTCGCACGCCCACTACAAGGCCGTCCACGACGCGGCCAAGAAGATGGGCATCGACACCTGGTAACCCCGCCCGGGCCCGGGGGGGGGGGCCGGGGCGGGGGGGGGGGCGCCCCCCCCCCCCCCCCCCCCCCCCCCCCCCCCCCCCCGGACCGCACCACCCGCAGTACCCGCAGGACCGCACCACCGGCAGGACCGCACCACCCGCAGGACCGCTCGTCAGTACCACCCGAAGACCCCGGGTGG
>NZ_JBWKER010000023.1:0-8722 GCF_056435345.1 Kitasatospora sp. NPDC043950
CGTGCCGGACCAGGATGTGGCGCACCTTGGCCGAGTCCATCAGCGGGTCGTACGCGGGAAGGATGGCCCCGCCCGGGATGCCGAAGACGGTGTCCACTCCGACCTCTTCGAGTGAACGGATCAATGCCTGGGCGCCGGTCATCGCGGACTCCACGGGCCCGGTCCGGGCGTCGGGGGTGAACGGCGCTGGGGTCGATCCGGTGGTCTCGGTGCTGTGGGTGGTCACGGGGGACTCGCTCAACTGGGTCATCTGGCAATCTCTCGGTTTCGTCGACGTGGTGGTCCGGCGGGGAGTGCCGGGTGGTGTCCGTGGCCGGGGCCGCTGCGGTGCGCGGCGCCGTTGGGCGGCCAGGGACGTGTCGGGGAAACCGGGGCAGCAGGGTCTGTCTCCGCGCCGGTCGTCGGTCGTCGCGTGCTGAGGGGTGTTTCAGCGCTCGGTGCGACGCCGTGCCGTCAGGAAGCGTTGGCCGGAAGGGAGTTGCCCGGCCCGCAAGGAGTGTCTCGCGTCTCAGCCCTTGTTCGTGGGCGAGTGGTGGGTGAAGAGCAGGAAGACCAGGGCGATGGCGGCGATGGCCGCGCCGAGGCCGTACACGGTCGCGGCGCCGGCGCCGAGGGTGGCGCCGCCGATGATGGTGCCGAGGCCGATTCCGAGGTAGATGGAGGAGGAGTTGAGGGAGACCACCAGCGGGGCCTCCTGGGGGGCGACCTCGATCAGGCGGTGTTGCTGCGGGGGTGTCTGGCACCAACTGCTGGCGCCCCAGAGGAGGACCAGCAGGCCGACGACGGGCTTGAGGTCGGAGTCGGAGGCGGCGAGCCAGGCGAGGGACCCGAGGGCGACGACCATGGCGGTGTAGCCGACGATCAGGACCTTGGTGGAGCCCCAGCGGTCGGTGGTGTAGCCCGCGGCGAGGTTGCCGATGACGGCGCCGAGGCCGTACAGGAAGAGCATCCACAGGATGGAGCGCTCGGGCACCTTGACGGCTTCCAGCATGGGCACGCTGTAGGCGTACGCGGTGTAGCTGGCGCCCATGCCGAGGACGGTGAGCGGCAGGACGGCGAGGACGGCCGGCCGGCGCAGGACGGCGAGGCGGGTGCGTAGCGGCACCCGGACGTTGCCGGGGAGCCACGGCATGATCAGGCGCAGTATCACGGCGACGAGCAGGCAGAGTCCGGCGACGAGGCCGAGGGCGGTGCGCCAACCCAGCCAGTGGCTGGCGGCGTTGCCGAGCGGCACGCCGAGTGCGGTGGCGATGGTGAGGCCGCCGATGACCACGGCGAGGGCTCGGGCCCGCAGTTCGGGGCGGACGAGGGAGGCGCTGACGGCTCCGGCGTTGGGGGTGTAGGCGGCGGCGCCGGCGGCGGCGATGATGCGGCTGATGATCAGCACGGCCATGTTGGGGGCCAGTGCCGAGCCTAGGTTGGCGATGCCGAGCGTGAACAGTGCGGTGATCAGCAGGGTTCGGCGGGGAAGCCGGGCGAGGAGGGTGGCCAGGACGGGGGAGAGGACGGCGTAGGCAGCGGCGAAGACGGTGATCGACTGGCCGGCCGTGGCCGGGGAGACGTGCAGGTCCTGGGCCATGGAGGGGAGGAAGCCGGCCACGACGAAGGCGTCCGTGCCGACGGCGAACGTCCCTAAGGCGAGGACGAGGGTGGAGGACAGGCCGCCCTGGGGTGGTGAGCCGGGTTCGGCCGGAGCTTTCCGGTCGGCCGGAATCGAGACACTGGACATCCAGATTCTCCTTGCGGGTCGGTGCGCGTGCTGTGGTGTCGCCGCGCGGTGAGGCGGTCGGACCGTCGGGCGGTGCGGTCAGCCGGTCATGCGGGCGTAGTGGCGTCGGGTGCGGTCGGCGGCCCCGCCCGGCGCGGCGGCCATGAGGTCGGCCACCGTCTGCCCGGCGAGTTCGCGGCGCCAGGCCAGTTCGGCCTTGCGCATCGCGGTGGCGATCCCGCACGGCTGTCGGAACTCCCGTGCGATGGCGCCACCGCCGTCCGCGCGCTGGCGGATCTCGGTGCAGCGGAACACGTCGTCGGGGCCCTCGATGGCGGCGACCACGTCCATCAGGGTGATCTTCTCCGGCCGTCGGCCCAGCCGGAAGCCGCCCTTGGAGCCCGGCGTCGAGCTCAGGATGCCGGCCCGGACCAGTGCCTGTAGGCGCTTGGTCAGGTAGGCCGGCGGCAGGTCGAACCAGGCCGCCAGCCGTGCCGTCGGAACCGGTTGCTCACTGTCGAGCCATGCCAGGGTGAGGCAGCAGTGCAGGCCCCACTCGACTCCTTCACCCATTCGCATAACCAGGACAATACACGTCCAGGTTCTGCGACGCAGGCCGGACGCGCCGGAGGTCCGGAATATGTCAAGTCGCGGCCCGACGAGGGCGTTGCGGCCCTGCCGGACCTCCGGTACAACGGTGAGCAGCCGACCGGTCAGGCCCGCGAATCGGGCCTGAGGACCACCCGTCTGCCGTGCAGCTCGCCGCGTTCCATTCGGCCGTGGACCTCGGCGGCGGCGCTCAGCGGAAGGGTCTCGACCACCAGGGGGCGCAGCCGTCCGGCCGCGAGCAGGCGGTTGATGCCGACGGCGGCCTCGGCCAGTTCGGTGCTGGTCGCATGCGAGATCACGAAGCCGGCGATCGAGCAGTCCTTCATGTAGAGCGGCCCGACCGGGAGGATCGGCCGCGAGCGGGCGCCGGCCAGCAGGACGATCCGTCCGCGCGGGGCGAGCAGGTCGACGGCGGTGGCCAGGTCGTTCTCCCCGGACGTGTCGAGGTGGAGGTCGACGCCGCCGGGGCAGGCCTGGGCGAGCCGTTCGGCGAGGTCCGGATCGCGGTAGTCCAGGGCCTCGGCCGCACCCAGGGCGAGGCACTGTTCCAGGTCCCGGGCGGAGGCGGTGGCGACGACCCGGGCCCCGGCGTCGACGGCGAGGGTGACCAGCGCGGAGCCGACGTTCCCGGCCGCGCCGGCCACCAGGACGGTCTCACCGGCCCGCAGGCGGCCGTGTGTGAACAGGCCGAGGTAGGCGGTCGCGGCCGGATGGACGACGGCGACGGCCTCCTCGGGGAGGACGCCCTCAGGGAGGTGGTAGAGGCGGTCGGCGGGGACGACGACCTGCTCGGAGGCGGCGCCCTGGCGCCCGCCGTGGCCGAGGCTGTTGGTCCACACCCGGTCGCCGACGGCGAAGCCGGGGGCGGCCGGCCCGGCCGCGGCGACGGTGCCGACCAGGTCGCGGCCGATCACGAACGGGAACGCGACCGGGGTGCGGAAGAGGCCGGAGCGGACGAAGGTGTCCACCGGATTGACGGTGGTGGCCGTGACGTCGACCAGGATGTCGGTCGGCCCAGGACGGAGGGAGGGAAGTTCGCCGTAGCGGATGTTCTCGGGCGGCCCGAGGGCCTCGATGAAGGCTGCTCGCATGCTCGGAGAGTCTTCCACCGGTCAACGCCGGGGTGCCGCACGGAAGCCGTTTGTTCGTCAACTCGCGCGCGGTCGGCCCGCCCCTGATGGCCCCGGCACACCCCACCGGGCGGCTCCGGGGGCGATCGCGCCTGCTCGCGCGCTCTGTCCGGTGGTCCGGCCATAGGCCGCGCGTGCAGCCGTGTGCCCGGTGCACCTGGGCCCGGCCTGAGCCCTCTGCATACCGTCGACCCATCTGAAGATGCGTCTGCCATGTAGAGGTTGGGGATCTCGATGAGCGACTTCGCCCTGCACATCAGGGACACGCGAACACCCGGGCGCACGCCGGGCGTTGGCAGTTCCCACGACATCGTCCTCTCGGAGCTGTGCCCGGCGCTGTTCGCGTCGCTGCCCCGGGCGGACCAGCGCCGCAAGGGTGTGGAGTACCTGCGCGGACTGCTGGGCGCGGAGGGCCGCAAGTCGGTGCGCAACATCGCGCGGCTGATCGGCGGGCAGGCCACGGAGCAGAACCTGCACCACTTCATCAGCAGCTCCACCTGGGAGTGGGACCCGGTGCGCGCCGCGCTGGCGCACTACGTGACGTCCGTCGCGCCGCCGCAGGCCTGGGTGGTGCAGCAGACGGTCATCCCGAAGGCCGGGGAGCACTCGGTGGGCGTGGATCGCCGGTTCATCTCCTCGCTCGGCCAGGTGCTCAACGCGCAGCAGGCGGTGGGCGTCTGGGCGGCGTCCGAGGAGGTGAGCATGCCGGTGAACTGGCGGCTGCACCTGTCCCGGGCGTGGCTGGACGACGTGCCGCGGCGCAGCCAGGCGTCCATCCCGGCGAGTGTGGACACCCGGACGCTGGGCGACTGCTCGGTCGAGGCGGTGCTGGAGCTGACCTCGGACTGGCGGCTGCCCACGCTGCCGGTGGTGATGGACGTCCGGGAGCTGGACGGGATGAAGGCGCTGCGGCGGCTGCGCGCGGCGGGGGTGCCGTTCCTCGTGCGGATCAACAGCACGCTGCCGCTCCGCCCGGCCGAGGGGGCCGGGCACGGCGCGGAGGCGATGCCGGCCCACCGGATCATCGGGGCGTGCCGGGACCGCAGGCGGATGGTGACCTGGACCGACCACGGCCAGGACGCCGGGCTGCGTACCGCGCTGGTCGGTGCCGTCCGGGTGCGGACGGTGACCGGGGCGGCCCGCTCCCTGGGAGTGAGCCGCAGGCCGGACGGCCCGGACCGCGACCTGCTGCTGCTCGGCGCGGGCAGCTCCGGCCGGCGCTGGCCGCAGGAGCTGTGGCTGGCCGACGTCCCGGACGCCACGCCGGCCCAGCTGTTCCGGCTGAGCCTGCGGATCGGCCGGGTCGAGCGGGACTTCGACGAGATCGCGGACCGCACCGGCATCCGCGACTACACCGGCCGTTCCTTCAACGGCTGGCACCGCCATGTCACCCTCGCCTCGGCCGCACACGCGGTCGTGGCCCTCTCCCACACCGGCGGCCGCTCGCTCCGCCGCGTGAGCTAGGGGCACTCTTCCGGATCACGCCCGCGCCCCGACAGGCACTAGGTCCCTTGGTCGACTCCCGCCGACGGGCCGTCCTTGACGAGGAGGTCGCGGACGCGCGAGAGCCGTAGGGCGAGCTGGACTTCGAGCGCTTGGCCGGGGTCCTGCCAGTCGGGGCCGAGCAGTTCCGCGACGCGTTCCAGGCGGCGGGCGACGGTGTTCGGGTGGACGTGCAGCTTCTGGGCGGCCCGGGTGGGGCTGGCTCCGGTCTCGAAGTAGGCGTCCAGGGTGCGGCCGAGGTCGGTGAACCGCTGCCGGTCGTACTCGAGCACCGGACCGATGACCGAGTCGACGAAGGAACGGACGTCCCGGTTGTCGGCGAGCAGGACACCGAGGAAGCCCAGCTCCCGGGGGGAGGCCGAGCGGCCGGTGGCGTCGAGGGCGATCATCGCCTCCAGGCAGCGCAGCGCCTCCTGGTGGCAGTGGTAGACCGAGGCGGCGTCCGCGACCGGCCCGGCCGCCGCCACCGTGACCGGTTCGCTCAGCAGCGGGGCGAGTTCGTTCAGGACGGCCCGGGCCGTCGTGCCGGCGTCGGTGCCGGGCAGCAGCAGCACGGCGTTGCCGCCGTGCCCGACCCGCAGCCCGTTCAGTCGCTGGGCCAGGCCCGTGGCCAGGGCGCAGGCCCGGCCGACCGCTCGGGCCTCGGGACGGACGACCACCACCACGTGCGGCGTGGCCAGGTTGATGCCGAGCCGGCGGGCGCGCTCCTCCAACTGCTGCGGCGGGCGCTGGGCGCTGGTGAGCAGGTCCTCCATCAGCTCGCCGTGGGCGCGGCCCTGCACGACGGTGGTGTCGCCGGTGCGCAGCAGCTGCACCGCCACCGCCTGGGCGGCCAGGTGCAGCAGTTCGTCGATGCCGGCCGCGGGGAGGTCCTCGGGGCGGAACACCAGGGTGCCGAGTATCTCGCCTCCGGCGGTGACCGGGGCCGCCCAGAGGCCGTCCGCGGTGTGGACCGGGCGTTTGGCGGCGTGCACCTCCGCGGCGGCGGGTCCGGTCTCGGGCATCCGGCCGGTGGTGGTCAGGACGGTGCCGTCCGCCGCGTGGATCCGCAGCGCGCCACCCAGGTTCCGGCTCACGGCTTCGGCGAGACCGTGGAGTTCGCAGTCGGTCAGCGCCCGTTCGATCAGCTCGTGATGGATGCGCCGGTGCTCGCTGAGCTCCCGCAGCGACTCGGTGGTGCGTCCGTGCTCCTCGCGCAGGGTCTGCGCGGTGGCCTTGGCGTCGTCGAGGACGAGGGCGCGCTGGACGGCCAGGCCGGCGAGCTCGCCGAGCAGGTTCGTGGTGGAGATCTCCTCCGGGGTGTAGTGCCGCACATTGCGGTCGGCGACGTAGAGCGCGCCGAAGGGGTGTGGGCCGTAGCTCAGCGGGACGGCCATGATCGCGCGCAGCGCCTCGGCCCGGACCACCTCGTCGATGTCGGTGCTGTGCTGGATCCGGTTGTCGTCGAGGTAGTCCGGGGTCCAGACCGGCGCGAGGTTGGCGACGGCGGCGTGGCCGAGTCCGGAGCCGCCGGTCAGCTGGAGGCCGACGTTGAGCGTGGAGGTGTGGCCGTCCGACGCCCGGATGTAGGACAGGCCGTCCTCCGGTCCGGGGAAGCTGACGTACGCCATGTCCGAGCCGAGGAGCAGTCGCGAGCGCCGGGTGACGACCTTGAGCACCCCGTCGAGGGTGTCGGGGACGAGGAGGTCCCGGGCGGTGTCGAGCAGCGCGGACAGGCCCGCCTCGCGTTGCTGGCGCCCGCGGCGCTGGGCGCAGATGTCCAGTCCGAGCCGGACGGCCCGCTCCAGTGCGGCCGTCTCGGCCTCGCGGGCGCCGCCGCGGGCGGCCTCGGCAAGCAGTGACTCGATGCGCGCCGGTGGTGCCTCCGCCACCAGCAAGGTCAGTACCGTCAGCGCGTCAGGCCGCTTACGGACCCCCTGTTGGGCCATGCCCTACCCCCACCCGTGCACATCAGCCTTTTTGCCTGGCACATGCCAGGTAATGCAAAGTGTTTATCATGTCACTTTGGGTGGGGCTCGGATGATTCCACGGTTTGGACGGTGGAGGGGGCACCGCCGAGTGGCCCCGATGTGTTGCCGGGTCACCTTCCCGCCGCCCGTGCCGGTTGAGGAGGATGACGTGGTGGCCACCGGGGAGGTGGTCCGGGCGACAACGCCCAGCTGGCGCGGCGGGGGGCACAGGCGGACGACATGAAGGCGCTACAGGACTACCGCCGTTCGCTGGAACGGAGCAGGGCCGCGCTGGAGCACCCGCACCGGCCCGCGACCTTCCGGCTCTGCGGCCGTGAATGGGACCTGCTGCCAGGGATTTTCGCCCCGGTCTACTCGCCCACCAGCGAGATCTCCATGCGCCTGCTCGGTCTGGACGACCCGCGGGCCGCCGGGCGCTCCGGCTCGCTGCTGGAGATCGGCTGCGGCACCGGCGTCATCGCGGTGGCCGCAGCACTGGCCGGGCATGCACGGGTGGTGGCCGGCGACATCAACGAGGCCGCCGTCCGCAACACCGAGATGAACGCCCACCGGCACGGCGTCGCCGACCGCGTCCACAGCGTGCACAGCGACCTGTTCGCCGCGCTCGCGCCCGAGGAGCGCTTCGACACCGTCTTCTGGCACTCCAACTACGTGCTCGCGCCGGAGGACTACCGCTACCGGACGATGCACGAGCGCGGCTACGTCGACCCGGGCTACGCCGCCCACCGCCGCTTCCTCGTCGAGGCTCCGGGCCGGCTGGCTCCGGGCGGCTCGGTGCTGCTGCACTTCAGCGAGCGCGGCGACCTGACGGCGCTCCTCCGGATCGCCGAGGAATGCGGGCGCACCCTGCGGGTGGTGCGCAGCGGCGTCTTCCCGGAGGGCGAGGAGGAGGTCGCGCACATGTTGATCGAGGTGACCGTGGCGCGCGGCCGGTCCGGCGGCGAGACGGCACCTGGTACCGGCTTCTGACGTCCGAGCCCGGCGGCCCGATCTGCCACGCCGACTTCGGCACATGCCACGAGGTGCCGGCGCACGGTGGTCCGCCCACCCCGGGGGATGCGTGGGCCACCGGAGTCCGGCCGTGCTGTACGGCGTCCAGATGGGGCGCGCGCCCGAGCCGTTCCATGGCCGGATCTCGCCGGTCCGCCACCTCGGGACGGACCTCGTCGAGGGCCCGCCGTCACCGTTCTCGGTCGCGCCGGGGCGACATCTGACGGAGTGTGCCGCCACCTGATGGAGTATCCGCCACCTGACGAAGTGCGGGGGCGGGCGTTGGCGACACCTGGTGGCACGCCACAAGATCTGGAAGAGCCTCAGCCGTTCGGCGGCCGGCGGACCGCTGCCGGACCGGGACCCGGCCCGCGGGCCGGCCGCTCCTCCCTGACCCGTGCCATCCACAGCCTCGCCACGACGCCCTTCCGTGCGCGCCGCCGAGCCGGCGCACCTTCGCCCCGGGAGACCCCCATGGTCACCGCCCTGTCCGCGCTCCTGTCCCGGCCCGCACTCCATCAGCCCGACTGGGCCGACCACGAGCACCTTCCCGACATCAAGGACCGGCTGGCCGGTCTGCCGCCGCTGGTCGGCCCGGCCGACGTCCGGCGGCTGCGCTCCGTGCTCGCCGACGTCGCGGCCGGGCGGGCCCAGGTCGTACAGATCGGCGACTGCGCCGAGGACCCGGCGGAGTGCACCGGGGGGGGGGGGGGGCGGGAGAACAGCCCGCCTTGGGTCACGGCCGGCCCCTTCCAACCCGCCACCCCCCCGTCCGTGGTCTCGGGTGGCCGGAATGGCGGCCCGTTTACCAC
>NZ_JBWKER010000023.1:8732-120291 GCF_056435345.1 Kitasatospora sp. NPDC043950
ACCCTAAGGAACACGGGTACAGCGGGTACCGCTTCCCCCCCCCCCCCCCCCGCGCCCCCCCCCCCCCCCCCCCCCCCCCCCCCCCCCCCCAAGACCGGCCTGCTGGACGTCCTGGCCGGCATCGTCACGATGGCCACCCACCGGCCGGTGGTCCGGGTCGGCCGGATGGCCGGCCAGTTCGCCAAGCCCCGCTCCAAGCCGACCGAGTTCGTCGGGGGCCTGGAGATCCCGGTCTTCCGCGGCCACCTGGTCAACAGCCCCGAACCCGACCCGGAGCTGCGCCGCCCCGACCCGCGGCGGCTGCTCGGCTGCTACTGGGCGGCGGCCGAGGCGATGACCCACCTCGGCTGGTCGGATCCGGACCGTCGCTCGCCGCTCAGCCCGCCGGTGTGGACCAGCCACGAGGCGCTGCTGCTCGACTACGAAATTCCGATGATCCGTCAGATCGGTTACACCGAAAGCCTCTTGACGTCCACACACTGGCCGTGGATCGGCGAGCGGACCCGCGACGTGGCCGGCGCCCACGTCACGATGCTCGCGTCCGTGGCCAACCCGGTCGCGTGCAAGGTGGGACCCGGCATGGCACCCGAGGAACTGCTGGAGCTGTGCGCGCGGCTCGACCCGCACCGCGAGCCCGGGCGGCTGACCCTGATCGCCCGGATGGGCGCCGAGGTCGTCGCCGACCGGCTGCCCGCGCTGGTCAGGGCCGTCCGGGAGGCCGGCCACCCGGTCATCTGGCTCACCGACCCGATGCACGGCAATACCGTCACCACGCCCGGTGGGCTGAAGACCCGCTTCGTGGAGACCGTCGTCCGGGAGATCCAGCACTTCCAGTACGCCGTCCGCTCCGAGGGCGGCGTGGCCGGCGGCCTGCACCTGGAGACCACGCCCGACGACGTCACCGAGTGCGCCCACGACGCCTCCGGGGTGGCGCACGTCGGCGACAAGTACACCAGCTTCTGCGATCCCCGGCTCAACCCCGGCCAGGCCATCACCGTGGTCTCCGCCTGGGAGGGCTGACCCGCCGGGCCCGGAACGGCGCCACACACCACCACACCGAGAGCAACCGAGAGCAACCGAGCAACCGAGAGCAACCGAGAGCAACGGGCCGGCCACGCGTCGGCCCCGAGGGAGGTCCGGCAGTGACGAACACGATCGCCCTGGTCACCGGGGCAGCAGGCGGCATCGGCGCGGCCGTGGTCCGCGCCCTGGCCGAACAGGGCACCGCGGTGGCCGCGGCGGACCGCGACGAGGAGGGCCTGCGCAAGACCGTGGCCGCCCTCGCCGAGGAGGGCCTGCGGGCCGAGGCCTACCCGGTGGACGTCAGCGACCACCGCGCCGTCGACCTGCTCGTCGACCGGGTGGAGCGCGAACTCGGGCCGGTGGACCAACTGGTCAACGCCGCCGGGGTGCTGCGCCTCGGCGAGGTCCGGGACTTCTCCGTCGAGGACTGGACGGCCACCTTCGCGGTCAACGTCAATGGCGTCTTCCACGTGTCCCGCGCGGTGGTCGACCGGATGATCCCGCGCGGGCGCGGCGCCATCGTCACCGTCGCCTCCAACGCCGCCCGCACCCCGCGCACCGAGATGGCCGCCTACGCCGCTTCCAAGGCCGCCGCGACGATGTTCACCAAGAGCCTCGGCCTGGAGGTCGCCAGGTACGGCATCCGCTGCAACCTCGTCGCCCCCGGATCCACCGACACCCCGATGCTCACCTCGATGTGGCACGACGAGTCCGGCCCGCAGGGCACCCTGCACGGTCGCGCGGACGCTTTCCGGGTCGGCATCCCGCTCAACAAGCTGGCCAGCCCTGCCGACATCGCCGCCGCCGTGCTCTTCCTGCTCTCCGACGCGGCCGGCCACATCACCCTGCACGACCTCACCGTCGACGGCGGCGCCGGCCTCGGCGCCTGACCGGCCCGCCCAACTCACCATTCCCCCAGGAGAGTCCACCGCATGGCAGGCATTCCGACCATCGAGCCCTATCCGATGCCGACCGCGGGCGAGCTGCCCGACAACACCGTGTCGTGGACCGTCCGCCCGGACCGCGCGGTGCTGCTCGTGCACGACATGCAGCGCTACTTCCTGCGCCCCTTCCCGGCGGACGAGGCACCCGGCCGGGAGCTGCTGCACAACGCCGCCCTGCTGCGCCGCCAGGCCGCCGAGCTCGGCGTGCCGGTCGCCTACACCGCCCAGCCGGGCGGCATGACCACCGAACAGCGCGGGCTGTTGCTGGACTTCTGGGGCCCCGGGATGCGGATGGACCCGGTCGACCGCGAGGTCGTCGAGTCGCTCGCCCCGGCCCCCGGCGACTGGCTGCTCACCAAGTGGCGCTACAGCGCCTTCTTCCGCTCCGACCTGCTCCAGCGGATGCGCGAGGAGGGCCGCGACCAGCTGATCCTGTGCGGCGTGTACGCCCACGTGGGCGTACTGATGACGGCCGTCGACGCCTTCACCAACGACATCCGGCCGTTCCTGGTCGCCGACGCCGTCGCGGACTTCTCCGCCGCCCACCACCGGCTCGCCCTGGAGTACGCCGCCGCGCGCTGCGCGATGCTGATCACCGCCAAGGAGACCTTCGCATGACCGACCGGACGACGGACCGGGCGAGCGAGCGGACGACGGGCCGGGCGAGCGGCCGGACGACGGACCGGACGGCCGAGGAACTGCTGCGCCGGGTGCTCGCGGAGCGGCCGCCCGCCTTCGCCCTCCTGCACCGGCCCGAGACCACCGGCCCGGGCACGCTGGACGTCCTGTTCGGCGAGGTCGCCACCGCGGACACGCTGGACGGTGTCCCGCTGGGCCCCGAGCCCGGCCGCCCGGGCCCGGAGGTCCTGGTCCTGGTCCCGTACCGGCAGATCGCCGAGCGCGGCTTCGAGGCCCGGGACGACGGTGCCCCGCTGCTCGCCATGACGGTGACCGAGCACGCCACCGTCGACCTCGGCGAAGCGCTGGCGCTGATCCCGGACCGGCCCACCGAGCTGACCGGCGCCCGCTTCGACCTCGGCGACGAGGAGTACGCCGACATCGTCCGCCGGGTGGTCGCCGAGGAGATCGGGCAGGGCGTCGGCGCCAACTTCGTCGTCCGCCGCACCTTCCTGGCCGAGATCAGTGACTACACCCTGCGCGCCGCGCTGGCCTTCTTCCGCCGGCTGACCGAGCGCGAGGCGGGCGCCTACTGGATCTTCGTCGTGCACACCGGGGAGCGGACCTTCGTCGGCGCCAGCCCCGAGCGGCACATCAGCCTGGCCGACGGCGTCGCCGTGATGAACCCGATCAGCGGCACCTACCGCTACCCGCCCTCCGGCCCCACCCTGGCCGGCGTGATGGACTTCCTCGCCGACCGCAAGGAGGCCGACGAGCTCTACATGGTGGTCGACGAGGAGCTCAAGATGATGGCCCGGATCTGCGAGGGCGGCGGCCGGGTGGTCGGCCCGTACCTCAAGGAGATGGCCCGGCTCGCGCACACCGAGTACCTCATCGAGGGCCGAACCGACCGCGACCCGCGCGAGATCCTCCGCGAGACGATGTTCGCCCCGACCGTCACCGGCAGCCCGCTGGAGAGCGCCGCCCGGGTCATCCGCCGTTACGAGCCCGCCGGGCGCGGCTACTACAGCGGCGTGGCCGCGCTGATCGGCCGGGACGAGCGCGGCGGGCGCACGATGGACTCCGCGATCCTGATCCGCACCGCCGACATCGACACCGCCGGCCGGATCCGGATCGGGGTCGGCGCCACCCTGGTGCGCCACTCCGACCCGGCCTCCGAGGTCGCCGAGACCAGGGCCAAGGCGGCCGGGCTGCTGGCCGCGCTGGAAGCCGGAGGCCCGCGCACCTTCGCCGGCCACCCCCGGGTACGGGCCGCGCTGGAGCGGCGCAACACCGTCATCTCGGATTTCTGGCTGGCCGAGGACGCGGACCGCGGCCGGCGGCTCGCCGAATTCGCCGGGCGCCGGGTGCTCGTGATCGACGCCGAGGACACCTTCACCGCCATGATCGGCCACCAACTCCAGTCACTCGGGCTTGAAGTGACGATTCGTCGGTTCGACGAGCACTACGCCTTCGACGGCTTCGACCTGGTCGTGATGGGCCCGGGGCCGGGCGACCCGCGGCAGGCCGACCACCCCAAGATCGCCAGTCTGCGCGCCGCGGTGGCCGAGTTGCTCGCCCGGCGGCGCCCGTTCGTCGCGGTCTGCCTCAGTCACCAGGTGCTGTCGACCCTGCTCGGCCTGCCGCTGCGCCGCCGGGACGTCCCCAACCAGGGTGTCCAGCGCGAGATCGACCTGTTCGGCGCTCGTGAGCGGGTGGGCTTCTACAACACCTTCGCCGCCGTCAGCCCGCACGACACGGTCGACGTGGACGGCGTCGGCACCATCGAGGCCGTCCGCGACCGGGAGACCGGTGAGGTGCACGCCCTGCGCGGCCCGCACTTCGCGTCCATGCAGTTCCACGCCGAGTCGGTGCTCACCCAGGACGGCCCCCGGATCGTCGGCGGCCTGATCGCCGAGGTCCTCCGTGCCGGGGCGATCCTTGCCGGGTAGTCTCCGGGAGACCGCACGGGAGAGGGGCCGACAGGATGGGCGATGACCGCGCCACCGGCGAATGGGGAGCGGAACTGCTCGACGTCGGGGCCTACCTGGCCCGCACGGGCGTTTCCGGTCCGCTGCCCCCCGAACCCGGGACGCTGCGCCGGCTGCACCGCGCCCACCTGCTGGCCCTCCCGTTCGAGAACCTCGACATCCCGCTCGGCCGCGGCGTCCCGCTCGACCTGGACCGCGTCCAGGCCAAGCTGGTCGCCGGCGGCCGCGGCGGCTACTGCTTCGAACAGAACCTGCTCTTCGCCGCGGTGCTGGAACGCCTGGGCTTCCAGGTCACCAGGCTCGCCGCCCGCGCCCTGCTGAACGCCGGCCGACCGCTGCCACGCACCCACCTGGTGCTGCTGGTGACGGTCGGCCAGGCGCGTTTCCTCGCCGACGTCGGCTTCGGCGACAAGGGGCCGCTGGAGCCGCTGCCGCTGACCGACGGCGCCCTGGCCGAGCCCGACGGCTGGACTCACCGGCTCCGCCGGGTCGGCTCGGAGCCGGACTGCTGGGTGCTCGAACTCCTTTGTCCCGACGGGTGGTTGCCGCTCTACCGGTTCGAGACGGGCCTGCCGCTGCACCAGGTCGACTGCGTGGTGATGAACCACTACACCTCCACCCACGAGCGCTCCCCGTTCACCGGCCGGGCCTACCTGTCCAAGATCACGTCGCAGCGCCGGCTCTCCCTCGACGGCCGGCGGCTGGTCGTCGGCCGCGCCGACGGCACGACGGAGGCCGCGGACCTCACCGACGAGCGGTACGCCACCGTCCTCGCGGAGGACTTCGGTGTCCGGCTCGGGCCCGGGGACCTGCGGTCCGTCCTGCGGAGCCTGCCGGCCATCGGCTCCTCCTGACACGCGTCGGCCCCGGCGGGTCTCACGACACCGCCGGGGCCGACGCCTTCCTCGGCTCAGGCCTCCTCGGCCGCGGCCAGCTCCCTGGCCAGCTCCAGCCGCTTCACCTTGGTCGTGGCGGTGTGCGGCAGTTCGTCCAGCCGGCGCTGCACCGGCGGGGCCAGCGTGGGCAGGCCGGCCACCGCGCGGTTCCAGCGGGCGAGGTCGAGCGGCTGGTCGTCCCGGGTGCAGACCACGGGCACCGGCGCCTTGTCCCCGCCGGGCACGATGATCACCTCCAGCAGCTCGGGCAGCCGGGTGAACAGCTTGTCCTCCAGGTCCAGGGTGCTGTTGATCCCCGGGATCTCGTCGACCTCGCGGTCCAGCAGATGCAGGCAGCCCCACCGGGTGCGGTAGCCGAGGTCGCCCATCCGCCACCAGCCGTCCCGCGAGAACTGGCCCTCGAAGCGCTCCCGCTCGCCGAAGTAGGTGACGATCTGCCCGCCGCTGCGCACCTCGATGTGGCCGGGGGAGTCCTTGGCCACCGGCCGGCCGTCCCGGCTGACCACCCGGACCTCGGTCATCCCGGGGAAGGTCCGCCCGACGCAGCGGCCGTCGGCGCCGCTGCGGCGGTGCCGGGTGTAGGTGCGGGCGGCGATGGCGCCGGTCTCGCTCTGCCCGTACGTCTGGGCGAAGAACGGCAGGCTGCGCTCGGACGCGCCCAGCAGGGTGTCGACCGTGCGCGGGTGGATGGCGTCGAAGGTGTTGCTGAAGCAGCGGACCTTGGCCAGCGGCTTCGCCGGGTGGTCCGCCAGGACCTCCCAGCTCAGCAGGGTGTTGGGGTGGGACTCGATCACCCCCGGGGGGATCCGGGCGAACAGCTTCGCGACGTGCTCCGGCTCGTCGTCCCGCAGGATGATCATGGGATGGCCGCGCAGCGCGAACAGCGCGGCCCCGCTGATCATCCGCGAGTGGACGAAGGAGACGTGCACGGCGATCGGCTCGTGCCGCCCGACCGGGGCGAGCAGCACCGACTGCGGGCGGCAGCGGGCCTGGATCGTGATGCCGGTCTGGACGGCGAGCTTGGGCAGGCCGGTGGTGCCCGAGGTGTGGGTGATCAGGGCCGGCCGGTCCTGCGGCATGGTCACCGGCGCCACCCGCTCGACCCCGGCCAGCCCGGCCAGCGCGGTCGCGCCCGGGAACTCCCCGGTGGCCACCAGCACCCGCTCGGTCAGGTCGAACACCTCGGACGGGAGTGCCTGCTCCAGCTTCGCCGCGTCGGTGAGCAGCGTCGGCCGGGACAGTCGCCCCAGCAGGCGGGCGACGGTGGCGCCGTCCAGCTTCGGGGACAGCAGCACCGGTACCCCGCCGACCCGGGCGACGCTGTAGGCGAGCAGGGAGATGTCGAAGCTGTCCGACTTGTGGATCACCACGTGCGAGCCGGGGCGGACCTGGGAAGCCCACAACCGGGCGGCGAAGTCATCGACCAGGTCGGCGAGTTCGGTCAGGGTGACCCGCCGGCCCAGCTCCGGGGCGATGTCGAGGTCGTGGTCGAGGTAGACCGGGCTCGCCGGGTGACGGGCGGCCGCGCGGTCCCAGACCGTGCCCAGCCGGATGCCTCGATTGCCGACGCGTTGCAGGAACATGCTCCTCTTCCCCTTCGGTTGGTCGCGGATCGCTCGGGCGCCCGGTGCCGGGGCGCGGGACGCCGGGCCGGCCTCACGGCTCGCGCAGGGCCCGGTCGACGAGGGGGCCGGCCGCTCCGGTGTACGTGGTCGGATCGCACAGCCGAGAGAGCTCGACCCTGCCGAACATGCCGTCGAGAGCGGGCAGTTCGGCGAGCACCTGCTCCAGCGGCCGACCGTCGCGGTCGGCCTCGCCGGACGCCTCGGTGAGCAGCTGCTTGGCCGCCGCCTTGCCGAGCCGGGGTGCCAGGACGGCGACGATCCGCTCCGAGACGATCTGACTACCCGTCAGTTCGAGGTTGGTGCGCATCCGTTCGGGCTTGACCTCCAGACCCTCGGCGAGCTCCACCGCGGTGTGTGCGGCGCCCCCGGTCAGCCGCAGCGCCTCGCGCAGCAGCTGCCACTCGGCGTGCCAGGCGCCCCCCGAGCGCTCGTCCTCGGCCAGCAGGCACTGGGTGAGCCCGGTGGCGATCACCGGCACCTGCAGCGCGGCGCTGCGGATCAGGGTGGCCAGCACCGGGTTGCGCTTGTGCGGCATCGCGGAGGAGCTGCCGCGCCCGGCCGCGGTGGGCTCGGCCACCTCGCCGACCTCCGTCCTGGTCAGCGACTGCACGTCGATCGCGATCTTGCCGAGGGCGCCGGCGGTGAAGGCCAGCGCGCCCGCGAGGTCGGCGATCGGGGTGCGCAGCGCGTGCCAGGGCAGCACCGGGCGGGCCAGCCCGGTCTCGGCGGCGAAGGCGGTGAGCAGTCGGTCCAGGTAGTCGCCCGGGTCCGGCGCCGCCCCGTTCGCCCCGCCCGCGGCCGCGCCGTCGATCCGGGCGTACTCCAGGTACCCGGCGAGGGTGCCGGCGGCGCCGCCGAGCGAGACCGGCAGACCGTGCTCGGCGACCCGTCCGAGCCGCTGCTCGGAGTCCAGGACGAGCTGGCGCCAGCCGGCTGCCTTGAGGCCGAAGGTGGTCGGTACGGCTTGCAGGGCGAGCGTGCGGCCGGGGAGGACGGTGTCCCGGTGCCGTTCGGCGAGGACGGCCAGGGCCCGCGCGGTGCGGGCGAGGTCGGCGCGGATGATCCGCAGGGCCTGGGCGGCCACCAGCATCGCACCGGTGTCCAGGACGTCCTGGCTGGTGGAGCCGCGGTGGACGTACTCGGCGGCGGCCCGGTCCTCGGCCGCCACCACCCCGGTCAGCGCCCGGACCAGCCCGACCACCGGGTTGGCGGTCTCCCGGGACTCGACCGCGAGGGCCCGCAGGTCCAGCAGCTCGGCGCGGGCCAGGCGGGTGATGGTGTCGGCGGCGGTCTTCGGCAGGGTGCCCAGCCCGGCCTGGGCCCGGGCCAGCGCCGCCTCGGCGTCCAGCATGGCCTGTAGCCAGGCCCGGTCGCAGACGGCGGCCTCGACCGGCGTCCCGGCGCGGACCGGCGACAGCAGCCCGGCGTCGGTCAGGATGTCGGCCGCGTCGTGCGGGTCGTGCGGGCCGCCGGGTTCGTCCGGCGCGGCCGGCTCGTCAGGGTCGGTCATATCAGCACTCCGGTCAGGTCGGTGACGGCCGCGTCCGGCCGGACGCCGAAGGGCAGCTGGGTGGTGGGCGGCAGGGCGAGCAGCGAGCGGGCGATCGCGTCCGAGTCGCCGAGCGTCACCGAGTCCACGCCGGGCCGGATTCCGGCCGCCGTCACCCAGTGCACCGACTCGGTCGGCACCCCGTAGGCGTAGCGCCGCGGGTGCGCGCGGCCCCGGGTGTCCAGCAGCCGGTACGGCCGTTTGGTGACGGCCAGGCCGCCGGTCTCGTAGTCGGTGCCGCCCGTGCCCGGGATCCGGTACGCGGTGGCCTGTTCGGTGCTCAGCAGGTGCTGCAGCAGCGGGTCGGTGGTGCGGCGCAGATCGGGTTCGGGCAGCCGGGCCTCGATCAGGACGGTGGCGCGCACCGGCGGCTGGGGCACCGCCCGGGAGGTGAGCACGTAGGCGGCCGCCTCGGTGTCGATCCGGATCTCGGTGCCCGGGCCGGTGAGTTCGACCACCCCGGCCTCGATCAGGGCGATCAGCTCCTCGATCCGGGAGACCGGCGGGCCGATCGACAGGAAGGCGTTGAGCGGGGTGTACCAGCCCTCCAGGTCGTCCCGGTGCGAGTTCCCCTCCAGCCCGCCGTGGTCCACCGCGAGGCGGATCTCGTTGCGCAGGTCGCGCAGGATGTCCAGGGCGGCCTTGAGCGGGCCGCTGAGGTTGCCGGCGCGGGCCGCCTCGACGTCCTCGGCCAGGTACCCGAGCAGCCAGTCGCGGAAGTCCTCCGGCCCGCTGAACTCCCGGTCCCCGTAAGGGCGGAAGAGCCGCTCCCAGTCCCACCGCTCCGACTCGGGGATGCCGTACTCGTCGAGCAGGGCCGCGAAGCCGCCGCCGTGGGCGACCGTCAGGTACCGCTGGACGAAGGGCTCCCGCTCGGCGCCGCGGCCCTTCGCGTCGAGCAGCGTGCCGTAGTAGACGCTCTCCACCTCGCGCGCGATCAGCGGCCACAGGTCGGTGCGGAACTGCACCGGCTCGCCGGCCGCGGACTGCTCGCGCAGCCCGGCGATGTACTCGGCGGTCAGCAATCGGGGGAAGTAACGGCCGTACGCGCCCTTCTCGTTCTCGCCGCGGGCGTGGTACGGGATGCCGCGGCGCGAACTGGCGAACAGTTTCGGCTCCCGGCCCGACGGCCGGTACACCAGCCGTCCGTCCGCGCGGACGAAGGCGCCGCCCCGGCCGACCGTGAACAGGGCCATGTGGTCGAAGAAGTTCAGCCCGAGGCCGCGCAACAGTACGTGCTGGCCCGGCAGGATGCCGCTCAGGTCGAGATCCGCCGGGTTGGCCGGGGTGATGTAGGTGAGGTGGTGGATCCGGGACAGGCTCGCCGTCCGCTCCTCGTGCGGGGTCGGCCGGGCCGCGACGTGGCCCTGGGCGAGCACGATGGCGTCCAGGTGGTTGAGCCGGCTGCCGTTCTCCAGGCGGATGCCCTGCGGGCCGCCGGGGACACCGTGGGTGTCCGCCATCGCCACCGCCCGCGAGCGGTGCACCTGGACGGTGACGTGCGCGGGCGCGCCGTCCACCACCCGGCGGAAGCTCGCGTTCAGGTAGCGCCCGTAGAACGCCCGGGTGGGGTAGCTGTCGGCTCGCAGGGTGCGGGCCTCGGCCACGCACTCCTCGTCCTGCCCGGAGGCGGCGCCGGCCTCGGCGACCTCCACCGCCCACTCCCACAGGCTCGGACCGGGCTCGATCGGGCCGTCGATCCGGGAGCTGTCGTCGGTGTACACGGTGATCTGCGAGGCGACGGTGTTCATCAGCAGGTGCCGTGACTGGTCCTGGCGCCAGACGGCGCCGGCGCCGGGCGCGGCCGGGTCGACCATGTGCACCGTGATGGAGCCGTGCGAGGGCGCCGCGCGCTCGTTGGCGCAGAGCCGCTCCAGAACGGACAGGCCGCGCGGGCCGGCCCCGATGACGCAGACCTCCAGTGCCGCCTTGCTGCCCACTCCGCTCATGCGCCCGCCCCGCTTCGCTCGGCAGGGGCATTCGCCCGCGCGCACCTCTCGATGACGAGATGGCTTCGCTCACTCATGGCTTCACGTCCTCCACGTCTTCCACGTCCGCCCGGGTGCCCTGCGGGGCGTCGGCGAGCAGCAGGCGGGCGAGTTCCAGGCGCTTGATCTTGGTGGTGGCGGTCCTCGGCAGCTCGTCCAGCCGTCGGTGGACCGGCTCGGCCATCGGCGGCAGCGACGCCGTGGCGCGCCGCCAGGCCGCCAGGTCCAGTGGTTCGTCGTCCTTGGTGCACACCACCGGCACGGCCCGGCCGTCCGGGCCGGGGATGATGATGACCTCGGCGAGGCCGGGCAGCTGGCCGAACAGGGTGTCCTCGGCCGCGAGGGTGCTGCCGAAGCCCTCGATCAGGTCGACCTCGCGGTCCAGCAGGTGCACGCAGCCCCACTTGGTGCGGTAGCCGACGTCGCCCATCCGCCACCAGCCGTCCGCCGACACCTGGGCGTCGTAGCGGTCCTGCTCGCCGAGATAGGTGACGATGCGCCCGTCGCTGCGCACCTCGATGAAGCCCGGGTTCCGTGCGGACGGCGGGTTGCCGTTCCGGCTGACGACCCGGACGTCGGTCATCCCGGGGAACGGCATGCCGACGCAGCGGCCGTCGTCGTCCAGGGTGCGGCGCCGGGTGAAGCCGCGGACGATGGCCGGGCCGACCTCGCTCTGCCCGTACAACTGGCCGAAGAGCGGCGAGCGGCGCCGGGTGGCGCGCAGCAACCGGTGCACGGTCCGCGGGTGGATCGCGTCGAAGGTGCTGCTGAACAGCTTGACGTTGGACAGTGGGCCGCGCGGGTCCTGCGCCAACTCCTCCCACTCCATGAAGGAGTTGGGGTGCGCCTCCAGGATGCCCGGCTTCAGCCGCGCGAACAGGTCGCCGACGTGCTTCGGGTCCGACTCGCGCAGCACGACCAGCGGGAAGCCGCGGTAGAGCGAGATCGCCAGTGCGGTGATCAGCCGGGAGTGGACGAAGGAGACGTGGATGGCGATGGTCTCCCGGCCCGGGATCAGCGGGGCGATGACGGAGGCCTGCGGGCGGTAGCGGGACTGCAGGCTGAACCCGGTGTGCACGGCCAGCTTGGGCGTCCCGGTGGTGCCCGAGGTGTGGGTGATCAGCGTCGGGTGGTCGGCCGGCATGATGACGGGTTTGACCCTCTCCACCCCGGCCAGCGCCCGCAGTTCGACGGCGTCCCGGTACGAGCCGGAGGTCAGCACCACCCGGTCGGCGAGGTCGAAGACCGTCTCGGGCAGCACGTTGTCCAGCTTTTCCTGGTCGGTCACCAGGAACGGCCGGTCGGTACGGCGGACCAGCTCGGCGACGGTCGCGCCGTCCAGAGCCGGCGACAGCAGGACCGGGACCGCCCCGATCCGCGCCGCCGCGCACGCGAGCAGCGTGATGTCGAAGCCGTCGGCCTTGTACACCACCACCCGCCGGCTCGGCCGCACGCCCGCCGCCCAGAGCCGGGACGCCAGGTCGTCCACCAGGTCCGACACCTCGGCGACAGTCGCCCTGCGGCCCAACTCCGGTGCCGCGTCGAGGTCGTGGTCGAGGATGAGGACGTTCGCGCCGTGTCTGGCCGCGGCGCGTTCGAAGAGCATCCCGAGCTGAATTCCCCGGTTTCCGATACGTTGAAGAAGCACCTGTACGCCTCCCGGGCCGCGGCTGTGCGCCGTCGGCGCCTGACGTGAATGGAATGGACACCACCCGCGGTGAAAGGGACACCGTCCGAGGTGAATTGGCGTGCCCGGGCGTCCGAATGGCCGCGTGCCCGGGTACGAGCCCGGGAATTCCGGGCGAATCGCGGAAAGGCCGGATACCGCCCGGCGTCACGCCTCTTCGATGACGGCCTTGATGCGCTGCAGGGTGGCGGCCAGATCGCCGGAGATCTTGTCGCCCCACTCCGCGAAGAAGCGCTGCTTCTCGGCCGCGTCCATCTCCGCGGTGATGCCCTTGATGCCCTGGGTGGCCGAGTCCATGCGGAAGTGGTGGGTCAGCAGGCTGCCGCCGCCCTCGGCGGCTTCGATGTCGAAGCCCCAGATGCTCTCCTGCTTCTGGCCGTCCGAGTTGTGTATCGCCCACCGGAAGGTCCGGCCCGGCTCCGCGGCGACCACCTCGGACTGGGTCGTCCACCGGCCGCGGACCACCGGCGCCCAGGCGACGATGTCGTCGCCGCGGAGGTTGTCGCCGCGGAACACGGACCCGACGGCGGCCGGCTCGCCGACCGTCCATTCACCGCCCAGGCATTCCGGGCTCCATTCGCCGCTGCGCGGCAGGTCGCTGACCACCGCGTAGACCTCGACCGGTGTCGCGGAAATTCGAATGTCGGCGTCGGCGGAGAATATCGGCTGCTTCTCGTTGATGGTTTCGCCCATGCCGGGGATCGTCCCAGCCCGGCCCCGGCGGGGGTCAAGGGCGGGCCGGCGGGTCCGTCAACTCCGTGATTCCGTGTCAACTCCGGCCCGGTGCCGCGGCGAACGGCCGCGAACGGACCGGCATCGCGTACCACGAACCGGCCGGCACCGCGGGCCGCGAACCGACCGTCCCCTCGAACCGCTACGAACCGGCCCGGATCTCGCGGGCGAAGTGCAGGGCGACGATCGACATCCGGGCCGTGTGATAAAAGCGGTGCGCGCCGTGGTTGGTCACCCCCGAGTCGAGCTCGATCCGGGCGCACCCCGCCCGCCGGGCCCGCTCCTCCAGCTCCGCCATCAGCCGCCCGCCGACCCCCGCCGACCGCACCGCGCGGTCGGTCACCAGGTCGTCGACGAACAGCAGCCGGCCGCGGCTGGTCGCCAGCACCCGGTGGGTCGCCACCCCGACGCACCGCCCGCGACCGTCGTACGCGGCGGTGAATGCCAGCCCCTGCGCGTGCGCCTCGGCGGCGAAGGCGGCGAACCCCTCGGCGGTCAGGGCCGGCCTCAACTGCCGTATCAGCGGCCCGACATCGGCCGCCATGGCGGCGCTCCCCGGTGCGACGTCAACCATCGTCAGTTCCATCCCTCGATCTTCGCAGGGAATCCCGGTCCTCGGTCCGGGCGGGGATGTGAGTCCGGGCCCGTGGTCAGCCCGTGGTCAGCCCGCGCAGGCCGGGCAGAGGCCGCGGTAGGTGACGGCGGCGTCGGTGACGGTGAAGCCGAAGCGCTGGTCGGTGGGCAGGGCGGTGAGGGGGTCGTCGGTGGGGTGGACGTCGCGGATGGTGCCGCAGTGGGTGCAGACGAGGTGCTGGTGCGGGTGGTGGGCGTTGGGGTCGTAGCGCTTGGCCCGGCCGTCGGTGGAGACCTCGATGACCTCGCCGAGGGTGACCAGTTCGCCGAGGGTGTTGTAGACGGTGGCCCGGGAGATCTCGGGCAGGCGTTCGGCGGCTCGGGCGTGGACCTCGTCGGCGGTGAGGTGAACGTGCTCGCCGTCCAGGACCTCCGCCACGACACGCCGCTGGGAGGTGAGGCGCCAGCCGCGTCCGCGCAGTCGCTCCAGCAGGTCACTCATATCGGTTCACCTATTCAGGTCAATGGGAAGACCGGATTTTACCAAGTGATTGCGGCTTCTCTCCGGTTCCCGATCGGATATGGGTTTGGTGTCAATCTTGACGTGGATCGAGTCCATCGTAGGATCGGCTCCGGCGATAGCCTGGGTAGCAGGAAGTAGCAGTCAAGACACCGTGATCCGCCTTGTAGGGAAGGATTTCCATGTCTGAGAACCACGATCCCATCGTTACCGAACCCGAGCCGCAGGCGGAGGGCACGGGTGGCTGCCCGGTGGCCCACGGGCGCGCGCCGCACCCCACCCAGGGCGGCGGAAACCGCCAGTGGTGGCCGGAGCGGCTCAATCTGAAGATCCTCGCGAAGAATCCGGCCGTGGCGAACCCGCTCGGCGCGGACTTCGACTACGCCGCGGCGTTCGGATCCCTCGACCTTCCGACCGTGAAGCGGGACATCGAGACGGCCCTCACCACCTCGCACGCGTGGTGGCCGGCCGACTACGGGCACTACGGCCCCTTCATCATCCGGATGGCGTGGCACAGCGCGGGCACCTACCGCATCAGCGACGGCCGAGGCGGCGCCGGCGCCGGGCAGCAGCGCTTCGCCCCGCTGAACAGCTGGCCCGACAACGCCAGCCTGGACAAGGCCCGCCGCCTGCTGTGGCCGGTGAAGAAGAAGTACGGCCGCAACCTCTCCTGGGCCGACCTGATGATCCTGGCCGGGAACGTCGCCCTGGAGTCGATGGGCTTCGAGACCTTCGGCTTCGGCGGCGGCCGGGTGGACGAGTGGGAGCCGGACGAGGACGTCTACTGGGGCCCGGAGACCACCTGGCTCGGCGACGAGCGCTACACCGGCGACCGCCAGCTGGAGCGCCCGCTCGCCGCCGTCCAGATGGGCCTGATCTACGTCAACCCCGAGGGCCCCAACGGCACCCCGGACCCGCTCGCCGCCGCCCGCGACATCCGCGAGACCTTCTACCGGATGGCGATGAACGACGAGGAGACCGTCGCGCTGATCGCCGGCGGCCACACCTTCGGCAAGACCCACGGCGCGGGCCCGGCGGACAACGTCGGCCCCGACCCCGAGGACGCCCCGATCGAGCAGCAGGGCCTCGGCTGGAAGAGCACCTTCCGCACCGGCAAGGGCGGGGACGCGATCACCAGCGGCCTGGAGGGCGCCTGGACGGCCACCCCGGTGACCTGGGACAACAGCTTCTTCGAGACGCTGTTCGGCTACGAGTGGGAGCTGACCAAGAGCCCGGCCGGCGCCTTCCAGTGGAAGCCGAAGGGCGGCGCCGGAGCGGGCACCGTCCCGGACGCCCACGACCCGTCCAAGCGGCACGCCCCGACGATGCTGACCACCGACCTCTCGCTGCGCCTGGACCCGGTCTACGAGCCGATCTCCCGGCGCTTCCTGGAGCACCCCGAGGAGCTCGCGGACGCCTTCGCCCGCGCCTGGTTCAAGCTGACCCACCGCGACATGGGCCCGGTCGCCCGCTACGTCGGCGCGGAGGTCCCGGCCGAGCAACTGGTGTGGCAGGACCCGCTGCCCGCGGTCGACTACCGGCAGATCGACGCCGCGGACGTCGCCGCCCTGCGGGAGCGGATCGCCGCCTCCGGGCTGTCGGTCTCCGAGCTGGTGTCCACCGCGTGGGCGGCGGCCTCCTCCTTCCGCGGCAGCGACAAGCGCGGCGGCGCCAACGGCGGCCGGATCCGGCTCCAGCCGCAGATCGGCTGGGAGGTCAACGAGCCGGACCGGCTGGCCTCGGTGCTGCGCACCCTGGAGGGCGTGCAGCAGGAGTTCAACGCCCGGTCCGGCGCCAAGCAGGTCTCGCTGGCGGACGTGGTGGTGCTGGCCGGCGGCGTCGGCGTGGAGAAGGCCGCCCGGGCGGCCGGCCACGACGTGGTGGTGCCGTTCACACCGGGCCGGGTGGACGCGACGCAGGAGCTCACCGACGTCGACTCCTTCGCGGCGATGGAGCCGACCTCGGACGGCTTCCGCAACTACGTGGGCAAGGGCAGCCGGCTGGGCGCCGAGTACCTGCTGCTCGACAAGGCGAACCTGCTGACCCTGAGCGCGCCCGAACTGACCGTCCTGGTCGGCGGCCTGCGGGTGCTGGGCGCCAACTACCAGCAGTCTCCGCACGGCGTCCTCACCGAGACCCCCGAGGCCCTGACGAACGACTTCTTCGTCAACCTGCTGGACCTGGGCACGGAGTGGAAGGCCACCTCGGAGGACGGGCACACCTTCGAGGGCCGGGACGCGGCCACCGGCGCGCTCAAGTGGACCGGCACCCGGGCCGACCTGGTCTTCGGCTCCAACTCCGAACTGCGCGCCGTCGCCGAGGTCTACGCGAGCGACGACGCGAAGGAGAAGTTCGTGGCCGACTTCGTCGCGGCGTGGGTCAAGGTGATGAACCTGGACCGGTTCGACGTCGCCTGATCCCGCGCCCGCCCGATCCCGTGATCCCGGGTTCCCGGGCGGCCGACGGGAGTTGGCGTCAGCCGTCCGGAGGGCGGTGAGGATCCGCCATCGGCCCGGAGGTGTACGCCTCCGGGCCGATGGCGGACCGCTACCGGGGTTGCGCCGCCGTGCCGACGTTGACCAGCCCGGTCTCGTAGGCGGCGACCACCTCGATCCCCTCCGATTCGAGGATCAGCCGGAACCCGGTGCGGACCAGGGCCTGGTCGTCGGCCACCACCACGCGCAGCGCCCGCTCGCTCATGAACTCTCCAGGGGGATAAGGGCCTTGACGCGGTAGCCGCCGCGCGGCCGGGGGCCGGTGTGCAGGGTGCCGCCGTAGACGGCGAGGCGTTCGCGCAGGCCGATCAGGCCTCCACCGCGGCCATCGCCTCGCGGGCCTTGTCCGGGGCGGTGTCCAGGATCTTGCGGGCGGCCCCGGCCTGGATCGTCATCATGCTCACGTTGTGCGTCACCACGTCGTGCAACTCCCGAACGATCCACGCCCGTTCGAGCTCCACCGCGTGCTCCAGCGCGGCCAGCCGCCCGCGCTCCAGGGCGGACAGCCGTTCGCGCTCCTCGTCCACCCGGCGGCGCCACATCCGTAGTTCGTAGGCGACCGCGAACACCGGGACCAGGACCAGCAGCGCGATCACCGCGTTGGGGAAGTGCGGCAGCTTGGCGTCGTCGAAGAGCACCACCAGCGTCGCGGCGGCCGCCGGCAGGATCGGCAGCAGTGCCGCCGGGCGGCGCCCGTAGGCGGCGGCGCTGTAGGCGGCGATGATGACGGCCACGCCGGCCGCGTACGCGATGTCCTCCGACTGGTGGCGCACCAGCAGCGCGGCCGGCATCACCGCCCACAGCACCGCCAGCGGCAGGCGGCGGCGCAGCACCAGCGGCAGCGGCACGAGCGGCACCAGCAGCATCAGCCCGTACCAGTCGGTGCCGTGACCCTTGCTCGCGGTGGTGGCGTAGCGGGCGCAGGCGAAGGCGAGGAACAGGGCCGGGGCCAGGTCGAAGGCCTGGCCGCGCCGGGTCGGCCGGACGGGGGAGCGGAGTCGCCCTGGGCAGCGTCCCCGGCGCGCCGCCCGTCCGTACCTTCGTGCCGTCCACCAGGCGGGAACGTACGAGGAGCGGGGGACGAGCAGCGAACCGGTGATCGAACTGAGCGGTGTGAGCCGCCACTACGAGGGCGCGCGGGCGGCCCTCGCCGAGGACTGCGCCACCGCACGGTCCGGATGCGGGACGGCCGGATCGACTCGGACTCGGCGGTGGCGGCATGACCGCGCTGGGCAGGGCGGTGCGCGCGGGTGTCCGCCGGAGCCGCACGCAGTCCGTCGCGATCGGGCTGGCCGCCCTGGTGGCCACCACCTGCTCCGTCCTCGGCGGCTCGGCCCTCGACGTGTTCGGCACGCCGGTGCTGGCGCTGCTCGGGTTCGGCGGCGTGCTGATCGCGCTGCTCGGGGCGCTGCTGCCCGCCGTCCGGGCGGCTCGGGCGCGGACGATCGAGGCGCTGCGGGCCGAGTGAGGGGCCGGGCGGCGGGTCAGGCGCCCTCGCCGGGCCGGTGACCCTCCGCCTTGGGCTCCTCCGCCGTGTCCTGTTCCGCCGCGTTCCGCGCGGCCGGGTCCTGCTCCGCCGGGTCCTGCTCCGCCTTGTGCTCGGCGGTCCGGACCTGCTCGGCGAAGGCCTGCGCGTCGATCCGCTCGACCGTGGCCCCGTGCCGGGAGGCCAGGTCGTCGGCCCGGTCGGGGGAGGACTCCCGGAGCTCCAGGACGAGCAGCGCGCCGCCGTCCGGGACGCGCGGCGAGAGCATGATCAGCCCGGCGCCGCCCTCCGTCGCCCGGCCCTCCTCGGCGGCGTTGCCGAGCGCCGCACCGGCCGCGAAGCCGAGCAGGACGCCGATCGGCCCGCCGACCAGGCCCACCAGGCCGCCGAGGACGCCGGAGCTGACGGTGGTCACGCCCGCGCCCCGGGTGAAGGTGTCCTGGATCTCCAACAGGCCGTCGGCGCTGCGCTCCAGCGCCGCCAGCTGCCGCAGGCCCGGCAGGTGCTGAGCCTCGTCGAAGGCCGTCCGCCACGTGGCGGCGTCCGGGAAGGTCAGCAGGACGACGTTGTGCTGCTCGCTCATCGCGCTCCGATCGGGCCGGGGGCGGGGGTTGCCGGATTCCATCGTGACCTTCGGTGCCCGGCCCGGCCACAGGAGCGACGGGCGGTGCGGACTGCCCGGGGCCCGGCCGTTCAAACGTGGGGCCTGGTTCAGGCCCCCGTCACTGCCCGGATTCCGGACAGGTGTAGGGCGACGGGAGGTTCGACGGCTGGCCGGGGGAGCGGGCGCGGCCTGCGGAAGCAGGACGGGCGGGGAGGCCTCGTCCCTATTTCGACCCTGGCCGAAATTGTGCCCGGTGCGCGGCACACCCCTGGTGCGGCGGGTGGGGCGGTGCCAGGATCCCGACCCGGCACGACCGTGCCAGACCCGAATGTCTGAAGGAGGCACCATGCAGCCCACGGCAGAGCAGGTCCGCGCGCTCAAGGACGAGGACTTCCGGCTCACCCTCGGCCAGGGCCACCAGGTCCACCCGGCCGGCGACCTGTCGGACGAGGTCTACGTGACCGCCGCGGTGCAGGCCAGCACCTGTGGCGGTTGGAGCAGCTGCGCCCACGTCTGCAGCTTCTGAGTCCGCCGTCCGCGGCGCGGACCCCGGTCGCACCGCCGGAGCCCGCGTCGCGGACGCACGATACGGCCGGTGAGCGCGCGCCCCGGCCGCATCGCCGGGGCGCGTACGCCCGGTACCGCGACCGTCGAGCGCACAGCACCGAAACCGTCGTGCACGAACCGAGCATGGAGAGACCGCCCGTGGTTGACGCGTCCGAAATCCGTCGGGCCGCCGCCCGAGCCGTCCCGCTCGCCGCCCGCGGTCCGCTGCCCGACCCGGACGCCCAGCGCGCCGAACGGACTGAACGGGCCGACCGTGCCGGGCGGATCCTCGACCGCTGGCGCGCCCAGCCGCCCTTCGACCGGGACGACTGGTTCGAGCGCCGCCTCGCCGCCGACCGCCTCGACCCGGACGGGCTGCGCGCCCTGCTCGCCGAACACCCGGCCGACCTCGCGGACCGCCTCGGCACCCCCGACTGGGCCGAACGCCTCGCCGCCGCCTTCGAGGCCGGGCACACCCTCGACCTCCCCGAGGAGCACGCCTTCGCCCGGCTCGTCGCCCCGCTGCTCGCCGACGCCCGCGACCGCCTGCGCACCGGCCTCGCCGAACTCGGCCCCGCCACCCCGGGCGCGGCTTCCCCCGGTCCCGCCACCCTCGGCACCCCCGACCAGCTCGCCGACCTCGTCCTGCCCGCACTCACCGCGACCGCGCACACCGCGGCCGTCCGCACCGTCATCACCGAACTCCACGTCGCCCGCCTCTCCGGCGAGTTGACCGGAGACACCCCCGAACAGCGCTACCGGAACTTCCTCGACCGGCTCACCGAACCCGGCCGCGCCGTCCGACTCCTCGCCGAATACCCGGTGCTGGCGTACCGGCTGGCCACCGCCGCCGAACAGTGGACCGCCACCTGCCTCACCCTGTACCGCCGCCTCGCCGCCGACCTCCCCGCCCTCGCCCGCACCTTCGCCGACGGCCGCCCGCTCGGCCGCCTCACCGAACTCGCCACCGGCCTCGGCGACCCGCACCGGGGCGGCGCCAGCGTCAGCGCCCTGCGCTTCGAACACGGCACCCGCATCGTCTACAAGCCGCGCCCGCTCGGCGCCGAGACGCACTTCCAGCACCTCCTGCGCTGGCTCAACCCCATGCTCCGGCTGCCGCTGCACGACCTCGCCCACCTGGCCCGCGACGGCTACGGCTGGGTCGCCCACGTCGCCGCCGAACCAGCCAGCGACGACGCCGAGTTGAGCGACTTCTACCACCGCGCCGGCACCCTCGCCGCGCTGCTCCACACCCTCGACGCGGTCGACTGCCACGCCCAGAACCTGATCGCCGTCCGCGACCAGCCGGTCCTGATCGACCTGGAAGCGCTGTTCCACCCCGACCTGCCCGAACCCGCCAAGGACCTCTCCGAGTCCGAACGGCTCGCCCGCCACCAGGCCCGACACTCGGTGCTGCGCTCCGGCCTGCTGCCCGAGCGCATGTGGGACGAGGGCAACGGCGGCACCGACCTCTCCGCCCTCGGCTGGGATCCGGGCAGCCTCCCGCCGCGCCCCGCCCCCGTCCTGGTCGACCAGGGCACCGACCGGCTCCGCCTGGAGTACCACCGGATGCCCGTCGCGGCGCCCGGCAGCCGTCCCGTCCCGCCCGGGCGGCCGCTGCGCCTGGCCGACCACGTCGGCGAGCTCGAAGCCGGCTTCACCGAGGCCTACCGGCTGCTCGCCGCCCACAAGGGCGAACTCCGGGAACTCATCCGGGCGTTCGCCGCCGACGAGACCAGGATGCTCCGCCGCGACACCTTCGAGTACCGCAGCCTGCTCGCCACCGCCTGCCACCCCGACCTGCTCCGCGACGGCCTCGACCAGGACCGCCACCTCGACCGGCTCTGGGCGCTCCCCGCCTGGGAGGACCACGCGCTCGCCTACGTCGACCACGAGCGCGCCGACCTCTGGCGCGGGGACGTCCCGGTCTTCACCATCCGCCCCGACAGCGTCGACGCCCGCTCCTCCACCGGCGTCCTGATCCCCGGTGTCACCGACCGGCCCGCACTCGACCTCGCCCTCGCCAAGGCGGACGCCCTCGGCGAACCGGACCTGGCCCGCCAACTCCAGCTGCTGCGCCTGTCGGTGACCACCGCGGACGGCGCCCGCGAGCCGCGCCGCCACCCGGTCACGTCCCCTCCCGCGCCACCCGGGAGGCCGGCCGAAGGCCCGGACCTGGCCGCCCGCGCCCTCGCCAAGGCCGTCGACGCCGGCGAACAGCTCCTCCGGGAGGCCTACCGGGGGAGCGCGGACCTCGCCTGGGCCGGCCCCAACTGGGCCCCGCCCGGCCGCTGGGCACCCGCCGAACTCGGCCCCGACCTCTACAGCGGGACGGCCGGCGTCGCCCTCTTCCTCCATCAGCTCGCCACCGTCACCGGTGATCGCGAGCACCGAAGCACCGCCCGGGCAGCCGAACTGACGTTACGTCACCAAATTCGCCGGCGCGCCGACCGCCTCGGCGGCGGCCTCGCCGGAGTCGGCGGCATCCTCTACGCCCTCGCCCACCTCGCCGCCCACCACCCCGACGCCGAACTCGACGCCCTGGCCGCCCAGGTGGTGCGCCGCAGCGCCGCCACCGCCGCCGCCGACGCCCAGCACGACCTCCTCGCCGGCAACGCGGGCACCATCGGCGGACTGCTCGCCTGGGCGGCCGTCCGCCCCGGCCCCGCCGTCACCGACGCCCTCGCCGCCTGCGCCGAACGCCTCGTCCGGGCCGCCGCCCCGCACCCCGAAGGCGGCGCCGGCTGGCTGCCCGCCTCCCTCGCCGGCACCGTCAAGCGCCCGCTGGCCGGTTTCGCGCACGGCGGCTCCGGCATCGCCTGGGCGCTCGCCCGTGCCGGCCGGCATCTCGGTGACCCCCGGCTGCCCCAACTCGCCCTCGCCGCCGTCGAGTACGAACGCACCCTGTTCGACCCGGCCGCCGCCAACTGGCGCGACGTCCGCGAGGACGACGGCCCTGACGCGCCCCACTACCCGGCCCTCTGGTGCCACGGCGCCTCGGGCATCGCGCTCGCCCGCACCGAACTCGCCGAACTCCTCCCCGAAGCCCGCGAGTTGCTCCTCGCCGAACGCGACACCGCCCTGACCACCGTCCTCCGCGAGGGCTTCGGCCACAACTTCTCGCTCTGCCACGGCGACTTCGGCAACCTCGAACCCCTCCTGCTCGCCGGCGACCGCTGGCGCACCGCCGCCCTGCGGCAGGCCCACGCCACCCTCGACGACCTCGACACCCGCGGCTGGACCTGCGGCCTCCCGCACGGCGTCCACAGCCCCTCCCTGATGGTCGGCCTCGCCGGCACCGGCCACGGGCTGCTCCGCCTCGCCGCCCCCACCACCCCCTCCCTCCTCGCGCTCCACCCGCCGACCCCCTGAGACGGTCGGCGAGGTCGGCGAGGTCGGGCAGCGCGGGCTCGGCCGGGATGTTCCTGTGATCGTCGGACCGCGTGCCCGGAGCGTGCCGCAGTCGGCCCCCGAATCGAACATCGCGGACCCTCCCGGTGATCGATTGCCACCAACTCGCCGCCGCCGACACGGAATCGCCCGGATCGAGTGAGACCGGCCGGGACACGCCGGACGGCCCGGCGGACCGCTGCCAGGATCGGGGTCCGCACCGCAGCAGGCCCTTCGCAGCGTGCCTTCCGGCACCGCTGCCGACCCCACACGCCCACTCGGCGGTGAGGGCTGCCCGCGCGCGGATCCGCTGCGGCCACCGGCCGCCGTACCAGGGAGCAGGGAGCACTGTGTCCGAACAGATCGTGAAGCCCGAGAGGCCCCACACCCCGCCCGACCGCACCCCCTCCGACCACGACCAGCCCGACCAGCACGACCAGGACCACGACCAGCACGACGAGGACCACGACCAGCACGACGAGGAGCTGCGCCTGCGCTTCCCCGGCGACCGCCGCGCCGAGGCCGGCGCGTCGATGTCGGCGAACGCGATGCTGCGCCGCCTCCCGCACCTGGTGCGCCGCGCGGTGGCGCTGGCGTGGGCGGCGGACCGGACGTCCACCGTGCTGCTGCTGGTGTGCCAGGCGCTGGCGGGCGTGTTCGGGGCGTTGGCGCTGTACGCGACGACCGGCACCCTGGGCGCGCTGCTGGTGGCGGGCCCGGTGGGGGAGCACCTGCGGACCGCCGCGCCGTCGCTGCTCCTGCTGACCGTCTCGGCCGCGCTGCGCGCGGTGCTGGGGGTCGCGGTGGTGGGGCTGTCCGGCCGGGTGTCGCCGAGGGTCACCCGGGAGGCGGAGCTGGCGCTGATCGCCGCCGGGTGCGCGGCCGAGCTGCGGGCGTACGACGAGCCCGCGTACAACGAGCAGTGGGAGGCGGCCGATCGGGGTGCCTCGACCACGCCGGACCTGCTCTCCAACGCCCAGGACGTGATCGCCTCGACGGTCTCGCTGGCCGCTGCGGCGGGTGTCCTGGCGACGCTCCATCCGTGGCTGGTGCCGCTGCTGCTGCTGGGTTCGGTGCCGACCGGGGTGGCGGCCGTCCGGACGGCCCGGATCCACTACCTGGCGGCCGTGGTCACCAACGAGGACCGTGGCGCGCTGCGCGTCTACCGCTGGTTCCTGATCGACAAGACCCGTGCGGACCAGGTCCGTTCGGACCAGGTCACGCCGTTCCTGATGGCCAAGTACCGCCGCGCCGGGGAGAAGATCGTCGAGGCGACGGACCGGGCGACCAGGGAGGCGGCGAAGGTCTCCCTGCTGGCCTCGCTGGGCACGGGGGCGGGCAGCGCGCTGGTCTGGGGCACGCTGCTGTACCTGGTGGCGAGCGGCCGGATCGACCTGGCGGCGGCGGGTACGGCGACGTTCGCGCTGCGGACGGCCTCGTCCGGGCTGCAGGGCCTGGTCGGCAACGGCGCCCGGCTCTACCGGATGGGCCTGTACCTGGACGACTACTTCACCTTCCTGGACGAGGCCGGCGGTCACCGGATCCGGCGCGGCGGGATCGTGCCGGACGCGCCGCGACTGGTGGAGGTCGTGGACCTCGGGCACGCCTACCCCGGCGAGCAGCAGGAGCCGGCGCTGCGCGGGGTCAGCATGACGCTGCGGGCCGGGGAGGTGGTGGCGGTGATCGGGCAGAACGGCAGCGGCAAGTCGACGCTGCTGAAGCTGCTGTCGGGCCTCTACCTGCCGCAGTCCGGCCGGATCTGCTGGGACGGCGTGCCGGTGGAGGAACTGGACGCGGACGGCATGTGGTCGCGGGTGGCCCGGGTGCCGCAGGAGTTCGCGCGCTGGCCGCTGGGGGCGGCCGAGAACGTCCACCTGGGGCACCTCACCGAGCAGGTGATGGCGGACGTGGAGCGGGCGGCCGCGCGGACGGGCTTCGACGAGATCGTGGCCCGGCTGCGGTCGGGCTGGCGCACGCTGCTGGCCCAGGGCTGGTGGGGCGGCGCCGAGTTGTCGGGCGGCGGCTGGCAGCGGGCGGCGGTGGCCCGGGCGCTGTACCGGACGGTGCGCAGCCCGGGGCTGCTGATCCTGGACGAGCCGACCTCGGACCTGGACCCGCGCGCCGAGCACCGCATCCTGCACGCGCTGCGCGCCCTCGCCCCGGGGCGGATCACGCTGCTGGTGACGCACAACATCGCCAACGCGGCGGTGGCGGACCGGGTGATCGTGATGGACCGGGGCCGGATCGTGCAGACCGGCACCTGGGCGGAGCTGGCGGCGCGCCCGGACGGGCTGTTCCGTGAGCTGCTGGACCTCCAGCGGGACCGGACGGTCCCGGCGCAGCGGGTTTAGGGCGTGTCTGACAATTCCCGCCGGGCGCGCGACGCCGGGCATCCCGCCTGGACGCACCGCCGAAACGCCCAAGTACGACCCAGTACGAGGACGCTTCGCCGGCACGCCCAGCCGGGCGCCCAACGCCGCGCGCTGATCCGCCGCGAATTGTCAGACACGCCCTGACGTCCTCGGCCGTCGAGGGCCGGTGCTGACCGTCCTCCGTACCGCCGTCGTCACGGCGGTACGGAGGACGGGCGGCGCCCGCCGGACGCGCGGGGTCTCGTTGCCGGCCCTGCGCCGGTGCGCCGGTGCGCCGGTGGGGCAGCGCGTCAGTGGGTGGTGCGTGCCGCGTCCCGCAGCCGGCGCCAGGTGCGGCTGACGGACGCCAGCCCGGCCCGCCCGGCGGCGGTCCCGCCGCCTTCCCAGGCCCGGGCCGCCTCGGCGAACGTCTCCGCGCGCTCCGCGTTCTCCGCCGCCGCCCGGGCCGCCTGTGCCTGCGCGGCCCGGGCGGTGAGCCGCACGTCCTCCGGTTCGATCATGTCGAGCCTCGCCCGGACGTGGTCGAGCAGCGCGGCGCAGGAGTCGTCGATCGCGGCCTCGCCCAGCGGGCGCGCCGGGAGGTCCAGCCCGTCCGTCAACCGCTGCTCCAGGGCGGCCCGCAGGTCCGGCACGGAGATGTCGCGGATCGTGAGGGAGAGGTGGGCGGAGAGGCCGGCGGCGCCGACCGCGCGGTGCGCGAAGCCGCGCGGGACGTAGAGCACGCTGCCGGGTTCGAGGACGCCGTGCAGGAGCCGCGGGGAGTGCTCGTCGTCGGGGAGTTCTCCCGGCGACCAGTGCGCCACGGTCGGCGCGTCGTGGACGTACCAGGTCTTGCGTCCGGCCGCCTGGAGGACGAACACGTCGGCGTCGTCACGGTGCACCGCGAGACCCTGGCCGCCGGCGGGCGTGACGAAGAAGAACGCCTCGACGCGCCGGTCGAGTTCTTCGGACAGCCGCGCCACCAGCTCGCCCGTCGGGCGGTGCCACTGGTCGACGCAGCGCAGCAGCAGCGTCGCCCCGGCGCCCAGGAGCGCGAGGACCTTCGCACGGTCGGCGAAGCCGTGGTACGTGGTGCCGTTGACCACGCGTGACGTGGTGTAGGCCTCGGGCGGGACGGTCACCTTGGTGGAGCGGACCATCTCCAGGTAGGGGGTGCGCAGCAGCCCCGTGTCGAAGGCGGCGTCCAACGCGTCCAGGTCGAACGGCGAGGCGAGTTCCTCCGGCGTGAAGACCGCGGGCTTGCGCTGCCACTGGTGGCCGGTGAAGCTCCGGACATCGCCGACCCAGTCGGCCAGCGTGGGCGATTCCATGGTGTGTCCCGTGGTGTCAGGGTGTTCGGGGCTCGTGGGTCAGGCCCTGGCCGCGGCGTCGAACCGCACGGAGAGCAGGGAACGCAGGGGGACGTGCGTCTCCTGCCGCGGGCCGCGAATGGCGAGCCGGTGGTCGAAGGCGACGTTCAGCAGGCGTTCGGCCAGGGGTACGACCAGGTGCTTGGCCCAGCAGCGGGCTCCGTCGAAGCCGAACGGCATGAACCCGGGCGTCTTCTCCGGGTCCGCCACCCCGGCCCACCGTTCGGGCCGGAACTCCAGCGGGTCGGACCAGTGCTCCGGGTCGCGGTGCATCAGGAGCGGGAAGAGCGCGACGCGGTCCTCGGGGCGGATCTCGGGGTGCAGTCCGGTGTAGGCGTGGCCGTCGTTGCGGAACAGCATCCACGCGGGTGGGAGCAGCCGCAGGGTCTCCCACAGGACCTCGGTGAGGTCGGCGCGGGCGCCCTCCCGCTCCCGGTCCGGCCCCATGAGCCACAGGGCGTTGCCGGCCAGCGCGGCGACCCCGTCGCAGAGGGTGGCCGTCGATCGCCGGTACAGCGCGATGGCCTGCCTCCGCTCCCGGGCGCCGGAAGCGTCGCGGATCTGCCCGGCCAGCGTGGTGCTCCTGCCCTCGGCAGCGGATCCCGGCCAGACGGTGACGGCGCGGTCGACGATCCGGGAGAGCCTGTCGGAGCGGGTGACGCCGCGTTTCGACAGGAGGGAGACCGGCAGGGGGTCGGACGCGAAGAGCCATCGGCGCAGGTAGGAGGTGGCCGCGTAGGGCCAGGCGCCGGACAGCCCGCGTGCCGGGGGCGGCGGGGTCCTGATGCCCGCCATGACGTCCTGGCCCAGCGCGCGGATCGTCCGGGTCGCGCTGTCGTGGTGGATGTCCGCTCCCGCGGCGGGCTTGTAGACCGAGCGCTCCGCCGACCGCACGGGGCGCGCCGCGACGATTTCGGCCATCAGCTCGCAGTCGGAGACGCCGACCGTGCGGGCGTCGATCCGGAATACCTTTTCTTCCCTGGTCAGCAGGTCCTGGATCTTCGGGGCGTAAACGATGGAATGGCTGCGCCCGGCTGTCGGCGCCATTTCCTCCACGAGAATCCCGCCTCCAATGAAATGGCGATGAAATGAGTTCTCCGCAGCCGGTGGAGAACTCCGGACAGGGAGCGGGTGGGGCACTCCGCCGCGCCGGGGGGGGCCACGGCATGCCCGGGGCCCCCGCCGCCGACGGTGCATCAGATGACGTGCAGGACCCACGCGTGGTTGGCGAGGTCCTCGTCACGCTTGAACTTCTTCACGATCGCCTTGATCATCTTCATGGGTATTCTCCCTTTCCGAGATTGCGGGCACAACGGAACAAGCGCCCGCGGCTTGGCGGAAATCCGACATTCCGGCCTGGAAGTCGAACTGGCTTTCATCTAACTCCGGACCTCAAGCGAAAGCTAGGTCCCTGACGGTCTTTTGACAAAGGATTCCCTGTTCCTCTGGTCGAGTGTGCGTCGCATTAGATGGCCGATCGTTATAACTTCCCGAGGCGCGCGGTGGGGGACCATATCGGTATGGAACTGAGGATTGAGGCCACCGACCTGCCGGGGCGTGAGTGTGCCGCCGCGCCGGGCTTCCCGGGCTACCGGGACCTGCACGTCGCCGTCCAACGCCGGGGTCGCCCGGCCGAGCTGCTCGACCTGTTCCCCGGTGACGCGCCGCGCGCCCACTGGTCGCTGGAGTGCGAGGCGAGGCCGACACCAGGAGGAGTGGACCTCACCGGCCGGTACGTGCAGGGCGGTCCCGGCGCCCGGTTCGTCTACCTGAACTGGGTGACCGGGAACGGGGACGGCCGGGCGCTGTTCCGCCGGGCCAAGCTGCTGCTGGCGGCGGTCGACCGGGAGGTCGCCGAGGCGGCGGTGGAGCGCGGCGTCCTGGTGGCCCGGCTGCGCCTGACGGACGCCAAGGGCCACCCGTTGTGCGCCGCCGTCCGCCCGCCCGTGGTGACCTGGTCGGCGGAGGGCTGAGTACGCGGCGTCCGAACGCGCGAGGAGGGCCCCGCCGCACGCGGGGCCCTCCTCAACGTTCGGTATGCGCAGGTCAGTTGTACGTGGTGGTGACGGTCACGCCGCCGAAGCCCTGCTGGGCGTAGAGGCTGAAGTACACCCAGCCGGACGGCGGGTTGGTGATGGTGAGGGTCTCGCCGTTGCCGGCGTTGGTGGACTTGGCCAGGTTCGACCCGGTGGTGGCCCACGCACCCCCGTTGTAGTAGAGGTCGGCGTTGCCGGTGCCGCCGCTGGTGGTGATGGTCAGCTGCTTCACGCCGGCGGGCAGGTTGAGGAAGCTGTAGCTGTAGTTGCCGGTGGTGGCGGCGACGCCGTCGCGGCGGCAGTTCTTGTCGTACTGCCGGGTGTCGCCGGCGGTGCAGAGCGGGGCCTGGCTGGTGGGCAGGCTGCCGCAGTTGTCGGCGCCGCAGGCCTTGAGCCAGGTGGCGAAGTCGGCGTCATACGAGGTGCCGATGGTGGTCTTGAGGAGGGCGCGGGCGCCGTTCCAGTCGCCGACGCGGTACTTGGCGAGGAGTGCGTCGACGTCCTGCGGGTGCGACTGGAGCATGTAGCGCACCGCCAGGTAGCCCCAGTTGTAGACCTTGGTGGAGTCGGAGTTGTCGTAGGTGTTGTCGAAGAGGGTGCTCAGCGCGTAGGTGCCCTTGGCGGCCTGCGCGACGGCGTCGTCGTAGTGGACGCCCCGGTAGCTGTACGAGACGTACTCGGCGAGGCCCTCGACCCACCAGACGGTCGGGGTGGTCATGCCGGCGGCGAAGTCGCCGTAGAAGTCGTAGCGGCCGTCGAGGTAGTGGGTGTACTCGTGGTTGAGGTTCCAGATCTGGAAGGCGGGGCGCAGCCAGGAGGCCTCGTGCGCGATGAAGCGGGCCTGGTTGCCGGCCTTGGCCGGGTCGCCCTCCTCGTACATGCCGCCGTTGTCGACGGCGATGCCGTACATCTCCCAGGCGTAGAGGCTGTACTCGTAGTAGTCGTCGAAGACGACGACCTCAAGACTGGTGTTGTTGTCGTTGGCGACCGGGCCCTTGTCCTTGACCACCTGGTGGAAGAACTGGTCCTCGTTGATCAGGCTGGTGCAGGTGTCGGCGAGCTGCTGCGCGGTCATGTCCTGGGCGCGGATGCGCAGGTTGGCGTTGCAGGTGTGGTCGACGGTGAGCACGAGCGGGACGAGCCGGGCGGGCAGGTCGCAGGTGCCGTAGTAGCTGCAGTTGCCGGTGTCCTTCTTCTCCGCGAACCAGACCAGGTTCATGGTGAGCGGACCGGTGGCGCCGACCAGCGGGTAGCGGTTGATCAGGTCCTTGACGATCGGCCGGCCCTGGGCCTTGGTGGCGTCGTTGGCGACCAGGTTGCCGATCTGGATGCCGATCGAGGTGACCAGGTCGGAGCCGTTCAGCTGGGAGCTGTTGCGGGTGACGAAGGACGCCATGGCGGTGGCGAAGGAGGGGTCGGCCTGGAGGGCGGCGGTGAAGGCCGGGAGGTCGAAGCCGCGCTCGATGACGGTCTTGGTGTTGCCGACGGCGTCGGCCATCGAGCCGGTCCAGGAGCCGGTGTAGTCGTTGAGCAGGCCCTTGACGACGCCGGTGTAGCGGGCGTTCTCCTGGGCGCTGTCGATCAGGGTGACGGCCTCGGCGAGGGTCGCGCCGTTCGCCTCGGTGACGTCCTTGCTGTGCGGGGCGGCGAAGAAGCCGTCAAGGGCGCCGCGGATGGCGGTCTGGAGGGTGGTGCCGTACGGGCCGACCACGTCCGAGTGGTTCCACTGCACGTAGTAGCCGGCGCGGAGGTAGACCACCAGCTGGCCGGCCGAGGTGGAGTCGTCGCCGGGGTAGGCGGCGGACACGTCGCGCAGGGCGTTGGCGACGGTGGCCATCTGCGCCTCGTTGAACGCGCCCTTGGCGTCGTTGCCGGTCAGGTTGTACAGGGTGTTGATGCAGCCGAGGTCGGCGGCCTTGACCTGCTGGACGAGCGCGGCACCGGTGTTGCCGGTGAAGGCGGACACGTTGCAGGCGGCGGCGGGGGCGGCGGAGAGCTGCTTGGCGGCCTTGGCGGCGTGCGCACCGGTGGCGCTGCCCGCCGCCGGGGCGGTCGCCTTGGCCTGCTGGTCCGCGGCCAGCGGGCGGGCGTCCTTCGGAGTGTCGGGGGACTTGGGCACCGGGACGGAGCGCGGCGCCGCCGCCTTGCCGGCCTGGGCCTGGGCCTTGAGGGTGGTGGTGGAGTCGGCCGTCGCGGCGTGTGCCTGCGGGGCGAACAGGCCGAGAGCGAGGAAGAACGCGGCGCCGAGCGCGGGCAGTTTCCGCGCCTGGGCCGTGGTTATCCGGAAGGGACGCATCTGTGGGGGCCTCCGGGGCCGTTGAGGGTTGCCGTGCGGTTGGGGGCACACGGGTTCCTGATGTGTGACATGTAAAATGGCACAGCGATTGCGGCCGGGGGAAGGCTTGGGAACGGATTCGCGTCGGGCGAGATCGAACCGTTGCCGGATCAACACGCCGTCAGGCCGGCGACGGGGGTGCGATCCGGAGCAAAAGCGGTGAAACCCTCAGGCGGCGGCAGTCCGCGCCAACGGCGTCAACGCCGCGAACTCCAGCGGCGCCGACGGATCCACCGACAGCTCCGCCGGAGCCGGCTCGGCGCCGGAGCGGACCAGCAGGTCGCCGATCGCCGCCACCATCGCCCCGTTGTCCGTGCAGAGCCTCAGCGGCGGCACCCGCAGTGCGATCCCGGCCGCCGCGCAGCGCTCCTCGGCCAGCGACCGAACCCGGGAGTTGGCCGCGACCCCGCCGACCACCACCAGGGTGCCGATCCCGTGATCGGTGCAGGCCCGCACCGCCTTGCGGGTCAGCACGTCGGCGATCGCCTCCTGCAACCCGGCCGCCGCGTCCGGGACGTACGGGTCCGAGCCGCCCGAGCGCTGCGCCTCCACCCAGCGGGCGGCGGCCGTCTTGAGTCCGGAGAACGAGAACGCGTACGGGTCGTCCCGCGGTCCGGTCAGCGGCCGCGGCAGGCGGACGGCCGTCGGGTCGCCGTCCCGGGCGGCCCGGTCGATCGCCGGCCCGCCGGGGTAGGGGAGGCCGAGGATCCGGGCGACCTTGTCGAAGCACTCGCCGGCCGCGTCGTCCAGGGTGTCGCCGAGGTGGACGATCGGATCGCGGGCGAGGTCGCGCACCAGCAGCAGCGAGGTGTGCCCGCCCGAGACGATCAGCACCACGCAGGGGTTCGGCAGCGGCCCGCCGTCCAGCGTCGCGGCGGCGACGTGCCCGGCCAGGTGGTGCACCCCGTACAGCGGGACGCCGAGCGAGAACGCGTAGCCCTTGGCCGCGGCCACCCCGACCTGGAGCGCCCCGGCCAGCCCCGGACCGGTCGTCACCGCGACGGCGCCGACGTCATCGAGTGTCAGCCCGGCCCGCACCAGCGCCTCGCCGACCACCGGCGCCATCGCGTGGACGTGCGCCCGGGCGGCGATCTCCGGCACCACCCCGCCGAAGCGGGCGTGCTCGTCCATCGACGACGCCACCGCCTGCCCGAGCAGTACGCCGTCCCGGACCAGACCCGCGCCGGTCTCGTCGCAGGAGGACTCGATCCCCAGCACCACCGGTGACCCTGTCACAGTCACTCACCCTCATCACTCATTACATGCACTCGCGACCATTGTGCCCGACGAGACGTGAGGAATAAGCAGGAGCCCATGCTTCGTTCCTGCAACTCATACGCAATAGTGTTGTCCCGGCACGATCATCACTGTTCATCGAAAGGGGCTGTGTCCCAGCATGGGCACCTACTCGCTTCCCGACCTGCCGTACGACTACTCCGCGCTTGAGCGGGCGATGTCCCCCGAGATCCTCGAACTGCACCACTCCAAGCACCACGCCGCCTACGTCAAGGGTGCGAACGACACCCTGGACCAGCTGGCCGAGGCGCGCGACAAGGAGCAGTTCGGCGGCCTGGTCGGCCTGCAGAAGACCTTCGCCTTCCACCTGTCCGGCCACGTGCTGCACTCGCTGTTCTGGCAGAACCTCTCCCCGGAGGGCGGCGACCGCCCCGAGGGCGAGCTGGCCGACGCCATCACCGAGCACTTCGGCAGCTTCGAGGCCTTCCGCAAGCAGCTCACCACCGCCACCACCGGCGTGCAGGGCTCCGGCTGGGGCATCCTCTCCTGGGAGCCGCTGGCCAAGCGCCTGATCGTCGAGCAGGTCTACGACCACCACGGCAACGTCGGCCAGGGCACCACCCCGCTGCTCGCCTTCGACGCCTGGGAGCACGCCTACTACCTGCAGTACCGCAACGTCCGCCCCGACTACGTCGAGAAGCTCTGGGACGTCGTCAACTGGCAGGACGTCTCGTCCCGCTTCGCGGCCGCCAAGACCGCCTGACCCGCACTAGGTGAACGGCCCCGGACCGGTCGGGCGGTCCGGGGCCTTCCTCGGGTCAGGAGAGCTGCAACAGCGCCTTCCGGTGCCGCCAGGCGAGCCGCAGGAGCGCCGCGCCGGCGGGCTGCATCGGCTCCGCACCGGTGAGGCGATCCACCTGCTCGGCTGTGAACGGGATGCCGGTCGAGCGCCCCGTCGCGTCGTCCAGCCCGACGCGGTGGCCCTCGTCGTTGGTCGAGACGATGCGCCGGAACGTCTCGTCGAACAGCTCGGCGTCGAACACGGCCACGGTGAGCATGTCGGTGACGAAGGTCAGCGGATCCATCCCGAGGCCCAGCCAGAACACCCGCAGGCGGCCGTCCTCACGTGCTGCGGTGAGCGACCGGTTGAGCGGCCAGGCGGCGTAGTCGATCGGCGCCCTGTCGCTCCCGTAGTCCTCGGCGTCACCGAGCAGTTCCTCGCTCAGCTCCCGCAGGATCGCCCGCCAGAGGTCGAAGTCGTTCCCCTCGTTCCACGGCGCGTCGTGCGAAGCCTGGAACATCCCGACCGGCATCACCTGGAAGAGACCCCCGCCGCTGGCGACCTTCTCGGGATCACGCCAGTGCAGCACGAACTCCGCTTCGCCGGTCCTGCGATCGTGCCGGATGGTCAGCGTACTGATGGCCGCCATGACCGGCCGGCGCGCGAGGTCGGTCGGATCGCCGATGGCAGCGCGGAAGGGCGTGGCGGCCCCGCCCGCCAGGACCGCCGCCGCGTACTCGTGCGCGACGGCCTCACAGATGTCGATCACGTCGAAGTACCGGCCGCGGCCGAAGGTCAGCGTCGGACCGCCCGCAGACGTCCCGACATCAAGCAGGCGGTAGCAGCTTCGATCCTCGAACAGCCTGGGCCTGGCAAGCTCCCGCACCGCGTCGGCGTAGCGGCGGTAGGCCGTTCCGCTCCTCCGGCGCGGGCGGATGCGGTCGAGCTCCGGCTCACCGCCGTCCAGGTCGGCCTCCGGCGCGTCCGGCACCCACCGCAGCCGGACGCGCTCCAGCGGCACCGGCTGCTTCGGAATCCAGTGCTGGCGAGCCAGCAGCGGAGTCCCCGGGACCAGCCGCTCGGGAGTGCTCTCGGCAAGGAGCCGATTGGTCAACTCGAAGCGGTGGTCGTTCAGGAAGCTCCGTACCCATCGCCAGTGCTCCCGGCTGTCGGACGGGCCCGGTCGGTCGTCTGCCACGATTCACCCTAACGTCGCGGCTCGTTCGTCGAGTTCCCCGGCACCGGCCACGTCACGGAGGCGGTAGAGGCGGGCCCGGAGGTCGCGGACGGCGTCCTGCACCTTGACCGAGCGGATGCCGTCCGCGCAGTCGAGGAAGTCGTTCCAGGACGCGAGGGCACCGTCGACGTCGTCCTGCCGGAGACGGACGGTGCCGAGGTCGGCGAGGACGATCGCACGGGTGCGGCGGCGGTCGAGGCCGTGGATGTCGAGCGCGTGGTGGAGGTGTTCCTGCGCGCTGGTGTGGTCGCCGAGTCGGGCGAGGATCATGCCGGACTCGTGAGCCCACCGGCCGATGCTGTAGTGCGAGGCCCACGACTCGCCGGGCGTGCCGGTGGCCCGTTCGATCGCGCTCTGGGACGCGGCGAGCGAGCTGGTCGCGGTGCGCCGGTCGCCGTCGAGGGCTGCGGCGTTGGCGAGGGTGGCCTGGTAGTAGGCCAGGGATCGGGAGTCATCGAGGTGTTTGGCCTGGTCGACGCACTCTTCCGCTATCCGTACGGCGGTGGGCCTGAACCCCAGGTCGATGGCCTGGACGGCCAGACCGCGCAGGGCGGTGGCGGCCAACTCGGCGTCGCCGGCCTCGGAAGCGAGCCGGAAGGAATGCGCGTAGTACTGCTGGGCAGCGTCCTGGTTCCCCTCGTCCTGGGCCATCCACCCGGCCAGGTGGACGAGTTGGGAGGTCGCCGCGAACAGCTCCCGGCCGACGGCTTCACTCCAAGTCCCGTCCAGCCAGGGGGCGACGTCGTCGTGGAGGTAGCGGACGGCCAAATGGCGGGCATGGCCGCCACCGAGTTCGGCGGCCGTGTCGCCCAGCGACTTCGTCATCTGGCGGATCGCTGCGACCTCGCCCCGGCCGACCTTCACTGTGCTGCCAGTCTTTCCCTGTACCCGCCGCAGGACGGCATCAAGGTCGGACAGGCCCAACGCCGCAAGCGCGTACGCGCTGGAGGCGGACACGAATCCCCGGCGATCCACCACGTCCCTCCGGCTCAGCTCGACAGCCGATCCACGGTAACGCCAATTCCACTCTCTACATGCCCAGTTGTCGGCTTGTTGACCACCTGGAACATCCGATCGGTTCCAGGCAGGCAGCCCCGGACTGGCGGTCCGGGGCCGTGCTGAATGAGACGGGCAATCCACTCCGCTACGGCAGGGGCCACGTATTCGTCGGGTCGTCCAGCCAGGCCTGATGGCCTCCGGGGCCGATGGTGAGGCCGAGGCGGCTCGGCCCGGGGCGGTCGTTGTCCAGCCACCAGCGGTGGGCGGCCTCGACTTCGTCCCACAGGCGGCGCGGGCCGTGCTGCCACACCGTGTACCGCTCGGTGTTCTCGGTGCCGTCCCAGTCGACGGCGGCCCAGGAGCCGCCGTCGGTCGTGGCCACCCAGAGGCGGGTCTCGACGTCATCGAGATCGGGGTCGTGGTGCCAGGCGTACCAGAGGTCGCCGAGGCGGTGCCCGAGGGCGAACTGGGTCTCGAACTCCGAGTCGGCGACGGCCCAGGGGTCGAGCGTGGTCGTGGACTCGTCCGGTACGTGCTCGTCCATGACGACGTCCCGGAAGAGGCGGAGGTCGCGGCGCTGGGTGCGCATCAGCATGAAGGCGCTGTCGGGGGTGTAACGGCCGGTGGCAGTTCCGTCGTTGCCCACGGTGAGGCGGAGCAGGCCGCCGTGGCTCCAGTCGTCGCACCAGGGGGTGAGGATGACGCCGCCGGGCCTGGTCTGTTCGATCCAGGCGTACGGAACCCGTCTCACCGAACAGGTGGCCACCACACGGTCGAACGGTGTTTCGCCGCTCCAGCCGAGGCTTCCGTCCCCACAGACGACGGCGGGAGCGTAGCCGTTGGCCTTGAGGTTGGAACGGGCGAGTTCGGCCACGGTGGGGTCGATCTCGATCGTGGTCACGTTGGTGTCGCCCAGCCGGTGGGAGAGGAGTGCGGCGTTGAACCCGGTGCCCGCGCCGATCTCCAGGACTCGCATCCCCGGTGCGAGGCAGAGGAGTTCGAGCATCTGGAAGACGATCGACGGAGCGGAGGCCGAGGAGGACGGTGAGGCGTCGGCCAGATCCTCCGGCTCCTGCCCGTCGTTGATCTGCGTCACCACGGGTTCGTCCGCGTACGCGGCGGCGAACCAGCGATCGGGCTCGTGCCCGCGATCGCAGGGCGCGAGAACATCGTCGTCGCCGCTCAGCCAGATGCGGTCGGGGAGGAAACGGTGGCGCGGTGTTGCTTCGGCGGCCTTGCGCCAGTCGGGGGTCAGATCGCGGCCGAGGTGCCGGGAGACGGCAAGGAGCAGGCCGCGCACGCCGGCCTGCTCCAGGGCCTGGTGGTGAGTTGTCACTTGTTCTCGTCGCCGCCCTTGCCGTGCTTGCCGCCGGCCTTTCGCGACTGGTGATCCTGATTCTGCGGGGCCGTGCTGAAGTCCTTGTCGCCCGCGTGCTTGCCCTGCCCGCCGTCGTTGTCCCCGCTGCCGCCACCGGAGCTTCCGTCCTTGCCGGTTCCCCATCCCATGGGTACCCCCTACCTGTTCGCGATGGTTGTCGTGGTGCTGCTGGTCGTGCCGATCATCGGGGTCATCGTCGACCAGGCGGCCGAGCGGACTCGGCCCGTGGTCACGGATCCAGACTCCCGTTACTGACCGTCAATACCAATATCCAGTGGGTAATCTCGCCGTGGGATGGATTCACCGATGAGGGGCGCGTCTCGTGGGTACCGCACTCGAACCGATCAAGCTGGCCGACCTCGCCTGGCAGAGCGAGGAAGTGTGCCGTGCGCTGAGCCGCCGCGATATGGCAGCCATCTTCCGGTACGTTCAGCGCCATAGTGGGGCCAGTCAGGCCCGGTTGGCCGTGCAAGTGGGTATGACCCAAGGTCGTGTGAACGAGATCATCAATGGCCGTCGGCTCGTTACGAAGCTCGATGTCTTCGAACGCATCGCGGACGGGCTCAATCTCCCCGACGGTGCGAGGCGCCTCCTTGGCCTGGCGCCGAGCCCGAACGGTCGACGCTCGCCAGGATCAGCCTTCGACCTGGTGACTTTCCCCGAGATCGCGCGCGTCTACAGTGACCAGGCCTCTGCGACTGCCGAGATCCAACGGGCCGCCCGGTCGGCCACTGAACTGGACGTCCTCGCTGTGCGCGGTCTCGGGCTCCTGGCTCTGCGGGACTCCCTGCTGCGCCAATACCTGGACTGGAATGGGGATCCCGCCCCGCGACTGCGGGTGTTGCTCCTCGACCCGGACTCGCCGGCAGCTGAGCGGCGCGCCGCCGAGATCGGCGAATCCACCGAATCGCTCGCGGGCGGCATCCGGCTTGCAGAGGCCCGACTGCGAGAGCTGGCCGGGTACGGGCGGGTTGAGGTCTACCGGTACAGCGCGGTGCCGGTGTGGCGGATCATCAGGCTGGATCGGACTCTCTTCGTCGGAGCTTTCGACGCGGACTGGGAAGGACACGAGTCGGCGACCTATAAGGTTCTGGCCACCCCGCACGGCCCCCTGTACCGGGGCTGGCGCAGGCAGTTCGATGTGATGGTGGACGGCGCCGAGCGCGTGATCTGACGGAGGGGCGAGGATGGCGATCGAAGCGGAGCTCAAGGCGGTCGTGCGCGACCCGGAAGGCGTGCGCGAGCAACTGGAGGCCCGGCACGGTGCCGGCCGCGCCGAGGTCTACCGCGACACGTACTACGACGCGCCGGACGGCAGCCTGATGGGCACCGATCGCGAGTTGCGGATCCGTACCGTGCACAGCCCGGACGACACGCGCACGGTGCTCACGTACAAGGGGGCCCGGGTGGACGAGGCGTCCGGGTCGAAGCCGGAGTCCGAGACGAAGGTCGAGGACGCCGATGCCGCGCACGAGATCATGCGGGGCCTGGGCTTCACCCCTCGCATCGCGTTCGAGAAGCGGTGCCGCAACTACGGCTTCCAGCGCGACGGAAGGCGCCTGCTCGCCACGTTCGTTCGCGTTCCCGAGTTGGACGACGCCACGTTCATCGAGGTCGAGACGACGGCCGCCACGGAGGCCGACCTCGCGCCGGCCCTCGCCCTGGTGCGTGCGGTGCTGGACGAACTCGGCATCAAGGACGACGACTTGACCACTGAGCTGTACACCGACGCGGTCGCGGCGGCGCGACCTGCCTGACCGCACGGCTGAGCGGGCCCGCTGGCGGCCCATCCCGGTACTCATCCGCCGGGATGACGGCCTCCAGCCGCGTACCCCATCCGAGCACGATTTCCGCCAGCCAGGCGTCGGCGTCAAATGTGGTGGCGGCCCGTGCCGGGGGTGGTCATTCTGGGCGGATGGGTGATCGTGCGAACTTCGTCGTTGTCCGCGAGAGCGGTGAGTTCGAGCTGTACCTGTCGCGGTTCGGGGCGGTAGGAATCGACCTCGACCTCCTGGCCGGGCCGGCGGAGGTTCTCTCGATGGTCCGGCACCTGAGAGCGGTCGACTGGTGGCTGGACGATGTGCACTGCCAGGGTGCGGCACTGATCGACCTCGGGCGGAAGGTGTTGATGCTGTTCGCCTGGGAAGGGCCGAGCGCCGAGATGCGCCACCGGGCAGCCACGCTGGAACTGTTGCAGGAGGCGTGGGCGGGGTGGGACGTCCGGTGGATGTACGACGGCCCGGCCGAGCTGCGGACGTACCTGGGGCTGGACCCCGAACACGTCCGTGCCCGTGGGTGCGGGATTGCGGTGGGGCCGCTGCTCGAACCGGGCGACGAGGAACTGGCTGACCCCGAGCCGATGGTTGCGGTGGTGACGGTCGGGACGGAGCACTGCTACGTGTTGGCGAACGTCAACGACCATCCGGTCCGGGAGGGGGCTGCGCTGCTCGACCGACTGGCGGGCGGCCCCGAGCACGGGGTCTGCCGGGCGTCGGCCGATGCCGGCATCCACGTCGATCCGCTGCGCCGGTGGGTGGGCTGGTGGGTGCTCGGGGCGGCGGCGGAGGCGTACGAGATGCCGCGGCGATGGCCCGGTTGGACGGTGGAGTTCTGGCAGGACCGCTGGGAGGAGCACGTACTGGCGGCGCCCGGACGCTTCTCGCCGCCGCCGGTCGACCGCGCGAGGGCGCTGGCGGACGTGCGGGCAGCGGCCGAACGCTGTCGAGGGGCGTGAACCCGCCCGGCGCCCGCCGGGTCGGTCCGGCCGGCTCCACCCCTCTTGCCGAGCCGTCAGGCACCGATGTGCATACTTGCCGGACGATCAGCAGGACGTAGAGGTGATGACGCGGTGAAACTGGCTGAAGCGCTCGCGCAGCGCGCGGCTGCGGTGCGGCAGGTGGAGCAGTTGCGGGCGCGCGTCGTCGGCAGTGCGCGCTACCAGGAGGGCGAGGAACCGGCCGAGAGCGCGGCGGAGGTCCTGGCCCAGGCCGGGGAGGCGCTGGACGAGCTGGAGCGGCTGATCCGTCAGATCAACCGGACCAACTCCACCTCGCTCATCGAGGGCGGCGGCACGCTGACCGACGCCCTCGCCCGCCGGGACGTCCTGCGGCTGCGCCACTCGGTGATCACCGCGGCCGCCGACGCCGCCTCCGGGCGCGACCAGCGGGGAGCCGTACGGCAGTTGCGGTCCGAACTCAGGATCCTCTCCGCCCTGCCGGTCGCCGAGCTCCATGCCCAGGCGGACGCCCTGGCGAAGGAGATCCGCGAGGTGGACACCCTGATCCAGCGCACCAACTGGGAGATCGACCTGATCGAGGACTGACCCCACAAGCTGGGTGGGGGAAGCAGGTAGTCGCCACGGAGGCGTGCACACACCGCGGGCCGGCGGTTCATCCGGCCCCTGGCGCGTGAAGAGCAACGCAGGGGTTCGATTCCTCACCGAACAATGCAGCTCAGCATCGCGTACAGGTGACAGAGCACACCGCACAGCTCACCACCACGTGCAGATCCGGGCGACGAGGGCGGGAACGGGGCGCCCCACACCCGGTGCGAGGGCCGTGCACACCGGCACGGCCCTCGTACCTGTTCCTCCCCGGAGCCACCCGAGCAGCGCCTCCCGTCAGGGCGTGCCGAACAAGCCGAAGAAGCTGTCGAGGATCTGCTGCGCGGCGAGCCCGGCCGGCATGGTGCCGGCGCGGACCTGGGTCTCCAACTCGACCGAGAGCCGCCGCACTTCGGGGTGTTCGTGCAGCCGCGCGTAGAGCTGGTCGTGGACCATCGTCCAGGTCCATTCGACCTGCTGGTCCCGCCGCTTCGCGGCCAGCGCACCGGTGGCGTCGAGGACCTTGCGGTGTTGCTGCAGCCGCTCCCACAGCACGTCGAGTCCGGCGCCGTCCCGCCCGCTACAGGTCAGCACCGGGGGCGTCCACGCCGCGTCGGGAGCCTGCAACAGCCTTAGGGCGCCCGCGAGTTCGCGGGCCGCGGCGCGAGCATCCGTCTCGTGCGGCCCGTCCGCCTTGTTGACGGCGATGACGTCGGCCAGCTCCAGGACGCCCTTCTTGATGCCCTGCAACTGGTCGCCGGTGCGGGCCAGGCTGAGCAGCAGGAAGGTGTCGACCATCCCGGCGACGGCGGTCTCGGACTGGCCGACTCCCACCGTCTCGATCAGGACCACGTCGTAGCCGGCGGCCTCCATCACCACCATGGACTCCCGGGTGGCCTTGGCGACGCCGCCCAGCGTCCCGGAGGTGGGCGAGGGGCGGACGAAGGCGTGCGGGTCGACGGCGAGGCGTTCCATCCGGGTCTTGTCGCCGAGGATGGAGCCGCCGGTGCGACTGGAGGTGGGGTCGACGGCGAGCACCGCGACCCGGTGGCCGAGCCCCGTGAGCATGGTGCCGAAGGAGTCGATGAAGGTCGACTTGCCGACACCTGGCACGCCGGTGATGCCCACCCGGACCGCGCCGCCCGCGTGCGGCAGCAGCCGTTGGAGCAACTGCTGCGCGAGCGCGCGGTGGTCGGGCCGGGTGGACTCGACGAGGGTGACGGCGCGCGCGATCCAGGCGCGCGAGCCGTCGAGGACACCCGTCACATAGCTGTCGAGGTCGATCGTCCGCGGAGGCATACGATCAAAATCTCACAGCTCGTGGCCGAGGTCGGCCGCCAGCGAGGTGAGCAGGTCGTAGGCGGCGTCCGGGATGACGGTGCCCGGCGGGAAGACCGCCGCCGCTCCCGCCTCGTACAGCGCGTCGAAGTCCTGCGGGGGGATCACCCCGCCGACCACGATGGTGATGTCCTCCCGGCCGGCCTCGGCGAGCGCGGTGCGCAGCGCGGGGACCAGGGTGAGGTGCCCGGCGGCGAGCGAGGAGACGCCGACGATGTGCACGTCCGCCTCGACGGCCTGGCGGGCGACCTCGTCGGGGGTCTGGAAGAGCGGGCCGACGTCCACGGTGAAGCCGAGGTCGGCGAAGGCGGTGGCGATCACCTTCTGGCCGCGGTCGTGGCCGTCCTGGCCCATCTTGGCGACCAGGATCCGCGGGCGTCGGCCTTCGGCCCGCTCGAACCGCTCGACCAGGTCGCGGGTGCGCTGGAGGGAGGCCGAGGGGCCCGCTTCGTCTCGGTACACACCGGAGATGGTACGGATCTGGCCGCTGTGCCGGCCGTACACCTTCTCCAGGGCGTCCGAGATCTCGCCGACGGTGGCCTTTGCCCGGGCCGCGTCGACGGCCAGGTGCAGCAGGTTGCCGTCGAGCGAGCCGCCGCGCTGCGGGCCGGCCTCGGCGGCCCGGGTGAGCGCGTTCAGCGCGTCCTGGCAGACCGCCTCGTCGCGCTCCTCGCGCAGCCGGCGCAGCTTCTCGATCTGGCGGGCGCGCACCGAGGAGTTGTCGACCTTGAGCACGTCGATCTGCTCGTCGCTGTCCACCCGGTACTTGTTGACGCCGATGACCGGCTGGCGGCCGGAGTCGATCCGGGCCTGGGTGCGGGCGGCGGCCTCCTCGACGCGCATCTTCGGGATGCCCGCGTCGATGGCCTTGGCCATGCCGCCGGCCGCCTCGACCTCCTGGATGTGCTGCCAGGCACGGCGCGCCAGGTCGTGGGTGAGCTTCTCGACGTAGGCGGAGCCGCCCCACGGGTCGATGACCCGGCAGGTGCCGGACTCCTGCTGGAGCAGCAGCTGGGTGTTGCGGGCGATCCGGGCGGAGAAGTCGGTGGGCAGGGCCAGCGCCTCGTCGAGCGCGTTGGTGTGCAGCGACTGGGTGTGGCCCTGGGTGGCGGCCATCGCCTCCACGCAGGTGCGGGTCACGTTGTTGAACACGTCCTGGGCGGTGAGCGACCAGCCGGAGGTCTGCGAATGGGTGCGCAGCGACAGCGACTTGGCGTTCTTCGGGTCGAACTGCTTGACCAGCTTCGCCCACAGCAGCCGGGCCGCGCGCAGCTTGGCGACCTCCATGAAGAAGTTCATGCCGATCGCCCAGAAGAACGACAGCCGCGGCGCGAACGCGTCCACGTCCAGTCCCACGTCCAGGCCCGCGCGCAGGTACTCCACCCCGTCGGCCAGGGTGTAGGCCAGCTCCAGGTCGGCGGTGGCCCCGGCCTCCTGGATGTGGTACCCGGAGATGGAGATGGAGTTGTACCGGGGCATCTTCTGCGAGGTGTACGCGAAGATGTCCGAGATGATCCGCATCGACGGCTGCGGCGGGTAGATGTAGGTGTTGCGGACCATGAACTCCTTGAGGATGTCGTTCTGGATGGTCCCCGCCAGCTTCTCGGGTGCCACCCCCTGCTCCTCGGCGGCCACGATGTACAGGGCCAGGACGGGCAGGACGGCGCCGTTCATGGTCATCGACACCGACATCTTGTCCAGCGGGATGCCGTCGAAGAGTTGGCGCATGTCGTAGATCGAGTCGATCGCCACGCCCGCCATGCCGACGTCGCCGGTGACGCGCGGGTGGTCGCTGTCGTAGCCGCGGTGGGTCGGCAGGTCGAAGGCGACCGAGAGGCCCTTCTGGCCGGCCGCCAGGTTGCGGCGGTAGAAGGCGTTGGACTCCTCGGCGGTGGAGAAGCCCGCGTACTGGCGGACGGTCCACGGCTGGTTGACGTACATGGTCGGGTACGGCCCGCGCAGGTACGGGGCGATGCCCGGGTAGGTCTCCAGGAAGTCCAGGCCGGCCAGGTCCGCCGTGGTGTACAGCGGCTTGACGCCGATGCCCTCGGGGGTGTCCCAGACCAGCTCGTCGACGTCCTTGCCGGTGGACTGCCGCCAGGCGGCCCGCCACTGGCCGTCGGTGACGTCCCCGGAGGGATCCCCGTTCAGCCCGATTCCGGTGAAGTCGGGGATCATCGTGCCACTCCGATCTGGTCGAGCAGGGAGGTGAGGACGGCGATGGCGTCCCCGCCCGCGTGGATGAACTCGTCTACTCCTGCCGGGGTTTCGCCGAGCCGACCGGCCAGCAGCACCCGTTGGGCTCCGGCCGCCCTCAGCGCGCCGGCGACGGCCTCGGCGTGCTCGCCGTACTGCGCGTCGCCGGAGCACAGGCAGGCGGCGGTGGCGCCGGAGGCGGTGAAGGCCTCGGCGAAGGCGGCCGGGTCGACGGACTCCAGCGAGGTCGTCGCGATGCCGCCGGCCTGGAACAGGTTGGCGGCGAAGGTGGTGCGCGCGGTGTGCGCGGAGGCGGTGCCGATCGAGGCCAGGAACAGCTTCGGCCGCTCGCCGGTGGCCGCGAGCTGCGCGTCCGAGCGGTCGCGCAGCGCCTCGTACGCCTCGGCGCGGCGCACCTGCGGCAGCCCGCCGCCCGGTGCGGCCGGGGCCGGCTCGCGGACCAGCGGCTGTTCGTCCAGGTGTGGGAACTCGCTGACGCCGGTGACGGGTTCACGCCGCTTGGCGAGCTTGACGGAACGCTCCGCCCAGGTCGCGGCGATCCGCTCGCGGACCGTCCCGTCGGTGAGCGCCGCCTGCTGGCCGCCGGCCCGCTCGATCTCCTGGAACCAGGCCCAGGCGGCCGCCGCCAGCTCCTCGCTCAGCTGCTCGACGTACCAGGAGCCGCCGGCCGGGTCGATCACCCGGGCGAGGTGGGACTCCTCCAGCAGGATCGACTGGGTGTTGCGGGCGATCCGGCGGGCGAAGGAGTCCGGCAGGCCGAGGGCGCTGTCGAAGGGCAGCACGGTGACGGCGTCGGCGCCGCCCACGCCGGCGGCGAGGCAGGCGACGGTGGTGCGCAGCATGTTCACCCACGGGTCGCGGGCGGTCATCATCACCCGGGAGGTGACGGCGTGCTGGCGCTGCGCCGAGGCCGCCGCGGAAGCCCCCGACACCTCGGCGACGCGGGACCAGAGGCGGCGCGCGGCACGGAACTTGGCGATGGTGAGGAACTGGTCGGCGTCGGCCGCGTAGCGGAATTCCAGCTGGCCGAGCGCGGCGTCCACCGACAGCCCGGCGGCGGTGAGCGCCCGCAGGTAGGCGACGCCGGTGGCGAGCGAGCAGCCCAGCTCCTGGGCGGGCGAGGCGCCGGCCTCGTGGTAGGGCAGGGCGTCCACGGTCAGCGCCCGGACGCCGGGGTACTCGGCGGAGCAGCGGGCGGCCAGCGCGGTGGCCTCGGCGAGCAGCGCGGTGGTGCGTCCGGTCTCGCCGGTGCGGGCCTGGAGGCCCAGCGGGTCGGCGCCGAGGTTGCCGGCGGCGGCACCGGGGGAGACCTCGCGCTCCTCGTACAGGGCGAACAACTGCTCGGCGGCGGCGGTGAATTCGGGCCCGGCGTCGAGTGCCACGGCGGCCAGGTCGAGGTACACGCCGGCCAGCGTCTCGGGCAGGGCCGTGACGGGCAGGCCCGTGCCGCCGAGCTCCAGCCAGAGCGAGCCGACGCCGTTCTCCAGATCGGCCAGGACCGCCTCGTTGGTGCGCCGGCGGTCCGGGTCGGTGTGCCGCTGGCGGACGTCCCAGCCGGCGACGGCGGCGCCCTGCGGCCGGCCGCCGCGGACGAACGGGGGGAAGCCGGGGTAGCCGGCTTCGGCCGGGGCGTCCTCGGCGGTGTACAGCGGGCGGGCGCGCAGCCCGTCCGGGAGTTCGGTGGTGAGCGCCCGCTCGGCGGCGGCGCCGTCCGCGGGGTGCGCGCCGGACTTGCGCAGCACGCCCTCGACGAGCTGCTGCCACTGCTCGCGGTGTGCGGCCGGGAATTCGGCGGCGAGGGGGAGCCCTTCGGGCAGGACGTTCATGACCGCAGGTTAGCGCTCGTTCGCAGGCCCGCAGGAGGGGCGGTCCGTGTGACCTTTCCCTCGATTTGGCACGTTCTCAGCACTCCGGGCGGCGAGGAGTGCCGCGGACGGCGGCACCCGAGGTCAACGCCGGTGCCGGGGGCCACGATCGATCGCCAGGGACGGCCCGGAACAGGGGGATTGCGGAACCCCTCCACTCATCTATTAAGTTACTTCGAAGAAGGTGGGCGGGGACCGAACCCCCGTAGGTCCTCGCCCGCCTTCGCCGTCCCCTGCCGTCCCCCGAAGGAGAGCCCCCCGCCATGGGAAAGCGTCGCAAGCCCAGCCCCCCGAGCCGGGCCCGCATGGCGGTCCTCACCACGGCCATGGCCGGCGGCGCCGTCCTCGCCTCCGGCACCGCCCACGCCGAGCCCGCCCCCAACCTGGCCTCCGTCAAGGAACAGGTGGACAAGCTCAACGAGGAGGCGGAGCAGGCCGTCGAGCAGTTCAACGGCTTCCAGGAGAAGCAGCAGAAGCTCCAGGGCGACGCCAGCAAGATCCAGGAGAAGGTCGCCCGCGGGCAGGAGGCGATGAACGAGCTGCGCTCCCAGCTCGGCGCGGTGGCCGCCGACCAGTACCGCACCAACGGCATCGACCCGTCCTTCCAGCTGATGCTCGACTCCGACCCGGCCGCCTACCTGGAGCGCGCCTCGGTGCAGAACCACCTCGCCGACTCCCAGATATCCCTGCTCAAGCAGGCCCAGAACGAGCAGCGCAAGCTCGACCAGGACCGCGCCGAGGCCACGGCCACCCTGGCCCAGCTCGACTCCGTCGGCACCGAGCTGGGGGAGAAGAAGAAGCAGATCCAGGCCAAGCTCGCCCAGGCACAGGGCATGCTCAACAAGCTGAGCGCCGAGGACCGCGCCAAGATCAACGCCCAGCAGAACGCAGAGAAGGCCAAGGCCGAGGCCCAGGCGGCGGCCGCCGCCGACCGGGCCTCCCGCTCCTCGGAGCGCCAGAACATGAACACCCCGGCGCCGCCCGCCAGCGGTCGAGCCGCCGCCATCCTCCAGTTCGCCTACGCCCAGCTCGGCAAGCCCTACGGCTGGGGCGCGACCGGCCCCAGCAGCTTCGACTGCTCCGGCCTCACCGGCGGCGCCTACCGCTCGGCCAACGTCAAGCTGCCCCGGATGTCCCAGGACCAGTGGAATAGCGGCGCCCGCGTCCAGCGCGCCGACCTCCAGCCCGGCGACCTGGTCTTCTTCTACCCCGACATCCACCACGTGGGCATCTACATCGGCGACGGCAAGATGATCCACGCCCCGCGCACCGGCAAGAACGTCGAGGTCCTCCCGATCAGCGCCATGCCGTACGTGGGCGCCGTCCGGCCGTAGGCTTCGGCAGTTCGGCAGTTCGGCAGTTCGGCAGTTCGGCAGTTCGGCAGCCCGCTCCCGCCTCGGCGGGGGCGGGCCTTCGCGTTCTCCGGGTCCGCCCGGTCGGTCCTCCTCGTGCGGCGGAACGTGGAAACAGGAGCATCTGGAAGTACTTGCCCCTACAGTCTCCCCACACCCCCAGGGTCGTCACGGAGAGGGAGCACCATGGCTGACACGCCCGCGCCCCGGAGCATCGAGAGCTACGGCTACCAACAGGAACTCCGCCGGTCCCTGACCTTCACCGACCTGCTCGTCTACGGGCTGGTCTTCATGGTGCCGATCGCACCGTTCGGCATCTTCGGCGGCGTCTTCCAGGGCTCCGGCGGCATGGTCGCGCTGGCCTACGTCCTGGGCATGGTCGCGATGATGTTCACCGCCCTGTCCTACGCCCAGATGTCGCGGGCCTTCCCGATGGCCGGCTCGGTGTACACCTACGCCGGGCGGGGCATCGCGGCGCCGGTCGGCTTCCTGTCCGGCTGGATGATCCTGCTCGACTACGTGCTGGTGCCGGGGCTGCTGTACCTGGTCGCCGGTGTCGCCATGAACTCGCTGGTCCCGTCCGTCCCGGTGTGGCTCTGGCTGGTCGGCTTCGTGCTGCTCAACACCGTGGTCAACTACCTGGGCATCGAGACCACCTCCAGGGTCAACAAGGCGATGCTGATCGGCGAACTCGTCGTGCTGGCGCTGTTCGTGGTGGTCGGCGTGATCGCGCTCGCCTCCGGCAAGGGCCGGGGCTTCGACTTCACCCCGCTCTACAACGCGCACACCTTCTCGTGGAGCCTGGTCTTCGGCGCGGTCTCGATCGCGGTGCTCAGCTTCCTCGGCTTCGACGGGATCTCCACCCTCTCGGAGGAGAACCGGGACTCCACCAAGGCCGTCGGCCGGTCGATGGTCGCCGCGCTGCTGCTCGCGGGCACGCTGTTCATCGTGCAGACGTGGGTGGCCTCGCTGCTGGTGCCGGACCCGGACGCCCTGATCCGGGACGGCGATCCGAACGGCACCGCCTTCTACGACGCGGCCCGCACCGCCGCCGGCAGCTGGCTCGCCACGCTGACCGCCGCCTCCACCGCCGTCGCCTGGGGCTTCGCCAACTCCCTGGTCGCCCAGGCCGCCACCTCGCGGCTGCTGTACGCGATGGCCCGGGACCGCCAGCTGCCCGCCTTCCTGGCCCGGATCCACCCCGAGCGCCGGGTGCCGGTCAACGCCACCCTGCTGACCGCCGCGATCTCGCTGCTGCTCGGCCTCTACATGGCCTCGCGTGACGACGGCATCACCCTGCTGAGCACCCTGGTCAACTTCGGCGCGCTGACCACCTTCCTGGTCCTGCACGTCGCCGTCGTCGTCCACTACCTGATCCGCCGACGCAGCAAGGACTACTGGCGCCACCTGATCGCGCCGGTCCTCGGCTTCGCGATCCTCGCCTACGTGGTCGTGAACGCCAACATAGCGGCCCAGCGGCTCGGTTTCGTCTGGCTGGCCGTCGGCGCGGTCGTGCTGGCCGGGCTGGTGGCCACCGGCCGCAAGCCCCGACTGGCCGTCATCGAGGCCGAATCGGCCGTCGAGCCCGAATCGGCCGTCGAGCCCGAATCGGCCGTCGAGCCCGGATCGGCCGTCGAGCCCGGATCCTGCACCGAGCCCGGATCCGGCACCGAGCCCGATCCCGCCACCGGGCCCGAATCCGCCGTCGATGCGCCCACCACCCGCGAGGAGAACCCGTGAGCCTGCCCGAGACCGTCCAGCTGGCCCCCGCCCCGGCCGACTACGCCTACACCTTCGGCGGGCGCGCACCGCTCGTCACCGTGCGGCCCGGCACCATCGTCGAACTGACCACCGAGGACTGCTTCGGCGGCAAGGTGCGCGGCACCGGCGACCTGCCCAGCCAGGTCTGCGTCTTCCCCTACCTCAACCCGGTCACCGGGCCGATCGCGGTGGCGGGCGCGGAGCCCGGCGACGTCCTCGCGGTGCACTTCGTGGAGATCACCCCGGCCCGGGAGTACGGCGTCTCCAGCACCTTCCCGCACTTCGGCGCGCTGACCGCGACCCACAGCACGGCGATGCTGCACCCGCCGCTGGAGGAGCGGGTCTGGGTCTACGACCTGGACCTCAAGGCGGGCGTCTGCCGATTCCGGGCCCGGAACAGTGATTTCACGGTGGACCTCCCGCTCGACCCGATGCACGGCACCGTCGGGGTCGCCCCGGCGGCCGGCGAGGTGCTGGCCTCGATCACGCCGGGCGCGCACGGCGGCAACCTGGACACCCCCGAGATGCGGGCCGGCACCACCGCCTACTTCGGGGTCAACGTCCCGGGCGGGCTGCTCGCCATCGGCGACGGCCACGCCCGTCAGGGGGAGGGGGAGGTGTGCGGGACGGCGGTGGAGGCGGCCATGCGCACCACCGTGATCGTCGACCTGGTCAAGGGCGGCGGACCGGCCTGGCCGCGGCTGGAGGACGACCGCTTCCTGATCAGCACCGGCTCCGCCCGCCCCCTGGAGGACGCGTTCCGGATCAGCCAGCACGACCTGGTCGGCTGGACCGGGCACCTGCTCGGCCTGGACCAGCTCGACGCCTACCAACTGGTCAGCCAGGCCGGGCTGGCGCCGGCCGCCAACGTCTGCGACACCAACTACACGATGGTCGCCAAGCTGCCGAAGAGCCTGCTCGGGCGGGTCCGCGCCTACGACGGCCTGCACGACCGCCTGCGCGAAACCGCCGAGGCGTACCTGCGGCACCGCTAGGGTCCGCCCGGCATCGTGACCGGGGGACGGCGGACGCCCTACGGGTGCGGCGCGCAGGCCAGCAGGTACGGCAGCAGCGGGAGCGCCGACACCACTATCCAGAAGGCCAGTTGGCGCCTTCGTCGGCCGTGCCCCGGTCGGGCCAGCCGGCGGACCCGGGCCAGCACCCCGGTGGCGGACGCCGCCAGCGACCCGCCGGGCGCGATGCCGTACGCCGTGCCCGGCACGACGCCGTGCGCGGCGCCCGTCGGGGCTCCGGACGTCGCCAGGGCGCAGAGCGCGGAGGCCAGTTCGCTGCGCGACACCCGCGCCAGCGCGGCGTCGTCGGCCGCCATCTCCAGCAGCAGCCCCACCTCCGCCCGCCCGCGCCGGGCCAGCGGCAGCGGGCCGAACAGCAGGGCGAAGGTGTCCGCCGGCAGCCGGAACAGGTGGTGGCGGCCGCGGATGTGTCCGTGCTCGTGCGCCACCGCCGCGGCCAACTGCCGGTCGTCCAGCAGCCGCAGCGCCCCGCGCGACAGGACCACCCGGGAGCTGCGGCCGGGCAGGCAGTAGACGGTCGGGTGGGCGTGCTCCAGGATCAGGGCGCCCCAGCGCCCGTCCCGGACGGCGACCACGTCCAGCATCGCCCGGTGCCGTCGGCGCGCCCGTCCGGCTCGGACGCCGACGGCCGCCACCACCGTGGCGATCGCGGCCCCGGCGGCGGCCAGCAGCCACCAGTCGTGGGTGTGCGGGGCGATGGGCCCGGGGGGCTCCGGGTGCGGGAACAGCCCGACCAGCCCGGCCGGCTCGTGGGCGAACGGCTCCACCGCGTGGTGCGCCGCCAGCAGCAACGCGACCAGGAAGGAGGCCATCAGGGCCAGCCAGAGCGCGGCGCCCGCCGCCGGGCGCGCCTGCAACCGGGCCGAGCCGGCCAGCCGGCGCGGCAGCAGGACCCCGGTCACGGCCAGGTGGAGGCCGAGCAGCGCGAGGGTCACTCGGCGTCCCGGGCCTTCACCTGCTCCAGCGCCGCCAGCAGCGCGGATGCCTCGTCGCTGCTCATCCCGTCGACGAAGTGCAGCAGCGCACCCGCCCGGTCCGGCGTGGTCTCCAGCGCCTGGCGCATCAGCCGCGCGGTGTACGCCTCCCGGGTGCAGGTCGGCTCGTACGCCCAGGCCCGGCCCACCTTGTCCCGGCGCAGCCAGCCCTTGGTGTGCAGGATGTCGGCCACCGTGGTGACGGTGGTGTACGCGACCGGCCGCTGCCGCTGGAGGTCGTCCACCACCTCGCGTACGGTGGCGGGCCGCCCCCAGGACCACAGCCGGTCCATGATCTCGGCCTCCAGATCGCCGAACCCGCGCAGCACCGCCGTTCTCTCCCTCGCCGACCGCCGGCGCCCTTCGCCCGCTAGAACCCGCCCATGGTACGGCGCTCTCGCGCGCGGGTCGCCCGCGCACGCCGAAGCCCGCCCTCCGGAATGGGGGGCGGGCACCGGCGTGCGCCAGGGGTCAGGACAGCCGCCGCCCCATCGGGATGCGGGAGCGGGTCAGCAGGGCGGCGAGCAGCCCCGCCAGCACCGGGAGCACCAGGACGACCAGCAGCAGCTGGCCCCAGGGGGCGGTGATCAGGGCCGGGTGGCCGCCGAACCCGCTCGCCCGGGACTTCAGCAGGCCCACCGCGGGGACGAAGCCGTTGACCGCCCCGAGCAGCGCCCCGAGCAGGGCGATCATCGCGCACTGCAGTCCCGCCATGGTGCGGCGGATCCGCGGTGGTGCGCCGACGGCGGCCAGGGTGGCCTGGTCCTGGCGGGAGTCGGCGGCGGCCAGGCCGGTGGCGATGCCGGCGGCGCCGAGGACGACCAGTCCGGCGAAGCCGCTGAGGGCCAGGGTGAGGGCGTCGCCGCGGGGCTGGAAGCCGCGCTCGACCTCCAGCTGGGCGGCCCGGTCGAGCCGGACGACGGCGGCCTCGGTGCGCTGCTGGGCCTTGCGGTCGGGCGGGGTGGCGGGCACCCAGATCGAGCCGGTGGGCTTCGCGGTGAGCCCGGGCAGGAGCTTGGGCAGCGCCGAGGGCAGGATCAGGCCCTGGGCGAAGCGGGCGGCGGTCGGGTTCTCGACCAGGACGGCGTCGGCCGGGATTTCCTGAAGGTCGGGCTTGGGGACCTCGCCGGGCTGGAGCGGCGCGCCGGAGCTGCCGCGCAGCTGGAGCACCGCCCGGCCGTCGCCGGCGAGGAAGGCGCGGTCGAAGACCAGGATCTTCCCGGCGGCCAGGGCCTGTTCGGCGGCCGGGTCGTGGATGCCGAACTGGGTGCGGAGCATGGCGGCGTCCCCGGAGGCCAGGTGCGGCGGGCCGGACGCGGTGCGCCAGTTCACGGTGCCCTTGAGCTGGACGGTGCTGGAGCAGTTGGCACAGAACTGGTACACCGCTTCGCCGAGGTCGGCGCGCGGCCCCAGGTCGGTCAGCTGCTTGCCCACCTCGGCGCGCAGGCCGTCGAGTTGCGGTCCGTCGACGGTGGAGAGGAGCTGCACGGCGCCGTACGGGGCCTGCGGCCGGTAGTCGCGGCGGTTCTCGGCGTCGGTGCTGGTGCTGTAGACGCCGATGGCGACGGCCCCGGCCACGGCGGCCATCACGGCGGCGACGGCCGGCGCGGTACGCGAGCGGTGCCGGGCGGAGTCGCGCAGGGCGAGTCGGGGGCCGAGCGGCAGCCGCCTGGCGAGCCGGCCGAGCAGGGCGACGAGTGCGGGGGTGCAGGCGAGCAGGCCGAGTTCGGCGATGACGGAGCCGCCGAGCACGGTCAGCGTGCGGGTGTCGTAGGTGCTGACGACGGGCACGCCGCCGTGTTGCAGCGCGCTCGCGCCGTACAGGGCCAGGGCGGCGCCGGCGGCGAGCAGCAGCACACCGAGCACGGTGACCCAGCGGTTCGGGGCCTGGACGGTGTCCCGGTCGGTGAGTCCGGCGGTGACGCTGCGGCGGGCGGCTTGCCGGGCGGGCAGCGCGGCCGCGAGGAGCGCCGTGAGCAGGCCGATCCCGCCGATCGCGAGCAGGTCCAGTGGCGGCAGGGCGAAGTGTCCGAAGCGGGCGCCGCCGGCCCGTTCGATCCACGGGCGCAGCCCGGCGACGAGGCCGCCGCCGAGGACCACGCCGACCACGGCCCCGGCCGCGCCGAGGACGAGGGCGCCGCCGAGCACCACCGCGCCGACGTGCGTCCGCCGGCCGCCGGCGGCGCCGAGCAGCGCGAGCTGGCGGCGGGAGCGGCGGGCGCCGACCGCGAAGGCGGGGCCGGCGAGCAGGGCGACCTCCAGCAGGCCCATGCCGGTGACGGTGGCCACCACGACCTTGGTGTTGTCGTCGGCGGAGGGGCCGAAGGAGCGGTAGGCGTCCCGGTAGTAGGGGACGGCGGCGCGCGGCGGCGGGGCGAGCGCGACCGAGCGGGCGGTGAGGGTGTAGCCGTGGGCGTTGAACTCCTGGACCTTGGCCCAGTCGAGGGTGGCCCCGGCGGGGAGCCGGACCAGCCAGGCGCCGCGTTCGGGCTCCGGCGGTGCCGCGGCCGGGCTGCCGGGAGGCGTGGCGGCGGCGAGCTGGCTCAGCAACGCGCCCGACTGGGCGACGAGTTCGACCCGGCGGAGGTCGTCCGGGTGCTCGACGACGCCGGTGATGGTGAAGGTGGTCCGCTCCAGGCCCGGAAAGGTGGTGGTGCCGCCGACGGCCAGCCCGGCGTTGTCGAGGAAGGCCCGGGTGGCGGCCAGTTCGCGCGGGCCGCCCGGGGCGTGGCCGTCGACCAGGTTGAGCCGGCCGTGCCAGAGCGGGTCGGTGAGGTCGGCCTCGGTGGTGAGGGTGCGGACCAGGCCTTCGGGGGAGGTCGCGCCGGTCTCCGGGCCCTGCCGGGCGGAGGTGAGCACGCTGCCCGGCGGCAGCAGCCCGGTGACCAGGGTGACCGGGTCGGTGCCGGCGGCCTTCTGCTGCTCGGCCGTGGGCGGTTGTCCGGGGCGGGGCTGGGCCGCGAAGGCGCCGTCCTCGGCGACCGGGGCCTGCTCGACGGCCCGGCCGGGGGCGAGCGAGGTGACGAGGGCGTCCGCCCCGCCCAGCACCCGTTCGACCCGTTCGGCCGGGGTGAGCTGCCCGCTGCGGTGGACGACGTCGGCGCCGGTGACGCCGAGGACGGGCAGCGCGATCATGGCGACGATCAGGGCGCTGCGGCCCTTGGCGCGCAGCGCGTCGCGGCGGGCGATGCGCAGGGCGACCTTCCAGGCGCCGAGTCTCATCGGGCCACCTCGCCGTAGCCGTCGGCCGCGTGGCCGAAGTCGCCGACCGCGTGCCCGGTGCCGGTGGCCGAGTGCCCGGCCCCGTCGGCCGCGTGGCCGTAGCCGTCGGCCGGGGCGCTGAGCGGCTCGGCGGTCAGCCGGCGCTTGCCGGTGCGCCGCCCGTGGCTCTCGGAGGCGACCGCGCCGTCCTTCAGATGGACCACCCGGTCCGCCCAACTGGCGTGCGCGGCCTCGTGGGTGACCATCATCGCGGCGGCCCCGGCGTCGCAGCGGGCGCGCAGCACGGCGAGCACGGCCTCGCCGGTGGCGGAGTCGAGGGCGCCGGTCGGTTCGTCGGCGAGGACGAGGCGGCGCTCGCCGATCAGCGCGCGGGCGATGGCGACGCGCTGCTGCTGGCCGCCGGACATGTCGTCGGGGAAGCGGTCGGCGAGTTCCCCGATGCCGAGCTCCTCCAGGGCGGCGAGCGCCTCGCGGCGGGCGGTGCGTCCGGAGACTCCGTCGAGTTCGCGGGGCAGCGAGATGTTCTCGGCGGCGGTGAGGGCGGGGATCAGGTTGTAGTCCTGGAAGACGTACCCGATGGAGCGCCGCCGAAGGTCGGCGAGCCGGCCGCGGCTGAGGCCGCCGAGGGCCACGCCCTCGACCAGGATCTCGCCCTCGCTGGGCGCGTCGAGTCCGCCGGCCAGGGTCAGCAGGGTGGACTTCCCGGAGCCGGACGGGCCCATGACGGCGACGAACTCGCCGGGGTGGACGGCCAGTTCGACGCCGCGCAGGGCGTGTACCTCGGCGGCGCCCCGGCCGTGCACCCGGGTGACGTTGGCCAGGTGCAGGACGGGTGCGGATCGGGTCGGATCGCTGTGGGACACACTTCCCCCTCGTGAGCTGTTGAGCTGCATATGTCGGTGAACTATATATGCCGGACGGGGGTGCACGTCGAGGGGTGGGTTTGGTCAAGCTTCTACAAAGCTGTCGAAGTTCGGTCGAAACGCCGCTATCCGGGTGAAGGGGAGGGTTTATGCTTGACGAGATTTGAAAGGCACCTCGTTCGGTGAGGCGTCTTCACGGACACAGGCCACTGACCCGACGACGTCGAGAGACGCCCAGGTTCAGGACAGGTCTTCCCGAGTTAAGGGTTGACCCCAAGTGGCTTCCGGCCGATCGGGCTGGACACGCCGTGGAGTGCCAAAGCTCTGACGAGTTGGGGTGTGCCGGTCCCGTGGGGCCGGTCCGCTCCTTGCCGTGTCGCGATGCGGTGCACAGACGTGCGCCCCCGACCGGGAGGAGGCGAGAGACATGGACTGCGATAGTCCGGGCCATAGTCGCCCCTGCCCCCGCATGCTCTCGATCACCTCTGGCACGCGGTAACAACCTTCCCTGCGCGCGTTCACCTGACGCTGCGTCATGCGCTCAACCGCGCCCCGACGTACGACGTCTGACGCTCCGTCATGCCCTCACGGCCGCCGCCGCTCAGCGCCGCCGTGCGGTCCGACGCCGTGCGCTCTCGCAGGGAGGATCGCTGCTGCGTGCCCCCTGTCGCCCCCTCAAGGAAGGGGGCAGGGAGGCCCTGCCATGACCAACGTGATGCTGGACCCGAAGGTCCCCACCACCACCCGCACCGCCGTGCTCGACGACGCCCACGTCGGCGACATCAAGGGTGCGCTCGGCACCATCCGGCTCGACGACACCACGCCGCGCCACGGCCTGTCCGCAAGACTCAAGACCCTGCTCGCCATCGTGGGCCCCGGCCTGATCGTGATGGTCGGCGACAACGACGCGGGCGCCTTCTCGACGTACGGGCAGGCGGGGCAGAACTACGGCACACAGCTGCTGTGGACGCTGCTGATGCTGGTCCCGGTGCTGTACGTGAACCAGGAGATGGTGCTGCGCCTGGGCGCTGTCACCGGTGTCGGCCACGCCCGGCTGATCCTGGAGCGCTTCGGGAAGTTCTGGGGCGCGTTCAGCGTCATCGACCTGTTCCTACTGAACGCGCTGACGCTGGTCACCGAGTTCATCGGTGTCACCCTGGCGGCCGGATACCTCGGGCTGCCGAAGGTCGCCTCGGTGGTGCTGGCCGCCGTGATCATCATCGCCTCGGCGTTCACCGGCTCGTTCCAGCGTTTCGAGCGCGTCGCGGTCACGCTGTGCGTGGGCTCGCTGCTGCTGGTGCCGATCTACTTCATGGTCCACCCGAAGACCTCGCAGATGGCGCACGACTTCGTGGTGCCCAGCATGCCGGGCGGCTCGGGCCAGCTGGCGGCCGTGATGCTGGTGATCGTCTCCATCGTGGGCACCACCGTCGCCCCGTGGCAGCTCTTCTTCCAGCAGTCGTACGTCATCGACAAGCGGATCACGCCGCGGTTCATGAAGTACGAGAAGGTCGACCTGTGGATCGGGATCGCCATCGTCATCATCGGCGCCGCCGCGATGATGGGCTTCACCGCCGCGGCCTTCGCCGGCACCGACGGCTTCGGCCAGTTCTCCGACGCGGCCGCCGTCGCCAAGGGCCTTGAGGACAAGGCCGGACACGTGGTGGGCGTGCTGTTCGCCATCGCGCTGCTGGACGCCTCGATCATCGGCGCCTTCGCCGTCTCCCTCTCCACCGCCTACGCGATCGGCGACGTGTTCGGCATCAGGCACTCGCTGCACCGGGGCGTCAAGGGCGCCAAGGGCTTCTACGCGATCTACGCCGGCCTGGTGGTCGTGGCGGCCGCGATCACGCTGCTGTCCACCGGCTACACCCAGGGCCTGATGACGCAGTTCGTCCAGGTGCTGGCGGGTGTGCTGCTGCCCTCGGCGACGGTGTTCCTGCTGCTGCTCTGCAACGACAAGGCCGTCCTGGGGCCGTGGGTCAACGGGCCCAAGACCAACGCCTTCACCTCCGCCGTGGTCGGGGTCCTGGTGATGCTGTCGCTGATCCTGACCGCCGCCGTGGTCTGGCCCGACATCAGCTCGCAGGCCATCCTGTGGATCATGGCCGGCTGCGGCGTGGCCGGTGTGCTGGTCGCCGGGTACTTCTTCACCTTCGGCCGCACCGCCACCAAGGAGGACCCGATCGACCGCACCGGCCGCGAGGAATGGCGGATGCCCCCGCTGGAGACCCTCGGCAAGCCGGTCATGTCCACCGCCCGCAAGGTCGGCATGGGCGCCCTGCGCGCCTACCTCCTGGTCGCGATGGTGATGGTCATCATCAAGATCGTCCAGACCGCGCTCAACCACTGAGCCGCAGACCGCAGCCCGAACGGGCGGGTGGTGGGCAGCGGCCCGCCACCCGTCCGTCCGTCTCCCAGGTCTCGCAGCCCTTCCCGCTCTCCCAGCTCTGCCAGCTCTCCCAGTGAAGGAGGTGCCGTCGTGCACACCCTGACCACCGCCGACTTCCTCGTCCGGCTCGCCACCGGGGTCGCCTGCGGCGCGCTCATCGGCGTCGAACGCCAGTGGCGGGCCAGGATGGCCGGCCTGCGCACCAACGCCCTGGTCGCCGCCGGCGCCACCCTGTTCGTGTTGTACAGCGAGGCCGTCGGCGACGCCGCCAGCCCCACCCGGGTCGCCTCCTACGTCGTCTCCGGCATCGGCTTCCTCGGCGGTGGCGTCATCCTGCGCGACGGCGCCGGCGTCCGCGGCCTCAACACCGCCGCCACGCTGTGGTGTTCGGCCGCCGTCGGGGTGCTCGCCGCCGCCGGGAAGCTCGAATTCGCCGTCCTCGGTACGCTCGGCGTCCTCGCCGTCCACCTGATCCTGCGCCCGGCCGGCCGGATGCTCGACCGCGCCCCGCAGTCCGGCAGCGACCCCGACTCCACCGTCCGCGCCACCGTCCACCTGGAATGCGAGCGCAAGGCCGAGACCCACATCCGGGCCCTGCTGCTCCAGGCCCTGTCCGCCTCCGGCCTCGCCCCTACCGGCCTGCGCGCCCGCCGTACCGACAGCGGCGACGCCACCAGCCTGCGCGCCACCGTGGCCATCACCGGGCAGGTCGCCCCGGCCCTCGAACAGGTCGTCAGCCGGCTCTCCCTCGAACCCGGCGTCCGCGACCTGCACTGGCACCTCGACGACGAACCCGACGACCCGAGCCGCCCCGCGCTCGCCTAGTAGGCGGCCCGGGGGAGGTAGAACGGAGGCACCGTCACGAGGCCGACCAGGAGGTCCCGATGTTCACCCCCGACCCCAGGCACGGGCCGCTGGTGCCGATGCTGCTGGTGCTCACCGTCGTCACCGGACTGGTGGACGCGGTCAGCTACCTCCGGCTCGGCCACGTCTTCGTCGCCAACATGACCGGCAACGTGGTCTTCCTCGGCTTCGCCCTGGCCGGTGCCGCCGGACTCTCCGCCACCGCCTCACTGAGCGCCCTCGCCGCGTTCGTACTCGGCGCCCTGGTCGGGGGCCACCTCGCCCGGCGGCTGCCCGACCACCGCGGGCGGCTGCTGACCACGGCGGTGGTCGGCCAGGTGGTGCTCGTCGCCGCGAGCATCGCCCTGGCCGCCGTGGCCGGCTACACCTCCGACCCGGCCCGCTACGGCCTCATCGGGTTGCTGGCCTTCGCGATGGGCGGCCAGAACGCGGTGGTCCGCTCCCTCAAGGTCCCCGACCTGACCACCACGGTGCTCACCATGACCATCACGGCCCTCGCCGCCGACCGCACCGGCCCCCGCCGTCTGGCCTCCGCCGTCTGGATGTTCGTCGGCGCCCTCGTCGGCGCCCTCCTCATCCGCCAGGCCGACGTTCCCGTCGCCCTGACCCTCGCCCTGACCCTCCTCGTCGCCGTCGCGGCCCTCACCCACCGGGCCGCCGGATCCCACCCCGCCCCGGCCTGGACCCACCCGCTCTGACCCGGCGCCGCGCCCCTCCGCTCGCCGGCCCCCGCTCGTCCTCAGGGGTCAGTCGTCCTGGCGGTGGCCGGCGCGGCCGCTCCAGAGGGGTTCGAGGCGGGCCCAGCCCTGGGTCCAGGCTTCGTCGGCGCGGCGGTCGAGGACGTGCAGGCGAAGGCGCAGGGCGAGGGTGAGCAGGGCCAGGAGGGCGAGAAGGGCGCCGGCGCCGGTGCAGACGGCGGAGACGGCGACGGAGGCGCGGTTGGTCGGGGGCGAGGAGAGCGCGCCGGCGGGGTCGACCCAGACGGGGACGACGGTGCCGGTGACGGCCGTGCGGGGGGCCTGGACGGTGCCGGTGTGCGGCTGCCCGTCGGGGTAGGTCCAGGCGGCCTCGGCGTCGACGCGGGTGCTGTAGCCGGCGCCGAAGCGTCCGCCGGTGCCGGAGCCGGTGCCGGTGCCGGAGCCGTGGTCGGGGAGGGTGAGCACCACGGCGTCGACCTTGTGGAGGCGCAGGCGGTCGCTGTCGGCCTGGGGTGCGGTGGCGTGGTAGGCGAGCAGGGCGCTGCCGGTGGCGAAGGCGAGGGCGAGCAGGGCCCCGAGGGTGCTCAGCAGCCAGGCGCGGGCGCGGGCCCGGTCGACGGGCCGGACCAGCGGTTCGTGCCGGGCACCGAAGGCCCGCCGCAGCCGGCGGCCGGTTCGCGGCGGGCGCGACGAGGGCCGGGCGGGGCGGGGTGTGCTGGACACGTCGACGGCTCCTCAGGGGGGTTGGGGCGGCGCGGTGGTGGGGTCGTGGGGCTTCGTCACCCAATTTCCACCCGGTGGCCGCCCGCGCACAAGAGTCGTGCGGGCTCGTACCACCGGGACCTGCGGACGGCGCCGCCGCGCGCCGGTCGCGTTCCGGGTCACGCCCGGGCGTGCGGCCGCCCGGCGCCCCTTCGCGCACCCGGGACGTTCGACCCTCGGCAGCGGCCGGGCGGGCGGGCAGGCTGGGGTCCGGCCGCATCCTTCGTGCCAGGGGACGGCTTGGCCCGGTTGACCGTGGGGGTGCCGGGCCGTGGTGCGGTGCAGGGGGTGAGCGTGGGGCTGCCTCCTGCCCGCCCGCACCCGGGTGACGGTGTCTCCGCCCGGGTTCTGGCCGCGTTCTGACCGGGTTCCGGCGAGGGACCCGAACGCGAGCGCTACGTGATCACCGACGCGGGGCGACGGAGTTCGAGACCTGGCTCCGGGGTCCGGACACGCCCGAACCCAGCCTGCGGAGCGTGCTGTTCACCAAGGTGGTGCTGGCCCTGACGCTGGGCCGCGACGCCGAGGAGTACCTGGACACCCAGTGCGCCGCGCCCACCTGCGCCGGATGCGCGAACGCACCGAACTGCGCCGCACCGGCGCCCTGGTGGACGCTCTGCCCGCCGACCACGGCCTGTTCCACCTGGATGCCGACCTGCGCTGGATCGACCTCACCGCCGCTCTCCTGGACGCGCCGGCCCGGCTCGGCCCGGTTCGGCCTGGGCGGCATGGAGCGGCATGGAGCGGCGCCGCTCCGGCGAACTGTCGGGTGGTCAGGCTCAGCGCGTGGCGCCGGCCCGGGGCCTGGCGGCCCGGCCGCAGGTGCTGTTCGCCGACGAGCCGACCGGCGCGCTCGACTCGCTGAAGCGGATCACCGGCCCCGAGGCCGCCCGCAACGGCGGGCGGCCCGTCGCCGTTCGGCGCGGGCCGCCCGGGCGGTGGGCTCTCGGCGTCCGAGTGCCGCCGGGGTACCCCGGCGGCCTCAGCGGGTGACGGGGTACCCGGTCGTTCCGGCCCGGACCACCGACGGCCGTTGCGGCAGCCAGCTGCCGAGGACCAGCGAGGACGGGTAGAACATCGGCTCCGGCAGCGCGTCCAGCGCGACCCGCTCCCAGCCACCGCAGGCGTGCGGCTCGGTGACGACCGCCTCGGCCAGGCTCGGCGGCGCCAGCACGGCGGCGGTCAGCCGGGGCCGGCCGAGCTCGTGGTCGAGCAGGAGCGCGAGCACCCGCATCTGCTCGGCGGGCAGCACGATGCCGGTCTCCTCGGCGAGTTCGCGGGCCGCGGTCTGCTCGAAGGACTCGCCGGGATCGACCTTTCCGCCGGGCAGGCTCCAGGTCGGCGGCTCGCCGGCGGTGGTGCGCCGGCCGATCAGCACCCGGCCGTCCCCGGTGGGCACGATGATTCCTGCGCCGAGCAGCGGTGCGGTGGTCAATTCGCCATCTCCTTCGCGGGGGTCCTCGCCAGGATCGGGGATTACCAGTTGGAGCGCTCGTAGTCCTTCAGGAAGCAGCCGTACAGGTCCTCGCCGAGCTCGCCGCGGACGATCGGGTCGTACACCCGGGCCGCGCCGTCGACCAGGTCGAGCGGGGCGTGGAAGCCCTCGTCGGCCAGCCGCATCTTGTCCGGGTGCGGCCGCTCGTCGGTGATCCAGCCGGTGTCGACGGCGGTCATCAGGATGCCGTCGGTCTCGAACATCTCGTGCGCGCTGGTGCGGGTGAGCATGTTGAGCGCGGCCTTGGCCATGTTGGTGTGCGGGTGGCCGGCGCCCTTGTAGCCGCGCTGGAACACGCCCTCCATCGCCGAGACGTTGACGACGTACTTGCGGCGGGAGGCGGAGGCGGCCATCGCCGGGCGCAGCTGGCTGATCAGGATGAACGGCGCGGTGGAGTTGCAGAGTTGGACCTCCAGCAGCTCGACCGGGCCGACCTCCTGGACGGTCTGCACCCAGCTGTTGGTGGGCGCGAGGTCGGGCACCAGCCCGCCGGCGTCGATCGCGGTGCCGGCCTCGATCCGGGCGGGCGTGGCGGAGCCGGTGACGAGCGCGAGCGACGTGACGTCCTCGGCGGCCATCCGCTGCGCGTCGCCGCTCGCCTGGTGGGGGAGGGCGGGAAGGTCGACGCTGCCGCTGCCGAAGCGGCCGATGGTGGTGGCCTGCGGCAGCTCGCCGGCCGGCAGCGGCGCGGACTCGGCGGCGATCAGCTCGCGGTAGGACTCCGGCGGGCGGCGCACGGTCTGCGCGGCGTTGTTGATCAGGATGTCCAGCGGGCCGTCGGCGGCGACCTCGTCGGCGAGCGCCATGACCTGGGCCGGGTCGCGCAGGTCGATGCCGACGACCTTGAGGCGGTGGATCCACTCGGCGCTGTCCGGCATCGCCGTGAAGCGGCGGATGGCGTCGTTGGGGAAGCGCGTGGTGATGGTGGTGTGGGCGCCGTCGCGCAGCAGCATCAGCGCGATGTACATGCCGATCTTGGCCCGGCCGCCGGTGAGCAGCGCGCGCTTGCCGGTGAGGTCGGCGCGGGCGTCCCGGTGGGCCCGGTTCTTGACGGCGCAGTCCTGGCAGAGGTTGTGGTAGAACGCGTCGACCTCGACGTACCGCTGCTTGCACGTGTAGCAGGAGCGGGGCCGCTCCAGGATGCCGGCGATCTCGGTGCTGGTGACGGTGGTCAGGCCGAAGGCGCCGGCGGTCTCGTCGTCGATCCGGGTGGGTGCGCCGGTGGCGGTGCGCGCGGTGACCTCGCGGTCGTTGGCGGTCTTGCGGGCCCGGGTCTCCTGGCGGCGGCGCTGCTTGAGCGTCCGGAATATGCCGCCGACGGCCTGGCGGACGGTGATCGCGTCCGGGTGGTCGACGTGCAGCTGGTCGAGCTCGGCGAGCACGTCCAGGCAGAGCCGCAGCCGCTCGGGGTCGAGGCCGGGACCGTAGTCGATCTCCTCCCCGGTGTCCGTGCCGCTCTGGTCCTGCTTGATGTCCACGCCCGCCGTCATTGCCTGTCGCCGCTTCCCGCTCGCCTCGCCGTTACCGCGTGAATGCTACGGGAGCGGCCCTGGCCGGGGCGAAAACCGCCGGTCTTGGATGATCATCCAAGTCTACGCGCGGAGCATTGATCATGGTTTGTACACAGTGCCAGCAATGGGGCTCGAACTGGCTTTTGATCCCACCGTCCCGGAGAATCGAATGCTGGGTGCCGGGCGCCCGAGTGCGCCCGGCGGCAGTGCCGCAACCGCACCCGAGGTGTAATTTCTCCCAGCCAGAGAGCCCCCTTCATGCGCTTCCTGAACGACCTCAAGCCCTCGTACGACTTGACGTACGACGACGTCTTCATGGTCCCCAGCCGTTCCGCCGTGGGCTCCCGGCAGGCGGTCGACCTCTCCTCGAACGACGGCACCGGCACCACCATCCCGCTGGTCGTCGCCAACATGACCGCCATCGCGGGCCGCCGGATGGCCGAGACCGTCGCCCGCCGCGGCGGCCTGGTCGCCATCCCGCAGGACATCCCCACCGAGGTCATCGCCGAGGTCGTCTCCTGGGTCAAGCAGCGCCACCTGGTGCACGACACCCCGATCACCCTCGCCCCGGGCGCCACCGTCGCCGAGGCGCTGTCGCTGCTGCCCAAGCGCGCGCACGGCGCCCTCGTGGTCGTCGAGGACGGCAAGCCGGTCGGCGTCGTCACCGACTCCGACTGCCAGGGCGTGGACCGCTTCACCAGCCTCGCCGACGTGATGTCCCGCGACCTGCTGCTCCTGGACGAGGACATCGACCCGCGCACCGCCTTCGACAAGCTCACCGAGGCGCACCGCAAGCTCGCCCCGGTCGTCGACGCCGAGGGCCGGCTCGTCGGCATCCTCACCCGCAAGGGCGCGCTGCGCGCCACCCTGTACACCCCGGCCGTGGACGCCGCCGGCAAGCTGCGGATCGCCGCCACCGTCGGCATCAACGGCGATGTGGCCGGCAAGGCCAAGGCCCTGATCGACGCCGGCGCCGACGTGCTGGTCGTGGACACCGCGCACGGCCACCAGGAATCGATGATCAGCGCGCTGCGCGCGGTGCGCGGCCTCGACCCGCGGATCCCGATCGTGGCCGGCAACGTGGTCTCCGCCGCCGGTGTCCGCGACCTGGTCGAGGCGGGCGCCGACATCCTCAAGGTCGGCGTCGGCCCCGGCGCCATGTGCACCACCCGGATGATGACCGGCGTCGGCCGCCCGCAGTTCTCCGCCGTGCTGGAGTGCGCCGCCGAGGCGCGCCGGCTCGGCAAGCACGTGTGGGCCGACGGCGGCGTCCGCCACCCGCGCGACGTCGCGATGGCACTGGCCGCCGGCGCCTCCAACGTGATGATCGGCTCCTGGTTCGCCGGCACCTACGAGTCCCCGGGCGACCTGCAGACCGCCGCTGACGGCCGCCAGTACAAGGAGAGCTTCGGCATGGCCTCGGCCCGTGCGGTCAGCAACCGCACCGCCCAGGACTCCTCGTACGACCGGGCCCGCAAGGCGCTGTTCGAGGAGGGCATCTCGCACTCCCGGATGTTCGTCGACCCGGCCCGCCCGGGCGTCGAGGACCTGATCGACTCGATCGTGGCCGGTGTGCGCAGCTCCTGCACCTACGCGGGCGCCAACACCCTGGAGGAGTTCCAGGAGAAGGCGATCGTCGGCATCCAGAGCGCGGCCGGCTACGCCGAGGGCAAGCCGCTGCACTCCAGCTGGGCCTGATCGGGTCGGGCCTGAGCGCCCGCTCCTTCACCGGCCGGCCGGTTCCTCGCCTCGGGGAGCCGGCCGGCCGCCGTGCGGGGGGCGTCCGGTGCCTTGTGGGGTGCGTCCGGCGCCGTGCCCGGTGCATGCGGTGCCTCGCCCGGTGCATGCGGTGCCTTGCCCGGTGCGTCCGGCGTGCCCGCCGTCGTGCCCGGGGCGTCCGCCGTGCGTGGTGAGCCGTCGGCCGCGTCCGGTGCGGGGTGCGGGCCGAGCGGGAGCAGCAGGGCGTGGCCGAGCAGGCCGGCCGAGCAGTCCAGGGCGGCGGCGAAGGCCCGCGCGGCGGTCGGCACCGCGCGCAGCTCCCAGAGCGCCTGGACGGCGGACCACGCCCCCTCGCGGGCGGCCTCCACCGACCAGACGCCGAGCAGGTGGGTGAGCGGTTCGGCGCGCTCCAGCAGGTCCGGGCCGGGCATCAGCTGCTCCCGGACGGCCGTCTCCACCTCCGCCAGCAGGCCGTTGATCCGGTGGTAGTCCGCCACGAGCCCGGCCGGCTCGCAGCCCCGACGCAGGCAGGTGTCCACGACGGCGAGCGGCAGGTCGTGCTGGATGTGGGCGTTCATCCCGGCCAACGCGAACTGCAGCGGGTGCACCCCCGGGTGGGCGCGCAGTGCGAACAGCGGACGCCAGCAGGCGGGCGGCTCCTGCCCGGCCGCGTCGGCGGCCACGGCCAGCAGGTAGCGCCCGGCGAACACCGTGTCCAGCTCGGCCATCGCCGCCGGATCGGCGAAGTACGAGCCGCCGAGCCGGCCGCGGACGGCCTCCGTGACGGTGAGGTAGAGCCGGTTGAAGACCGCCACCCCGTCCGCCGGGGGCAGGACCGCCCCGATCTCCCGCAGCCGACCGACCACCTCCTCGACCGTGACTGGCGCCGTGACCCGAGTCGTGACTGGTGTCGCGACAGGCGCCGTGACCGTGTTCGCGGCCAGCACCGCGACCGGCGTGCCGTCCGCCGCCATCGTCGTACCGGGCATGCGCCACCCTCCGATGTCGATCGTGCACTGATCGCATCATCGTGGCAGCGCGGACGGCAGCCCGGTGCGTGCGGCGCGCGGCGCGCGGCTGAGACCAGGTGATTCAGCCCAGCTCGTACTCCAGGACGTAGGTGTGGGTGCCGGCCTCGTCGACGGTCAGGCGGAACTCGCCGGTGAGCCCGGCCAGCTCGCCCGACCCGGTGCCCGGCACCACGCGTATGGTCGTCCCGCCGGTGTCCCACGCCGCGTGCTGGAGCACGAACGAGCCCTTATGCCCGTCCAGTTCGCCCGTCACGTGCTCCACCGCGACGTAGGACGCCGGGCCGCCCGAGGGGCCCGCGACGGAGAGCATCCGCACCTCGCTGGTGCCGCTCAGCCCACCCGTGAAGTTTTTGGAGATCCGGACCCGCCCGAAGGCCGCACCCTCGCGCTCCTCCGTCTCCACCGGTTCGAAGCCGGTCAGCTCGAACGACCCGCTGGCCTTGTCCCCCATGGCGCTCTCCCTTCGACGATCGCTACCCGGCCGGCTCCTCACCGACCGTGTGCGAAGCCTTGCACACGGCTCTGACAATCGGCCGGGCCGTCACTGCTCCCGCCGGCCCGCCCATCCCGCCTGCCCCTCTGGCTGCCTGCCCGTCCGCCGTCCGCCCTCCGCCCGTCAGTGCTCCCAGCGGAGCGCCAGCAGCGCCGCGTCGTCCGTCAGCCCGGCGTCGCCGACCCAGCCGTCGACGTCCGCGAGCAGGTCCTCCAGCAGGTCCGCCGGGTTCCCCGCGGGCAGCCCCGGCAGCCGCTCCTCCAGCGGGTAGAACCGCCCCTCGGCGTTGCGGGCCTCGGTGATGCCGTCGGTGTACAGGAGCAGCAGGTCCCCCGGCAGCGGCTCGAAGTGGACCGTCGGATACCCGTCACCGGTCAGCCCCCGCAGCCCGAGCGGCGGCGCGGCGTACGGCGGCGTCAGCGCGCGCACCCGGCCCGCGCGGCGCAGCAGCGGGGGCGGGTGCCCGCAGTTGACCACGCCGGCCGGCCCCCGCTCCGCGGGCACGGTCAGCAGCAGCGCGGTGGCGAAGCGCCCCTCGTCCGGTCGGGCGGCGAGCGCCGCGTCCAGCCGTTCGGCCAGCCGCGCGAGATCGGGCTCCGTCCGGGCCGCCTCGCGGAACACCCCCAGCACGTCCGCCGCCGTCTCCACCGCCGGCAGCCCGTGCCCCTGCACGTCACCGAGCAGGATCCGGGTGCCGTAGCGGGTGTCGACCACCGCGTACAGGTCCCCGCCGATGCGTGCCTCGGCCGCCGCCGCGACGTAGCGCACCGCGGTGCGCAGCCGCCCGATCCGCTCCGGCGGCGGGCGCAGCAGGGCCCGCTGTGCCGCCTCGGCGACCGTCCGGACGTGGAACAGCTCCCGCTCCCGGGCCGACACCAGGACGACGTTGGCGGCGCTGGCCAGGGTCGCCGCGAGCACCGTGATCAGCGCGGTGATGTGCACCTCGGCCGGCAGTTCGGTGTTGGTGGTCTCCAGCAGCCCGACCGCCACGACGGCGATGCCCCCGGCGGCCAGCGGCACCCGGGCGCTGCGGGTGGTCGCCCCGGCCAGGACCGGCGCGACGGCCAGTACGGGGGAGAGGGTCGTCCCCGGCCCCGTCACCAGGTCGGCCACCACGGCGGCGACCAGCAGCCCGAAGGCGCCGACCAGCAGCATCCGGGTGCGCCGCGGCAGGTGCAGCGGTGGCACACCGTCCGGGCCGTCTGCGCTCACACGTCCTCCCGGCTGCTCCCGGCGGATTGGCGACCTACCGTCCACTGTGCTCCGCACTCCCCGTGAGCGGCACCTCGGGGGACCGGGGCGGCTCGGGGACCTCGGCCGAGGCCGCCCCGAGCGGGCGGACTACGCTGGCCGGGAGATGAGACGCAAGAGCCGCCGCACGGCCTCCCCCCTCCCGCAGCGCCACGGTGTGGACCCGGTGCACCTGCGGTTGCCGCCCGAGGGCCCCTGGCCGTCCGTCCGTGCCTACCTGGTCGAGCGGCTGCCGGCCGTGGCCGCCGCGCGGATCGATGCGGCGCTGAGCGGCCGCGAGATCGTCGGCGAGCACGGCCCGGTCGCCCCGGACGAGCCGTTCCGGCCCGGCGCGCACCTGTGGTTCTACCGGGACCTCCCCGAGGAGGTCCGCGTCCCGTTCGAACTGGAGGTGCTGCACCGCGACGAGCACCTGGTCGTCGTCGACAAGCCGCACTTCCTGGCGACCACCCCGCGCGGCCGGCACGTCGTCGAGACGGCGCTGTCCCGGTTGCGGCACAGTCTCGACCTGCCCGCCCTCAGCCCCGCGCACCGGCTCGACCGGCTCACCGCGGGCCTGGCCATGTTCGTGGTGCGGCCCGAGGAGCGCGGTGCCTACCAGACGCTGTTCAGCGACCGGCTGGTGCGCAAGGAGTACCAGGCGATCGCCCGGTACGACCCGGCGCTGGACCTGCCGCGCACCGTGCGCAGCCACATCCTCAAGGAGCGCGGGGTGATCGCGGCCCGGGAGCTCGACGCGCCGCCGAACAGCGAGAGCCGGATCGACCTCCTGGAACGCCGCGACGGCCTGGCCCGCTACCGGCTGCGGCCGCTGAGCGGGCGCACCCACCAGCTGCGGCTGCACATGTGCGGCCTCGGCGTGCCGATCCTCGGTGACCCGGTGTATCCGGTGGTGCTGCCCGAACCGGCCCCGGACGACTTCCGTCGCCCGCTCCAACTCCTCGCCTCGGTGGTCGAGTTCACCGACCCGCTGACCGGCCGGGAGCGCCGCTTCGACACCCGCCGCACCCTCGCCGCCTGGACGGACCCGCAAGCCTGGGCCGGCGGCCCAGGTCCGGCGACCCGGACACCCTAGGCCCAACGGACGACCGGGTCCCGGTTCCGGCGCCCGATCCGCCGCCGCCCCCTGCGGGGCGAGGGTGGGGACATGAACGCAGCACAGCACACCGCCCCCGCCCCCGTCGCCGTGGTCACCGGCGCCTCCCGGGGGCTCGGCCTGGCGCTCGCCCGGGCCCTCGCCGCCGACGGCTGGCAGCTGGTGATCAGCGCCCGTGGCGCGGCCGGACTCGCCGCCGCCGAGGCGGCCCTGGCCGCCGTCACCAAGGTCGTCGCCCTCTCCGGTTCCATCGTCGACGACGACCACCGTGCCCACCTGACCGCGGCCGCCGACGGGCTCGGCGGCGCGAGCCTGCTGGTCAACAACGCCGGTACGCTCAACGGTGCCACCGCGCCCGGCGCCGAGCCGCTGCCCCGGCTGGCCGACTTCCCGCTGCCGGACCTGCTGGAGACCTTCGAGGTCAACGCGCTCGCCCCGATCGCCCTCACCCAGCTCCTCCTGCCTCAGCTGCGTGCCCGCGCCGGGAGCGTGCTCAACATCAGTTCGGACGCCGCCGTCGTGCCCTACCTCGGCTGGGGCGGCTACGGCGCCAGCAAGGCGGCGCTCGACCATGCCACCGCCGTACTCGCCCGCGAGGAACCGGAGTTGCGGGTGTGGGCGGTGGACCCGGGAAGCATGCGCACCGGGATGTTGCAGGAGGCCAGCCCCGGTGAGGACATCTCCGGCGAGCCGCTGCCCGAGGAGGTGGTGCCGGTCCTGCTCGGACTGCTGCACGACCGGGCCGCCTCCGGCCGCTACCGCGCCGAGGACCTGAGGGCCGCGGCCCGGGGTGGGCGATGACCGAACTCGTGGACCTCGGCCTCGACGTCGCCGTGCCGCCCGAACTCTCCGCCCGGGCACCGGCGGAGGCGCGCGGCGGGGCGCGGGATGGCGTGCGGATGCTGGTCGGCCGGCGCGACCGGGGGAGCGTCGAGCACCACCGCTTCACCGAGCTGCCCGAGGTGCTGCGCGCGGGTGACCTGCTGGTGGTCAACAACTCGGCCACCCTGCCGGCCGCGCTGCCCGGCCGGCTGCCCGACGGTACGGCGGTCGCGCTGCACCTGTCCTCCGCCCAGCCCGACCAACGCGGCTCCCACCTGGTGGAGTTGCGGCGGGTGGTGCCGGGGTCGGCGGCCGCCTACTACCCGCCGGCCGACTCCCCGGCCCGCCCCGGTCTGCGGGTGGCGCTGCCGCCGGCGGCGCGGCCGAGCTGGTCGCACCGTTCACCGCCCGGCTCTGGTACGCCGAACTGGCGCTGCCGGCAAGGATGTTGCCGTACCTGGAGGTGCACGGCAAGGCGATCCGTTACGGCTACGTGGACCGCGACTGGCCGATCGAGGCCTACCAGACGGTCTTCGCGGCCGTCCCCGGCAGCAGTGAGATGCCGAGCGCCGCAAGGCCGTTCAGCGCGGAGGTGGTGGCCCGCCTGGCGGGTCGCGGGGTGCTGGTCGCGCCGGTCACGCTGCACACCGGGGTGGCCTCGCCGGAGGCGCACGAGGCGCCGTACGCCGAGCGGTTCCACGTCCCGGCGGCCACCGCCCGTCTGGTCGGCCATGTGCGGGCCGGCGGTGGGCGGGTGATCGCCGTCGGCACCACGGTGGTGCGCGCCCTGGAGTCGGCCGCCGCGTCGGACGGCACCGTCCAGGAGGCGGACGGCTGGACGGAGTTGGTGATCACTCCGGAGCGCGGGGTGCGCGCGGTCGACGGCCTGCTCACCGGCTGGCACGAGCCCCGCGCCTCGCACCTGCTGATGCTGGCCGCCGTCGCCGGGCGGCCCCTGCTCGCCGAGTGCTACCGGGCCGCCGTCCAGCACCGCTACCTCTGGCACGAGTTCGGCGACGTGAACCTGCTCCTGCCGGACTGAGCCCGCGCGCCGCGCCGCCCGGTCGTGGGCCGGATCACTCGGTCGCGGGCCGAATTACTCGGACGGGCTGCCCGGGGGCAGTTCCAGCTCGAACCAGACCACCTTGCCGTCCCCGGTGCGGCGGCTGCCCCAGCGGTGCGCGAGCTCGTTGACCAGGTGGATGCCGCGCCCGCCCTCGTCCTCGGCGCGGGCGCGCCGGATCCGGGGCGTCTCGCTCTCCTGGTCGGCGACCTCGACGGTGAGCGCCCGGTTGCAGAACAGCCGCAGCTGGGTGGGGGATCCGGCGTGCACCAGGGCGTTGGTGATCAGCTCGCTGGTGAGCAGTTCGGCCCAGTCGGCGAGCGGTTCGAGGCCCCAGGCGGCCAGCGTCTCGCGGGTGAAGCGGCGCGAGTGGGCGACCATCGCGCGGTCGCCGGTGAGCGGCAGGCTGGCGATCCGGTCCGCGCCGACCGGCCGGACCTGCGCCATGATGACGGCGATGTCGTCCTCGCTGGTGGGGCCGGTGAGTTCGGCCAGGACGGCGTCGCAGGTCTGCTCCAGCGAGCGGCGCCGGTCGGCGACCGTCCGGCAGAGCAACTGCAGTCCCTCGTCGATGTCGTGGCCCCGGCGCTCGACCAGCCCGTCGGTGTAGAGCGTCAGGATGGCCTCCTCGGGGAGGGTGAACTCCACGCTCTCGAACGGGACCCCGCCAACGCCGAGCGGTGCGCCGGGCGGCAGTTCGACCAGGTGCGCCCTCCCCTGCGGATCGGCGACGACGGGCGGCAGGTGGCCGGCGCAGGCGGCGGTGCAGTGGCGGTCCACCGGGTCGTACACCACGCAGACGCAGGTGGCGAACTGGCCCTCGCCGAGTGCGCTGGAGGCCTCGTCCAGCCGGTGCAGGACGCGCTCCGGGGCCAAGTCCAGGGTGATCAACGTCCGGGCGACAGTGCGCAGTTGGCCCATGGTGGCGGCGGCCCGGATGCCGTGGCCCATCACGTCGCCGACGATCAGCGCGACCCGCCCCGAGGAGAGCGGCACGACGTCGAACCAGTCGCCGCCGACCTCGCTGACCACGCTGCTGGGCAGGTATCGGTAGGCGAGGTCCAGGCCGAGCGTGCGGTGGATCTCCTGCGGCAGCAGGCTGCGCTGGAGGGTGAGCGCGGTGTCCCGCTCGCGCCGGTAGAGCCGGGCGTTGTCGATCGCGAGGGCGGTGCGCGCGGCGAGTTCCTCGGCCAGCGAGCGGTCCTCCGGGCCGAACGGCTCCGGGTTGCGGGTGCGGACGAACTCCGCGCCGCCCAGCACGAGTCCGCGCGCCACCAGCGGCACCATCAGGTACGAGTGCACCCCGGCGGCCAGCCCCGGCTGGACCCGGTCGGGCGAGGCGGCGATCCGGCGCATCTCCTCCTCGGTCACCTCGGAGACCAGGATCGAGCGCCGGGTGCGCAGGCTCTGGGCGTACAGCTGGGCGGACTGCGAGGTCTCGCCGACCTGGTCGGAGGCCGCCGTCATGCCGCCGCCCCGGGTCGCTTCGCCGACCGCCACCGCCCGCATCAGTATCGAATCGTTCTCCGGGACGGGGCCGGGCTCCTCGCCGCCGAGTACCGCGTCGCGCAGGTCCACGGTGACGAAGTCGGCGAAGCGCGGGATCACCACCTCCACCAACTCCTGGGCGGTGCGGTGCAGATCGAGGGTGGTGCCGATCCGGGTGCTGGCCTCGTTGAGCAGCGACAGCCGCTGCTGCGCGGCCCGGGCCTCGTCCAAAGCCCGCTGCCGGGCGGCGGCCGCGTCGCGCTCGCGGGTGAACAGCAGCGCGTTGTCGATGGACACGGCGGCCCGCACCGCCAACTCGCCGGCCAGCGCCAGGTCGTCCTCCTCGTACGGGCGCTCCACCAGGGTGCGGTAGAACCCCGCGACGCCGACCGCGGTGCCGCGCGCGATCAGCGGGACGACCATGAAGGAGTGGACGTTCTGCTCCCGCACCGCCGCGGCGCGCACCGGGTCGTCGGCGAACCAGGCCATCCCCTCCGCGTCCATCCGCGGCACCAGGACCGGCTTGCGGTGTGCCAGGCTCCACGCGTACGGCGTGCCGGGCGCGAAGCGGTGCACCCCGCCGAGCCGGGCGACCGGCCGCAACGTCGAGCCGGGTACCGAGTGGAAGGCCATCCGCCGCAGCAGCGCCGAACCGTCCGCCGGGGCGCGGGCCTCGCGCTCGCCGCGGACCAGGTCCTCCAGCACCTCCACCACCACGGAGTCGGCCAGCCTGGGCGTCGCCACCTCGGCCAACTCCTGCGCGGTCTGGGCGAGATCGAGCGTGGTGCCGATCCGGGTGGAGGCCACGTTGACCAGCGCCAGCCGCTCCTGGGCGGCCTTCGCCTCGCGCAGCGCCTGCTGCCGGGCCAGGACGGTCTGGTGCTGGCGCAGGTACAGCCGGGCGTTGTCGATCGCGACGGCGGCCCGCGAGGCCAGCTCGTCGCCGAGGGTGATGTCGGCCTCGGCGAACGACTCCCGGTCGCCGCGCCGCGAGTACACCACCATGCCGAGCGTGGTGCCGCGCGCCACCAGCGGGGTGATCCGCACCGAGCGCGGCCGGTCGCCGAGGTAGGCCCGGCGGTGGCTCTCGGTGATGGCCTCGCTCAGCAGCGGCAGCTCCCAGGACGGCACCACCACCGTCCGCCCGGTGGCCAGCGCCCGGGCGTACGGCGAGTCCGGCGTCAGCTCGTACAGCGATTCCACCGGCAGTGACTCGGCCGGGTACAGCGGGTCGGTGGTGGCCAGGGCCAGCCGGCGGACCAGCTGCGGCGCGTCCGGGTCGGGCGGTTCGACGTTCCGCCCGGTCACCAGCACTTCCAGCGCGAACACCCCGCTGATGTCGGCGACCCTGGGCACCATCGTGTCGGCCAGCTCCCGGGCGGTCTGCCGGAGGTCGAGCGTGGTGCCGATGGAGGCGGTCGCGTCGACCAGCAGGGCCAGCCGCTCCTGGGCACGCGCAGCCCGGGCCTCGGCGCGGAACCGCTCGGTGACGTCGATGACGGTGGAACTCACGCCGAGCACCCGGCCGCCGGGTTCCTCCAGCCGGAAGTACGAGGCGGACCACGCGTGGTCGTGCTGCGGGTCGCCCGGGGTGCGGCCGTGCGAGCGGGTGTCCACCACCGGCTCGCCGCTCTCCAGGACCCGTCGCATCACCGCCTCCGCCTCGGCGCCGTTGATCCCGGGCAGCACCTCGGTGAGCCGGTGGCCGAGCTGCTCCTCGACGGGCAGGCCGTTGGCCCGGGCCAGCGCCTCGTTCAGCCGGACGAAGCGCAGCTCGGGGTCGAAGACGCCCATGCCGACGGGGGACTGGGTGAAGAAGCCGTCGAGCACCGCCAGGTCCGCCTGGATCCGGCGCAGCGTGGTCACGTCGGAGGCGACGGCCAGCACCAGCGTGCGGCCGTCCGGCCCGGTGATCGGATGGGTGCGGAACTCCAGGTTCACCAGATGCCCGTCCCGGTGCCGGACCGGGAACACACCGGACCAGGTCCGGCCGTGCAGGATCTGCTGGAACAGCTCCAGCACCTCGGGCCGCTGCTCCTCGGAGGTCAGCAACTTGGCGGCCTTGGCCCCGATCGCCTGCCCCGGGGAGTAGCCGAGCAGTGCCTCCGCGTCGCCGCTCCAGTGCAGGATCCGGCCGTCGGCCTCGATCAGCGCCGTCGCGATCGGCACCATCAGCAGGGCGTCCTGTTGCGGCTCGCCCAGGTGGTGTTCGTTGTCGTTCACCATGGCCAGAGAACCGTCCGGAGATCGTCCCCACCAGCCCTGCCATCTTCGCACGCGGCCCCGGCGGGCCGCTCACCGTAGCGGCTCACCGGAGCGGCGGCGGGCGCTCCGGGAAGAAGTCGTCGAGCTCCCGGTGGCACCGCGGCGCTGGCGGCGGTCGAGCGTGCGAAGTCGGCCGGGCCGACTTCCCGCGCTCCTCACCGGGTCGCGGCCCGCTCGCGGGCCGGGGCGGCCTCCGGGGCTTCGCCGCCCCGGGCTTCGGCGGTGCGGGCGGCCAGGGCGAGCAGCGCGCCGACGAGACACAGGGCGGCGGCGACCAGAACGGCCCGGTCGGTGCCCGCCGCCAGGGCGCGGGCGGCGGCCTCCCGGCCGGGGCCGCCCGGTCGGGCCGAGCCCGCGACGGCCACGGTGACCGCGACGCCGAGCGCCGAGCCCAGGTACCGGGAGGTGTTGTTGGCACCCGAGCCCATGGCCGCCCGGTGCGCCGGGACGCTGCTGACGGCCAGCCGGGCCAGCGCCGCATTGAGCACCCCGCTGCCGACGCCCGCCACCGCCAGACCCGGCGCCAGCCGCAGCCAGCCGGAGCCGGGCGCCAGCCCGTACAGGCCCGCCTCGCCGAGGCCGCAGACCGCGAGCCCGACGGCGACCTGCGCGGTGGCCGACAGGTGCGCCGCCAGCCGCCGCGCCTGGAGCGCGGACAGCACCGACAGGCCCGACCAGAGCGCCAGCACCCCGCCCGCGGCCAGGCCGGACAGGCCCAGGACGCCCTGGAGCAGGGTCGGCAGGTAGCTCATGAAGCCGACCAGCGAGAGCCCGGTGAACAGGGCCCCGCCGGTGGCGGCGACGAAGCCGGGGCTGCGGAACAGCGCGAGGTCCAGCATCGGCTCCCGGACCTTCGCCTCGACCAGCCCGAACAGCGCCAGCAGCAGCACCCCGAGCGCCAGCAGCACGACGACCACCGGCCGCCCCCAGCCGCCGCGCCCCTCGGCCAGCCCGGCGATCAGGCAGGACGTCCCGGCGGCCAGCGTCAGCACCCCGTACGGATCGAGGGCGCGTGGCCGTTCGGCCCGCGACTCGGTGAGGACGGCGGCCGCGTACGCCGCCACGGCGGCCGAGACGACCGCGATCCCGCCGCTGACCGCGCGCCAGCCGGCCCACTGCCCGACCAGCGCGCCGTACACCGGGCCGACGGCGATGCCGAGGCCGACGGCGGCGCCCCAGACCCCGAGTGCCCGGATCCGGCCCGGGCCGGGCGGGTGGGCGTGGCTGATCAGGCCGAGCGCGGGTGCCAGGACGGCGGCCGAGGCGACGCCGAGCAGCACCCGGGCGGCCAGGTAGACGGCGCCGCCGGGGGCCAGCGCGGCCAGCGCCTCGGCGGCTGCGAACAGCAGCACGCCGAAGGTGAAGACCCGCTTGCGGCCGTGGTCGTCGGCGGCGCTTCCGGCGGTGAGCAGCAGGGCGGAGATGCCGACCAGGGTGCCGGTGAGGATCCAGGTCCGGCCGGTGGCCCCGAGGTGCGCGGCCTGGGCGGTGGCGGCGAGCGAGGCGGTGGGGGCGGTGTAGGCGACGGTGACCAGCGCGGTCGCGGCTGCGGTGGCGGCCAGGGTGGCGCGGGGCCGGACGGGCGCGGTGACGGGGGAGGGGCCGGGTGGTGCGGGGGACATGGGGTGTTCCTCCGGAGCGCGAACCTTAGGTCTGGTGAATGAACCTTCGTCTCGATCGGCACGCTACCACCATTGGTCTGTTCATTGAACCCGCTGTCCGGGTGGACTACGCTGACCCGCATGGCGCTGGGAACCGACTACGAGCAGCAGGACTGCGCACTGGCCCGCGCCCTGGAGGTGGTCGGCGAACGCTGGAGCCTGCTGATCCTCCGCGACGCCTTCTACGGAGTGCAGCGTTTCAACGACTTCCTCGCCCACCTCGGCATCCCCCGCGCCGTCCTCACCGCCCGCCTCAACGCCCTGGTCGCGGCGGGGGTGCTGCGCAAGGAGCCGTACCAGCAGGCGCCGCTGCGCCACGGCTACCTGCTCACCGAGACCGGCCTCGAACTGTGGGGACCGCTCTACCAGTTGAGTCGCTGGGGCGGTCGCCACGCGACCGCGGGCGGTCCGCACCACCTGTTCGCGCACGCCGTCTGCGGCACCGACCTGGACGTCGTCGGCGCCTGCCCGCGGTGCGGCGGCGCACCCGTCCCGCCGGCCGAGATCGCGATGCGCCCCAACCCCGCCCGCGGCGGCGCGCACCGGGACGACCCGGTCTCCCGCTCCCTGGTCCGCCCGCACAGGCTGCTCGAACCGATCGCCTCGGCGGCGCCGGCCGCGTAGCGAACGGCGGGCGACGGACGGCGGCGCGGTCGTCGGCAGGCTGCCGACGGCCGCGCCCACCACGCCCCGGTCACGGGTGGAACGTCACCTCCGGATTGGCAGCGGTCGGCCCGTCGAGGAGCGGCTGCCGCACGTCCTTCAGCTGGAGGTCGACGAAGGCCGCCACGTACGAGCGGGTGAGCTCCGCGCCCCGCTCGCCCGACATCGTGGTGCCGGGAGGCTGGGGCAGGTTGAGCTTCTCGAAGAACAGCGGGAAGTCGGTGAAGGTGCCGTGGTTGGAGCCGGCGAAGGTCAACCAGCGCTTCCAGCCGTCGAGGTGTGGCCAGCTCTCCGTCCAGCTGCTGTCCTCGGCGCCGTCGGGCAGCGGGTGGCCGATCATCAGGAAGGGCTTGCCGCCGATCCCGGAGGCGGGGACCGTGACGTCCATGGTGCCGTCCAGGTCCACCCCGGCCCGGATCCGGTCGTCGGCGAGCAGGGACGGGACGGTCGAGGCGCCGCCGGCCGAGTGCCCGGCCATCCCGATCCGGTCGCGGTCGATCATGCGGGCGTAGCGCCACGCCGGGCGGGGGCGGGCGGTCAGCTGGTCGAGGACGAAGGAGACGTCCTTCGCCCGGCTGTTGTCCACGGCCGCCCAGGACTCCGGGGTCGTCAGCTTGTCGCACAGCAGGCACGGGAGGGTCTGCCCGTCGGGGAACGTCGTCCCGGTGTTCTCGTAGGTGTGGTCGACCAGCGCGACGACGTACCCGCGGCTGGTCAGGTCCTCGGCGAGGCCGCTCAGCGAGGCCCGCGGCATGGTGAAGCCCGGCGACAGCACCACCAGCGGGAAGTGGCCGCCCTGCGGGCGCGCGTCGGACTTCGCCCAGGTCCGGGTGCCGGTGACCGTCTCGGTCGGGATGGTGTTGCCCGGGAGCTTCCCGTCCAGCAGCATCCGGGCGGCCGCAGGGGTCATGTACGGGGCCGCGCTGCCCGTCCCGGCCTTCGCGGGGTAGTACATCGACACCATCAGCTGGCGCGGACCGGCGGAGGGGACCCACGGATCCGGGCGGTCCCGGTCCACCAGGTGCAGGATCTCCTGCCCGACCGCGTACGGGCCGGTCGGGCGCGGCAGGTCGACGTGGACGGCGGTGGGAGCGGGAGCGGAGGCGTTCGTCAGGGCGGCGGGAGCGGCCAGCGCCGGCGCGGCGGCGGCGACGGACAGCGGCAGGGTGAGCAGCAGGGCTGCCGCGGCCGTGGTGGTGCGAAGTCGGTTCATGTGAGGGACGGTAGGCCGGGGGAAGGGAAGTTGACGTCCCCTCAGCGGCGTAGAGATCCCTTCCGGGACGTGCGGGAGGGGACCCTTAGGGGTCGGCCGAATGGACGCCGGCCGGACCGGACCGGACCGGAGTCGTTGAGGAATCGAACTCGAACTCACCGCGGAGCAGTGAGTTCGGGAGTCCACCCCTCGGATCGTCCGCCGGTCAGAGGCTCCGGGCCCGGACCTCCTCGACGAAGGCCGCCGCCGCACCGGCGTTCGGCACCGGGAGGGTGAGCGGCAGGCCGGCCGAGTGCGTCCGGATCTCCAGCTCCCCGAGCTCCGAGGCCCGCGCGGACTGCACCTCCGTCCACCGGAACGACTCCGTCGCGGCGAGTGGGTGCGGCGGCCGGTGCACCAGCCCGCCGGCCGTCAGCGTCAGCTGCCCCCGGGCGAACCGGACGCCGCCCTCCGTGCGCAGCGCCTCGTGCAGTGCGGCGCGGAGGGTCGGGCGGAGTCGCTCGTCGAGCTCCCGGAACAGCTCGTCCAGCCGTCGCAGCTGCGCCAGTGCCAGCGGCTCGTCCGCGCCGACCAGCCAGATCCGGCCCTGCTCGCCCACTCCGTGCCGCCCGCCGGGGGAGTACTCGGTGGCCTCCACCGCACTCCACGGCAGGGGCTGCTCCGCGCCGTCCGCCCCGACCAGCACCAGCCCGCGCTCGTGCACCCGGACGGCCCGCAGGCCCGGCGCCGGCCGCAGCCGCCCGTACCCGCTCGCGGCCGTGATCGCCGCCGCGGCCACCACGGGTGCTGGCCACCACTCCCCGCTCGCCAGCCAGGCCGCCCCGGCGACAACGGCCGCCGCCGCGTCCAGCCAGGCCCGCGTCGGCCATGGCAGCGGCCGGAACCGCCGGTACACCCGCACCGCGCGGCCGAGCCGCCCGTCGCCGTCCGCGACCGACCGAGCCCGCGACAAGGGCCACACCACCGCCACCTCGGCCACCTCCCGCTGAGCGAACACCACAACCGGAACCGCGACTGTCAGATCCTCGGCATCGACCGACCGCCGCGCCCTCGAACAGGGCCAATTCGTACCTCTTGGCCCTGAAACGACCTCACCCCATCCTCCACCTCACTCCGCCGACGGCCGCACCCGGTCCTCCGCCGGGCCCGCTCACCGCCACGCCCCGGCCTCGGCTCGTCAGCTCGTCGTCGCGTACTCGTTCTGCAGCGTGCGCAGCAGGGCCGTCCCGGCCGGATCGGCGGAGCGGCGGGTGTTCACCAGGACCACCACCCCCACCTGCTTCTCCGGATCGAAGGCCACGAAGGAGCGGAACCCGCCCGTGCCGCCGTTGTGCCAGATCTGCAGGTGGCCGCCCTGCTGGCTGTGCAGGCGGTGGCCGAGCCACCCCAGGTGCGTCCAGGCGAACGGGTTGACCCGGTGCCGGGTCTCCCGGGTGAGCGTGATCGCGGGCGCCAGCGGCGCGTCCGGCTCGCGGTCGGCGGCCAGCTGGGCCCGAAGGAGTATCGCCAGGTCGGAGGCGGTCGACCGGAGTCCGCCCATGCCAGAAATGTCCGCGAAGTCCCAGTACGGCACGGGCCGCCCGCCGGAGGTGTGCCCGTGCGCCAGCCGCTCGGACTGCTCCCGGCCCGAGCGCACGTGGGTGTCCACCAGCCCCAGCGGCTCGCATATCTCGCGCGCCACCAGCTCCTCGTAGCCGGTGCCGGTCCGGTGGGCGAGGGCCAGGCCGAGCAGCCCGGCGCCGAGGTTGGAGTAGCGGAAGCCGCGCCCGGGGCTGGCCCGCAGTCTCGTCCGGGCCAGCCCGGCGAGGATGTACTCGGTGCTGCAATGCGCGTACGGATCGGGCTTGTTGGGATTGAGCAGCGCCGTCGCCAGCATGCCCCGGGGCAGCCGGGGGAGCCCGGAGGTGTGGGTGGCGAGGTGCCGCAGGGTGATCGGCTGCCCGCCCCTGGCCGGGACGGCGGCACCGTCGGGCCGTACGTCGGCGAGCACGTCGGCGAGCGGTTCGTCGAGCGGGTCGTCGAGCCCGGTGGCGGTCCCGCCGGAGTCGGCGAGCACCAGCCGCGCGAGGGCGAGCGAGGTGAACACCTTGGTGACGGAACCGACTTCGAACAGGGTGTGCGGCCCGGGCGCGGCGCCGCCCGGACCGGTCCGCCCGGCGCCGCGGATCTCCACGGCGCCGCCGGCCAACCCGGCGACCACCGCACCGACGTGCTGGCCCGCGAGCCGGTCGGCGGTCTGTTGCACGAGGCGGGCGAGTTCGTTCATGCCTTGAGCGTAGGGGGCCGCGACCTGCGAAGTCGTCCGCCGGAACGACGATTTCAACCGCCCTCCGCTGCTCCCGCGGGAGTACGCCCCCCACATGAGTACGCCCCGCTACGCTCGGCAGCGTACGGACACCACGGTGTGATGACCGGTCCGGGCGTAGCGGGGCGCGTGGTGGGGCGGGGGCGAGCCGTCAGCAGCTCAGGTTGCCCCCGGGGACGGTGCCGAGGATCTGGACGAAGCTCTGGTACAGGCTGATCCGGTGCTGCATCTGGGCGGTGTTGTTGCCGTTGCACTCCAGCGAGCCGTTGATGCTGCGGATCGTCTCACCGAAGCCGTACCCGTTGACCATGGCGTTGTGCGCGGTCATAGTGCCCGGCCCGTTCTGGGTGTTCCAGTACCAGAGGCCGGTCTTCCAGGCCACCGCCGGGTCGGTCTGCACCAGGTTCGGATTGTGCAGCAGGTCGATGCCGAGCGCGTCGCCGGCGGCCTTGTAGTTGAAGTTCCAGCTCAGCTGGATCGGCCCGCGCCCGTAGTACGCGGCCTGCCCGGCCGGGCACCCGTACGGTTGCGAGGCGTCGCAGTAGTGCGGGTAGTTGGCGGTGTTCTGCTCGACCACGTACACCAGTCCGCCGGTCTCGTGGCTGACGTTGGCGAGGAACGCGGCGGCCTCCTGCCGGCGCACGGTGTCGCTGCCGGTGGCCGCGAAGCCGGGGTAGGCGCCGAGCGCGTCGAGCAGGCCCTGGTAGGTGTAGAAGGAGTTCCGGCCCGGGAACATCTGGTCGAACTGGGCCTGGCTGACCGGGAATCCGCCCGGGTTGGGCGGCTGGGTCGAGCCGCAGCCGTACGGCTCCCAGTACCAGGTGCTGATGACCGGGTCGTAGCCCGGGTTGTCGTGGGTGGCGCGGTAGTAGCCGCCGTTGGTGTACCGGACGATGTCGCCGGCGACGTAGGCGCGGCCGGCGACCCAGGCGGGGTAGTCGCAGGTGCCGGACGTCGGGGTCGGCGTCGGGTCGGTGGACCCGCCGCAGGAGCCCTGGTCGGCCCAGACCCCGGTGCCGCTGGTGCTCGGGGGCTCGTTCTGGGTCCACCACTTGGCGGCCCAGTTGTGTCCGTTGTACGAGACGGCCGCGCCGCCGGTGTAGGCGGTGGCCGCGCTCCACGGCGTGCCGCAGGCGGCGGCGCTGGCGGAGGCGGGGAGGAGGACCGCGACCGCCAGCGCCGTGACCACGGCGGAGAGCAGCGCGAGCAGGCGTTTCATTGACACGTCATCACCCCTTGTGCGGTGGGGGCCGCACGTCGTCGTGACAGGGACTTGAGCGGGCAGGGGATCCGGGTCCCGTGCGGGGGTGCGCCAGGGGAAGGCGGCCGACCGGGGTGTGGGCCGGTGCGGGGCCGTGAAGGCGACTCAAGCGGAGTGTTCTATACCTGTCAAGAGAGTGGGTGAAACCGGCTCACAAATGCGGTGCGCACGCCCCCCGGCGCCCCCGCGAGCCCTCCCGGCCTCCGAGCGTCGCCCTCAGCCCCCGCGAGCCCCCTCAGTCGCCGAGCGTCGCACGCAGTCGGGCCGCGACCTCCGCCGCCCCCGCCTCGTCCGGGTACTTCCCCCGCGGCCAGAAGAAGCCGCGCAGCCCGTCCTTCGGATTGCGCGGCACCACGTGGACGTGCAGATGCGGCACCGACTGGCTGATCCGGTTGTTCGCCGCCACGAAGCTGCCCGCCGCGCCCAATCCGCGCTCCACCGCGGCGGCCACCCGCTGCACCTGGAGGAAGAACGGCCCCACGTCGGCGGCCGGCAGGTCCGCCAGGGTGCGGTGGTGGGTGCGCGGGACGACCAGTACGTGGCCGGGGAACAGCGGCCGCCGGTCCAGGAAGGCCACCGCCGCCTCGTCGTCCAGCACCCGGTGCGCGGGCTCCTCGCCCGCCACCACCGCACAGAAGACGCAGTCCATCCGCCCATTCAAACCACCGGCGCCCGCCCCGGCACCTCCGCGATCGCGCGGTTGCGGGGCGTCACCCGTCCGGCCTCGAGCGGGTGCGGCCGCCGGGGCGGGTGGCGCACGGTGCTGGAGGGGGTCGACCAGAGGCGCGCCGTGCGCCGCACGAGGAGGTGGCCCGATGGCGGGCAAGTTCGAGGTCTACGAGGACGCCGGCGGCAAGTACCGGTTCCGGCTCAAGGCGGGCAACGGCGAGATCGTCGCCACCGGCCAGGGCTACTCCAGCAAGGAGGCCGCCCACAAGGGCGTCGAGGCCGTCCAGCGGGCGGCCAGCGACGCGCCGGTGGTGGACGTGCCCAAGGCCGCCTGAGCACGCCGAGCGCCGAGCGCCGAGTGCCGACACCGAGTGCCGACAGCGAGTGCCGAGCATCGAGCGCCGCCCGCCACGCGGCAGCACGCCGTGTGGCGGAAGGCGCCGCCCGCGCCGCGGTCGTCACTCGTAGCGGTGGAGCAGCGCCTCCCGCTCGGTCTGCTCGATCATCTCGATGGTCAGCGAGTCGTCCCGCAGGTGCGAGAGGGTGATCTCGGCCGAGGTCGGCTGCGCGTCCTTGGCCAGCCAGTTCTCCGGCTTCCACGCCGAGCCGCGCAGGAAGGACTTCGGGCAGTGCGCGTACACCTCCTCGACGGCCACCACGATCGCGCTGCGCGGGGGCTTCCCGACGGCGGTCAGCTGCCGCAGCAGCTCCGGGTCGGTGGAGACGCAGGCCCGCCCGTTGACCCGGAGCGTGGTGTCCCGGCCCGGAACGACGAAGAGCAGCCCGACCCGGCCGTTCTCCAGGATGTTGTGCAGGGTGTCCAACCGCTTGTTGCCGGTGGCGTCCGGGATGGCCAGGGTGTGCTCGTCGAGGACGGAGACCACCCCGGCCGGCCCGCCGCGCGGGGAGACGTCGCAGCGCCCGGCGGCGTCCGAGCTCGCCACGAACACCAGCGAGGAGCAGGCGATCAGCCGCCGCGCGACCTCGTGCAGGTGGTCGACCTGCTTGCGGCGCGCGTGGTCGCCGGGCTGCTCGTAGATCTCGCGCAGCTGCGCCGGGTCGGTCAGCGCCCCTGCGCCGAGAGCGGCGAACAGGCTGCCCGGCGCATTCGGAGCTGCGGTTGACGACATGACAGATTCCGGTGTGCTGGTCATACCGGAAATCTAGCCGAGCCCCTTCCCGGAGCCCCCGGCCGCCAGCCGGTACAGTCCTCGGTAAAGCTTCCCCGCCACCCCTCCCCACCAGCGGTTTTACCGTGATAATGGGGCCAGGCGCTCCGCTCGGAGGTGGTGGTCGTGATCGTGAGGATCTGGGCCGGGCAGGTCCTGGCCGGTCGCATCGAGGAATTCTGTGTGCTGCTGACAACCCAGGTGATCCCGCAGCTCGGGCGGACCGACGGTTGCCTGGGCGGTGAACTGCTGCGCTCGGTGACCGAGGACGGACACCGGGTGCTCGTGGTGAGCCGCTGGCGCGACGAGGCGGCCCTGCGCGGGTACGCGGGGCCGATGTGGCGGATCCGGCCGGTCTGGTCGGAGGGCGAGCTGTGCTACCTCGCGCACCCGCCGGTGGTCACCCACTTCACGTCGATCGCCGCACCCGCCACGCTCTGACCGCGCCCGCCACTTTCCGTACGCGCCCGCCACTTTCCGTACGCGCCCGCCACGTTGTGGGCGTCACCTACCACCCGGCCGCACATTCCCCGCATCCGCGTGAAACAGGCCACAGCGGAAGGCTCTCCCTGGGCTTGCGCACGCCATGGCAGAATGACCCCAACAGCAGTGACGTTCAGCGCACTCCGGGGTCGGTGAAAATCCGAACCGGCGGTTACAGTCCGCGACCCGTCCGCAGCCAGCGGCCGGTTGACCAGGTGAAATTCCTGGACCGACGGTTAAAGTCCGGATGGGAGGCGTGCGCGGGCGGACGAAGAGCAGTATCCGTGGTCCCCCGGTGGACCACGGCCAGGTGAACGGCGGGAGAGGTGTCTCCCGTGCCGGGCGAGCGATCTCCCGGCAGCCTCGGCATCCCGGCGACGGGTCGTGCCGTCGGCTCGCGCGCCGTTGCCCGTCCGTGTCATCTCCCATGCCGCCCCGGAGTCCGCGCCCCCAAGCGCGAGGAGAACCCGGGTGTTCACCGGCATCATCGAAGAGCTCGGCGAGGTCGTGTCGATCGAGGAGATCGGCGACTCCTCGCGAATCCGCCTGCGCGGCCCGGTGGTCTGTACGGGTGCGCGGCACGGCGACTCCATCGCGGTCAACGGCGTCTGCCTGACCGTCGTCGACAGCCCGGACCAACTGGCGGCCGATACGGGCGAGTTCAGCGCCGACGTGATGGCCGAGACGCTGCACCGCTCCAGCCTCGGCGAGTTGAAGCCCGGCTCCCGGGTCAACCTGGAGCGCGCCATGGCGCTCGGCGACCGGCTCGGCGGCCACCTCGTCCAGGGCCATGTCGACGCCACCGGCACGCTGTTGGGCCGCGAGCCCGGCGAGCGCGACGCGGCCGGCGACCTGCGCTGGGAGGTGCTGCGCTTCTCGCTGCCCGGCACCATCTCCCGCTACCTGGTGGAGAAGGGCTCGATCACGGTCGACGGCGTCAGCCTCACCGTGGTGGAGGCCGCCCGGGACAGCTTCACCGTCAGCCTCATCCCCACGACCCTCGCGCTGACCTCGCTCGGCGCCAAGGCCGTCGGCGAGAGCGTCAACCTCGAAGTGGACGTGCTCGCCAAGTACGTCGAGCGACTGCTCGACTCCCGCACCCTTCCCCCGACGATCGCCGGAGAGTCCAAGTGAACTGGCTCAGCGGAGAAGCGTTCACCGTCTTCGGCGAGCACGTGAAGTGGGCCGACATGTTCGGCAACCTGCTCGGCCTGGCCGGGCTGGCCTTCGGCTGGCGCCGCTCGGTCTGGAGCTGGCCGCTCCAACTCCTGTCCGGCGCCGTGCTGATCGCCGCCTACCTCGGGGGCCACGTCCCCGGCCTGATCGGCAAGCAGCTGATCGTGCTCGTCACCGCCGCCTGGGGCTGGGCCCAGTGGCGGCGGGGCCGCCGGGACACCGGCACGATCGCCGTCCGCTTCGCCACCTGGCCCGAGCGGGCTGCCCTGGTGGTCGGCACCGCGGCCGGCACCGTCGCGCTGGCCTGGCTGTTCACGGCCTACCCCAGCCTGTCCTGGAGCCCCTGGTCGGACGCCTACATCTTCGTCGGCACGCTGGCCGCGATGGTCGCCCAGGCCCGTGGCTGGCTGGAGTTCTGGTTCGCCTGGATCGCCGTCGACGTGGTCGGCGTCCCGCTCGCCTTCAACAACGGCTACCCCTTCTCCGGCCTCACCTACTCGATCTACTTCGTCCTGGTGCTGCTCGGCCTGCGCTCCTGGTGGCTGAGCAGTCGTGAGCCGCGCGTCAACTCCGCCACCGTCCCGCAGGGAGTCACGGTATGACCGAGAACCACACCGCCGACCGCGACCGCGAGGCGGCACCCGAACTCGTCCTCGACCCGGTCGAGCGCGCGATCGCCGACATCGCCCTCGGCCGCGCCGTGATCGTGGTCGACGACGAGGACCGCGAGAACGAGGGCGACATCGTCTTCGCCGCCTCCGCCGCCACCCCCGAGCTGATGGCCTTCACCATCCGCTACAGCTCCGGCGTGATCTGCGCCCCGCTGACCGGCGAGGAACTGGACCGGCTCAAGCTGCCGCCGATGACCCAGGTCAACGAGGACCGCAAGGGCACCGCGTACACCGTCTCGGTGGACGCCCGGGAGGGGGTCGACACCGGCATCTCCGCCGCCGACCGCGCCCGCACCGTCCGGCTGCTGTCCTCGCCCGGCACCGAGCCCGGCGACCTCACCCGCCCCGGGCACGTGTTCCCGCTGCGCGCGGTCGAGGGCGGCGTGCTGGTGCGCCCCGGCCACACCGAGGCCGCCGTCGACCTGGCCCGGCTCGCCGGACTGCCGCCGGCCGGTGCGATCGCCGAGGTGGTCAACGACGACGGCACCATGGCCCGGCTGCCCGAGCTGGTCGCCTTCGCCCGCGAGCACGGCCTCGCGATCATCTCCATCGAGGACCTGATCGCCTACCGTCGCCGCACCGAACTGCACGTCGACCGGGCCGCCGTGACCGCCCTGCCCACCGTCCACGGCGAGTTCACGGCCGTCGGCTACCAGGGAACCATCGACGGCGTCGAGCACCTCGCGCTGGTGGCCGGCGGCCTCGGCGCGGACGGCCGGCTGCCCGAGGGCGAGGACGTCGTGGTCCGGGTCCACTCCGAGTGCCTGACCGGCGACGTGTTCGGCTCGCTGCGCTGCGACTGCGGCCCCCAGCTGGAGGCCTCGCTGCACAAGGTCGCCGAGTCCGGCCGCGGCGTGGTGCTCTACCTGCGCGGCCACGAGGGCCGGGGGATCGGCCTGGCCCACAAGCTGCGCGCCTACGAACTCCAGGAGCAGGGGCGCGACACCGTCGACGCCAACCTCGACCTCGGCCTGCCGGCCGACGCCCGCGACTACAGCATCGCGGCGCAGATGCTGGTGGACCTCGGCGTCCGCTCGCTCACCCTGCTCACCAACAACCCGGAGAAGCTCACCGCGCTCACCGAGCACGGTCTCAAGGTCAAGGGGCGCGAAGCGGTCGAGATCGCGCCGGGTGAGCACAACCTGCGCTACCTGCGCACCAAGCGCGACCGGATGGGCCACGACCTGCCCGGCCTCGACTCCTGAACCCTCCCCACGCCCCACGCATCACCCCACGCACCACCACGACGGACAGGAAGAACGAACATGAGCGGCCACGGAGCCCCCGAGCTGACCATCGACGGCGCCGCCGACCTCAAGGTCGCCGTCGTCGCCGCCCAGTGGCACGACGTCGTGATGAACGGCCTGCTGGACGGCGCCCACCGGGCGCTCAAGGAACTGGGCGTCACCGAGCCGACCGTGCTGCGCGTCCCCGGCACCTTCGAGCTGCCGGTCGCCGCGAAGCGCCTCGCCGACCACGGCTACGACGCGGTCGTCGCCCTCGGCGTGGTGATCCGCGGCGGCACCCCGCACTTCGACTACGTCTGCCAGGCGGCCACCGCCGGCCTCACCCAGGTGACCGTCGACACCGGCGTCCCGGTCGGCTTCGGCGTGCTGACCTGCGACAACGAGGAGCAGGCACTCGACCGCGCCGGCCTGCCCGGCTCCGCGGAGGACAAGGGCCACGAGGCCGTCACCGCGGCCGTCGCGACCGCCGCGGTGCTGCGCGCCGCGCTCTGAGCGCACCGCCCAGACCCGGACCGTGGACGTCCAACGGACTGTCCACGGTCCGGGACCGTTTACCGCCGGTCAGCCCGCACGCCGTAAGGTGAGTCCCATCATGGCTTCGAAGACATTCGAGGAGCTCTTCGCCGAGCTCCAGCAGAAGGCCGCCACCGGCGACCCCTCGTCCTCCCGTACCGCGCAGCTCGCCCAGCAGGGCGTCCATGCGATCGGCAAGAAGGTCGTCGAGGAGGCCGCCGAAGTCTGGATGGCCGCCGAGTTCCAGTCGGACGAGCAGACCGCCGAGGAGATCTCGCAGCTCCTGTACCACGTTCAGGTGATGATGATCGCCCGCGGGCTGACGCTCGACGACGTCTACAAGTACCTCTAAACCCGAACCGCACGCCCCTCCCCACAGGTAAGGAACCAACCTCCCATGCTGCGCATCGCCGTCCCCAACAAGGGTTCTCTCTCGGGTCCCGCGGCGGAGATGCTCCATGAGGCCGGCTACCGCCAGCGGAAGGACCCCAAGGAGCTCGTCCTCGTCGACCCGAACAACGAGGTCGAGTTCTTCTTCCTGCGCCCGCGCGACATCGCCGTCTACGTCGGCTCCGGCCGCCTGGACATCGGCATCACCGGCCGCGACCTGCTGCTGGACTCGCACTCCAACGCCGAAGAGGTGCTCGCGCTCGGCTTCGCCGCGTCGACCTTCCGCTTCGCCCGCCCCGAAGGCGTGGCCGTCGAGGACGTCAAGGGCCTGGAGGGCCTGCGGATCGCGACCTCCTACACCGGCCTGGTCGAGCAGCACCTCGCCGACCACGGCGTGAAGGCGACCGTCACCAAGCTGGACGGCGCGGTGGAGACCGCGGTGCAGCTGGGCGTCGCCGACGTGATCGCCGACGTGGTGGAGACCGGCACCAGCCTGCGCAACGCCGGCCTGGAGGTGTTCGGCGAGCCGATCCTGATCTCGGACGCCGTGGTGATCCGCCCCAAGGGCGCGGGCGAGGACACCCGGGTGGACCAGTTCCTGCGCCGCCTCCAGGGCGTGCTGGTGGCCCGCCGCTACGTGCTGATGGACTACGACATCCGCGCCGAGAAGGTCGGTGCCGCCGTGGCGCTCACCCCCGGCCTGGAGTCGCCGACCGTCTCCCCGCTGCACACCGAGGGCTGGGTGGCGGTGCGCTCGATGGTGCTCCGCAAGGAGGCCCAGCAGATCATGGACGACCTGTGGGGCATCGGCGCCCGGGCCATCCTGGTCACCAACATCCACGCCTGCCGCCTCTGACCGGTGCGGCGGCGACCTCGCCCGCCGTGGTGCGGGTAAGGAACGGTTGAATGGGGCGGGGACGCTGACCGGCGTCCCCGCCCTTCGTCCGGATCCGCCCGCTGCCCGGAACCGTCGTTCCCGGGAACGACCGTTCCCCCGAACCACCCCACCGGAGACCCCACGTGTCCACGCCGCCCGTCGAGTTCCCCGTCACCTGGGCGCCGCGCCGCACCCGCGCGGTGCTGCTGCCGGTCTGCGCGCTGCTGGTGGTGCTGTTCGCCGTGATGGCCGTGGCGCTCCCGGAGAACTGGCAGCTCAACGACCGGATCATGATGGCGGGCAGCGGCGTGCTGTTCGCGTGCGTGGGCCTGATGCTGGCCCGCCCCCGGGTGAGCGCCGACGCGCAGGGCGTGACGGTGGTCAACTTCGTCCGCAGCCGCCGGCTCACCTGGGCCGAGATCGTCCGGGTCAACTTCCGCCAGGGCGACCCGTGGGCCACCCTCGACCTGGCCGACGGCACCTCGCTCGCCGCGGTCGGCATCCAGTCCGGCGTCGGCAAGGACCAGGCGATTGCGCACGCCCGTGCCCTGCGCGACCTGGTCGAGCACCACGCCGGGGCCTGAGCCCCGCAGCGCCGCCGCCGGTCGGCGCCCGCCCGTTCCACACCGGCACCGCCGGCCCGCCGACACCCCTCCGGTCCCCGCCGGGCCTGCGAATCCTCGGCCCGGCGGGTCCGAACACTCTTCCTACCATCGTCCGGGTATGGTCTACGCTGGTAAAAGCAGGGCAAAACTTCCGTCCTGCCCGAAAGACGACTTGAGGAGTGACTTCCCCCCTCGATGGACGATCCGTCCGGTAGTACCTGCGCCGCCCACCTTCCTGTCAGCGGAAGGCAGGCGGCACTGTGATCACCGCCTGGCTGCTGTTGCTCGCAGCCCTCCTGCTGATCCTCGCCAACGGCCTGTTCGTGGCCGCCGAGTTCGCCTTCGTGACCGTCGAGCGCGGGGCTGTCGAACGCTCCGCCGAGGCCGGAGACGCCAAGTCCGTCCGCGTCTCCCGGGCCCTGCGGCACCTCTCGTTCGAACTCTCCGGCGCCCAGCTCGGCATCACCGTCACCTCGCTGGTGGTCGGCATGCTCGCCGAGCCGGCGTTGTCCACCCTGCTCAGCCCCGTCATGACCGGGATCGGCGTGCCCGAGTCGGCCGCCCGCGGCGTCGCCGTGGTCGTCGGCATGGTGCTCGCCACCGTGGTGCAGATGGTGATCGGCGAGCTGGTCCCGAAGAACTGGGCGATCTCCCGCCCGCTCCAGGTGGCCCGCGCGGTCGCCGCCCCGCACATGGCCTTCTCCTTCGCCTGCCGCCCGCTGATCAGCTTCCTCAACGGGGCGGCCGACCGGACGGTCCGCGCCTTCGGCGTCGAGCCGCAGGAGGAGCTGGACCACGCCCGGACCCCGGCCGAACTGGTCTCGCTGGCCCGCCACTCGGCCAAGGCCGGCGCGATAGACGAGGAGTCGGCGACCCTGTTCGTCCGCACCCTGGGCCTGGGCGAGCTGACCGCCGAGTCCGTGATGACCCCGCGGATCGACGTCGCCTCCCTCCAGGGCGACGCCACCGCCTCCGACGTGATCAACCTGACCCGGGCCACCGGCCTGTCCCGCTTCCCGGTGTACACCCACAGCCTGGACGAGGTCACCGGCATCGTGACCCTCAAGGACGCCCTCGCCGTCCCGGCCGCCCGGCGCGGCCTGGTCCGGGTGAGCGAGCTCACCTCGCCGCCGCTGCTGGTGCCCGAGACCCTGCCCGCCGAGCGGCTGCTCGACCAGCTGCGCCGCCTCCAGCCGATGGCCATCGTGGTCGACGAGTACGGCGGCACCGCCGGTGTCGTCACCGTCGAGGACATCGTCGAGGAGATCGTCGGCGAGGTGCAGGACGAGCACGACCCCGCCGACCGCCCCGAGCTGCTCCCGCTGCCCCCGGTGGACGGCCTGCCGGCCTGGGAGGCCGAGGGCCGCGCCCGGATCGACCAGCTGGAGGCGATCGGCCTGATCGCCCCGGACGGCCCGTACGAGACGCTGGCCGGCCTGGTCGCCGACCTGCTCGGCAAGCTGCCCGAGGTCGGCGAGCAGGCGGAGCTGCCGGGCTGGCGCTTCACCGTGACGGGTGTCGACCGGCACCGCACCAGCCAGGTCCGGGTCGAGCGCACCAGCGCGCCGGCCTCGTTCGGAGACGACCAGGAGAACGCCCGATGACCGCGCTCCAACTGGCCGTCGCCGTCCTGCTCCTGCTCGGGAACGCCTTCTTCGTCGGCGCCGAGTTCGCCGTCGTCTCGGTGCGCCGCAGCCAGATCGAACCGCTCGCCGAGGCCGGCCACAAGCGTGCCCGCACCGTGCTGCACGCGCTGTCCAACGTGTCCGCGATGCTGGCCGCCGCCCAGCTCGGCATCACCGTCTGCTCGCTGGGCCTCGGCGCCCTGGCCGAGCCGACCATCGCCAGTCTGCTGGAGGGCCCGTTCCACGCGATCGGCGTCCCGTCCGGTCTGATGCACCCGCTCTCGTACGGCATCTCGTTGGCCGTCGTGGTCTTCCTGCACATGGTGATGGGCGAGATGGTCCCCAAGAACATGGCCATGGCGGGCCCGGAGAAGGCCGCGCTCTGGCTCGGCCCGCCGCTGGACCGGCTGGCCCGCTGGCTGGCCCCGGTGATCAGCCTGCTGAACGCCATCGCCAACGGTGTGCTGCGGCTGTTCCGGGTCGAGCCCAAGGACGAGGTCGAGTCGGTGTTCACCACCGAGCAGCTGATGTACCTGCTGGTCGACTCCCGGGACGCCGGCCTGCTCGACGAGGGCCGTCAGGAGCGTCTGGAGGACGCCCTGGAGCTGGGCCACCGCCCGGTCACCGAGGTGCTGCTCAAGCCCGAGCAACTCGTCACCGTGGACACCAAGGTGACCGCCGCGGAGGTCGAGGAACTCGCCCTGCGCACCGGCTTCTCGCGCTTCCCGGTCACCGACGGCGACCCGGCCGGCCACGGCTACCTGGGCTACCTGCACCTCAAGGACATCCTCGACGTGGAGGACCCGTCCGCGCCCGTCCCGGCCCGGCTGTGGCGTCCGATCACGGTGCTGCGCGGCAGCCTCCCGCTGGACGACGCGCTCGGCGCGATGCGCCGGGCGACCTGCCACCTGGCCGCCGTGCTGGACCAGGACGGCCGCACGCTCGGTGTGGTCATGCTGGAGGACGTGCTGGAGGAGCTGGTCGGCGAGATGCACGACCCGGACCACCGCTCCGCCGCCTGAGGTTCCCCCTTTCGCTGACGGCGTGTCCGCCGCGGGCGATTCTGCTCTCAGCGTTCAGCCGTTCCCATGCCGACCACCCTGGGCGCAGGGTGGTCGGCATGAGGCTTCTCCTGCTGGGTGGAACGAATTTCGTCGGACGGGTCGTCGCCGAGGATGCGCTGGTCAGGGGATGGGAGGTGACGGCCCTCAACCGGGGTACGCGGCCCGCGCCCGCGGGCGTGACCGCACTGCTGGGCGACCGCACCGCCGAGGGCGGGCTCGCGGCGCTGGCCACGGGGGAGTGGGACGCGGTGGTGGACACCTGGTCCGGAGCCCCGACGGCGGTGCGCGACAGCGCCCGGCTGCTGGCCGGCCGGGTCGGCCACTACGCGTACGTCTCCAGCCGGTCGGTGTACGACTACCCGCTGGCGCGCGGGGCGGACGAGTCGGCGAAGGTGGTCGAGTCGTCCCCGGACGCGGAGGGCGAGGTGCCCTACGCCGAGGCCAAGCGCGGGGCCGAACTGGCCCTGGAGGCGGAGTTCGGCGGGCGCGCCCTGCTCGCCCGGGCCGGGCTGATCCTCGGCCCGCACGAGAACATCGGCCGGCTGCCCTGGTGGCTGAACCGGATCGCCCGGGGCGGCCCGGTGCTCGCCCCCGGCCCGTACGACCTGCCGCTGCAGTACATCGACGTCCGCGACCTCGCGGGCTGGCTCCTGGAGGCATCGGTGGCCCGGCTCGGCGGCGCGTGCAACGTGGTCAGCCCGGCGGGCCACACCACGATGGGCGAGCTGCTGGAGGCCTGCGTGCGGGTCACCGGCTCGGACGCGGACCTGCGCTGGACCGACCCCGAGCGCATCCTGGCGGCCGGCGTCGAGCCCTGGACGGAGCTGCCGATCTGGCTGGCGCCCGGAGAGCTGAACGACTTCCTGCACGGCGCGTCCGTGGACCGGGCGGTCGCCGCCGGGCTGCGCTGCCGGCCGGTGGGCGAGACGGTCGAGGACACCTGGGCCTGGCTGCGGTCGATCGGCGGCGTCGCCCCGCAGCGCGCCGACCGGCCGAAGGTCGGACTCGACCCCGAGCGCGAGGCCGAGCTGCTCCGGGGCTGATCCCGGCGCGATCCCGGGGAGCTGGTCTCAGCCGCGGCCGTCGATCAGCTCCCCGTAGGCCTGGACGAGGTCGGGCAGGCGCAGGGTCGCCAGGTCCTCCCGGCCCGGCGGCTCGCGCAGCAGTGAGAGCCGCAGGTCCCGGTAGGCGCAGGACTTCTCGTACAGGGTGCGGATGAACCGGCCGTTCCCGAGTTCGTCGATCCAGCCCTCGCGGACCACGTGGGCGCAGATGCTGGTCAGTTCCTCGGCCGCGTCCTCGTCCCAGCCGTCGCCGTCCCGGCCGGCCAGCGCGGCGCCGATCGCGGTCAGCTCGTTCGGGCGGTAGCTGGGGAAGTCGACCCGGGTGGTGAAGCGGGAGTTGAGGCCGGGGTTGGTGGCGAGCAGCCGGTTCATGCCCTCGGGGTAGCCGGCCAGGATCACCACCAGGCGGTCGCGGTTGTCCTCGGCGCGTTTCAGCAGCACCTGTAGGGCCTCGTCGCCGTAGGCGTCGCCCTTGGTGTAGCCGGAGTTGGAGAGGCTGTACGCCTCGTCGATGAACAGCACGCCGTCCAGCGCCGAATCGATCAGCTCGTTCGCCTTGACCGCGGTCTGGCCGAGGAACTCGCCGACCAGGTCGGCCCGTTGGGCCTCCACCAGGTGGTCGCCGGAGAGCAGCCCGAGGGCGTGGAAGACCCGGCCGAGGATCCGGGCCACGGTGGTCTTGCCGGTGCCGGAGGGGCCGGAGAAGACGAAGTGGCGCTTGGGCGGCTGGACCGGCAGGCCCTGCGCGGCCCGGAGTCTGGACATCCGCAGCTGCGCCGACAGCGCCCGCACCTGGCGCTTGACCGGCTCCAGGCCCACCATCAGCGAGAGCTCCGCCAGCGCCGCGTCCAACTCGCGCTCGTCGTCGACTGGTTGGGTGGCGGGCAGTGGAGCGGTGCGGGGCTGGCCCTCGGCGCGGACCGGCACCGGCAGCGGGGTGGCGGAGCCGCCCGGCGAACCCGACCGCTCGCCGGCCGCCTGCGGCGCGGGGTCCGCCGTGGAGGCGTCGCCTGGGCCGGGCCCCGTGAGAAACCCGACGCCCTCGACGAATCCGACCCCGCCGGTGTACCCGGCGCCCTCGGTGAACCCGGCGCCCTCGGTGAACCCGGCGCCCTCGGTGAACCCGGGGGCCGCGTCGCCGAAGCCCCCCGCCGTGGCGTACCCGGCCCCGTCCTGGAAGTCCGCCTCGTCCGTCTCGTCCGTCTCGTCCGGCGCGGTGTCCTCGTACCCGGCCGACCGACCGCCCGCCGGTAGGCCGCCGTCCAGCAAGGCGTCCGGCAGGTCGTCCGCCAACCCGTCCTCCGCCGCGATCGCGGCCAGCCGCGCGGCGGTGTCCATGAACACCGGATCGGCCCGGTGCACCGCCCGGTAGAGCGGCAGCGCGGCCGCACTGCGCCCGGCCCCCTCGTACGCCCGGGCCAGCCAGTACCGCAGCTCCTTGCGCTGGGGCTGCTCGGAGCGGCAGCGGGCCAGCGAGGCGGCCAGCGGCGCCTGCGCCTGGGCGCACATGTCCAGCCGGACCCGTGCCATGCCGGCGAACAGCCCGGCCTCGATGCCGAGCAGTGGGTCGTCCAGCAGCCGGTCGGTGTCCCGGATCAACTGCTCCCAGTCCTTGAGCAGATAGGACCGGCAGGCGTACAGGAACTGGGCGGACGGGTCCTCGCTGGGCGCCGGGCACTGTTCCAGCGCCCGGTCCAGCTCGGCCAGGTGGCGGCCGTCCAGCCAGTGCGAGGCGTGCGCCAGAGCCAGGTCGCGGGCGTCCTCCAGGACGGGCTGCACCCACCAGCCCAGCCAGTACCAGGAACTGAGCGGGCGGCGGTGGCGCCGCCGCTGCTCGCCGAACCGCTTCTGGTTGCGGTACATGGCCAGCAGCGCCGCCGAGGTGTCGCTGCGCAGCGCGTGCAGGCCGAGCCAGGCGTCGGCCATGCCCGGGTCCAGCCGGACGGCCGCGCGGAACTCCTCCTCGGCACGGGCGTACGCGCCCGCCGTGTACGCGTCCATGGCACGCAGCCACGCGCGTTCGGCGAGCCGGTCCGGGCCGCCCGCGTTGCTGTCCGAACTGTCCACCGTCGTCACTCACGCCCCCCGCGGCTTGGCCCGGGGCTCGGTGGCAGGTCGCCTGCGTGCAGCCGGGCCGGTGGTCGAAAGCCCCCGGGCGCATCTGCGCCTGCGAGGAATCGTACCGGCGTGGCGCTGATCCGGAAGGGCGCCCACGGAGTCAAATGCGATCGTGTGAGCGGTCGTTGAGCGGGTGGGGGCCTGGACCGGGGGTGGGGGAGCGCGATTCGGAAAGGACCGGACGGCGCCCCCGGCTCACGGGGGAACAAGCCGGGGACGCCGGGTCCGAGGCGGCCGGAACATCCCGTTCCGGCGGCTGAGGAGAACCTAAATCCTGGCGACAGCGCAGGTCAAGGGCTTGTTGAAGGTTCACCCACGGTGCCCGGCGTGATTCGTCCGGTCACCCCGTCGACCCGCGTCCCGGCGAACGGACGGCTCGGATCCGCGGCGAAATGCGCCGATTCGGCCCGGGCCCAGCCGGCCCAGAACTCGGCCAGATCCGGCCCGTCCCGCTGCTCGCCGCGCCGCCGGGCCGAGGCGGCGTCCAACTCCAGCCAGATCACCCGGGCCAGCCACGGCCGCACCGCCCGCCGTCCGGCGCCGACGCCCTCCACCAGCACCACCGGGGCGACCGGCACCGCGGCCGTGCCCGCGAAGCGGCGCAGCGTCCAGTCGTACACCCGGTACGCGCCGTCCCGGCCGGCCGCCAGCGGCTCCAGCACCTGTTCGCGCAGCCGCCCGGTCCAGCCGAAGGGCTCGGCGTGGGTGGCCAGGTCGTCGAGGTGGACCACCGGCGCCCCGCCGAGCGCCGCCGCCAGCCGCCCGGCGAAGGTCGTCTTGCCCGAGCCCGCGTGCCCGTCCACCGCGACCAGCCGCACCGGCCCGCAGGAGGGCGGCAGTGCGCGCAGCTCCGCCGCGAGCGAGGCCACCGCGTCGCCGGGAACGGGTGGAAGGGCGGGGAAGAGGGGTCGGGAAGCAGCCACAACGGCAACCCTACGGTGCCGTAGCCCACCAGTCCGTCCAGTTACTCCTGGGTGATCGTGACGGCGGCGCGGGTTTCCGGCATACTCGCATCGCCATGCCTGTGAACGGCCGTTCACCGTAATCCGGTGCCGGTCGGGCCGACCTGCCACACCCGCGCCGGACCAGCCACACCACGCTCCGGTGCCCGATCGAGGAGGCGACCGCCGCCATGACCCCGTCCCCAGTGAAAGCCGTGGAGCGCCAGCTGCCCAGCGAGGAGGCCCACGAGCTGCTGAGCCTCACCCGGGACCTGGTCCAGCGCGAGCTGCAGCCCCGCGCGGCCGAGGACGAGGCCGCCGGCCGCTTCCCGCGGGAGGTCTTCCGCACCCTCGGCGAGGCCGGCCTGCTCTCCCTCCCCTACGACGAGAAGTACGGCGGCGGCGGGCAGCCCTACGAGGTGTACCTGCAGGTGCTGGAGGAGCTGGCGTCCGGCTGGCTGGCCGTCGGCCTCGGGGTGAGCGTGCACACCCTCTCCTGCCACGCGCTGGCCGGCTTCGGCACCGAGGAGCAGCGCGGCCGGTGGCTGCCCGGAATGCTCTCCGGCGAGCAGCTCGGCGCCTACTGCCTCTCCGAACCGCAGTCCGGTTCGGACGCGGCCGCGCTGCGCACCCGCGCCGACCTCGACGGCGACGCGTACGTGGTGAACGGCACCAAGGCGTGGATCACCCACGGCGGCCGGGCGGACTTCTACAGCGCCCTGGTGCGCACCGGCGGCGAGGGCTCCAAGGGCATCAGCTGCCTGCTCGTCCCGGGCGACGCACAGGGCCTGTCGGCCGCCCCGCCGGAGCACAAGATGGGCATGCGCTCCTCGCCGACCGCGCAACTGCACTTCGACGGCGCCCGGGTCTCCCGCGACCGGCTGATCGGCGAGGAGGGCCAGGGCTTCCAGATCGCGCTCGCCGCACTGGACTCCGGCCGCCTCGGCATCGCCGCCTGCGCGGTCGGCGTCGCCCAGGCCGCGCTCGACCTCGCGGTCGACTACGCGCGCACCCGCCGTCAGTTCGGCCGCCCGATCGCCGAGTTCCAGGGCCTGTCCTTCATGCTCGCCGACATGGCCACCCAGATCGAGGCCGGGCGGGCGCTCTACCTGTCCGCCGCCCGGCTGCGGGACGCGGGCCTGCCGTTCTCCAAGGAGGCGGCGATGGCCAAGCTGTTCTGCACCGACGCCGTGATGCGGGTGACCACCGACGCGGTCCAGGTGCTCGGCGGCTACGGCTACACGCAGGACTTCCCGGCCGAGCGCTACATGCGCGAGGCGAAGGTGCTGCAGATCGTCGAGGGCACCAACCAGATCCAGCGCCTGGTGATCGGCCGTCACCTCACCAAGGGCTGAGCCCCCCACAAACGGCCTCCGGCCGTCACTCCAGGGTGCGGAGTGACGGCCGGAGGCGTCTTCGATCCTGCGTCAACCCGCCTGCGCGGGCGGGCGGATCAGCAACCCGCCCGCGCGGGCCGGCGGATCAGCGCCGGACGAGGCGGCGGCGCTGCTCGGGGATGGCCGAGATGACCGGGACGGCCGGGGCGACGACGGCGGTCCGCGTCGGCCGGTGCGCCACCGCGTGCGAGAACGGCTGGGTGCGCCAGTCGAGTTCGGTGGGGAGCCTGAACAGCGCGTCGAGTCCGGCGGGTTGGGCGTCCTCCGGGGTCTCCACCTCGGCGAGGTCGTCGGTCGGCGTGCCCGAACCCGGGCACAGCGCGGGGGTGAAGGGGTTCCAGGCGGTCGGCAGCAGCGCGTGCTGCGGCAGCCGCTCCTCGTCGGCCACCAGGGCGATCGGGCGGCGGCACTCGGGGCAGTGCACCCGGAAGATGTCCCAGGTCTCGGCCTCACCCGGGTCGATGCCCGGGACGTGGCCGTGATCGACCGCGAGGTCGTCGCGGCCGGTCGTATCGTCGGTCTCGTCGGCGCCCAGGGCACGCTGGTCAGTCGGCATGAGGATCCCCCTCGGATCGGGCCCGGCGTGGTCGCCCGGGGCCACAACCAGCACTTCCCTTCGATTCGGGCTCATAACCCTGCGGTCCGGTGCACCGTGATGCACCGGGTGTGTCCTTGGCCACATCCACTGCCACATTCGCCTGGCATTTGCCCGCGTGACACCTGCGGGCACCCGATGTGACACCGCGTGCGCCCCCCGTGCCCCCGACCGGGTAGGTTTGCGCACTGTGGAGGATCTCGACCAACGCATCGTCCAGCTGCTCCTAGAGGACGGCCGGATGAGCTACACGGACCTGGGCAAGGCCACCGGCCTGTCCACCTCGGCGGTGCACCAGCGGGTGCGCCGCCTCGAACAGCGCGGGGTGATCCGCGGCTACACCGCGATCATCGACCCCGACGCCGTCGACCTGGCACTCACCGCGTTCATCTCGGTCAAGCCCTTCGACCCCAGCGCCCCGGACGACACCCCCGAACGGCTGGCCGGCCTGCCCGAGATCGAGGCCTGCCACAGCGTCGCCGGCGACGAGAACTACATCCTCAAGGTGCGCGTCGGCGCCCCCGGCGACCTGGAGGACCTGCTCGCCCGCATCCGCAGCGCCGCCGGCGTCTCCACCCGCACCACCGTCGTCCTCTCCACCCCCTACGAGGCGCGACCCCCGAGGCTCTGAGGACGAACCCCGCAGGTGCAGACTTAGCGGCATGACCGAACGCACTTCCCGGACCGTCCTGCTGCGCGGCGGCGCCGTCTACAGCCCCGCCGACCCCTTCGCCACTGCGATGCTCGTCGAGGGCGAGCACATCGCCTGGGTCGGCAGCGACGGCGCCGCCGAGGCGTACGCCGCCACCGCCGACGAGATCGTCGAGCTGGACGGCGCCCTGGTCACCCCCGCCTTCGTCGACGCCCACGTGCACGCCACCGCCACCGGCCTGGCGCTCACCGGCCTCGACCTCACCGGCAGCCCCTCGCTGGCCGACGCCCTCGCCGCCGTCACCGCCTTCGTCGACGCCCGGCCCGAGCCCGGCGGGGTGCTCATCGGCCACGGCTGGGACGAGACCGGCTGGCCCGAGGGCCGCCCGCCCACGCTCGCCGAACTCGACGCCGCCGCCCGCGGCGCCGCGCTCTACCTCTCCCGCACCGACGTGCACTCCGCGCTCGCCACCACCGCGCTGCGCACCCTCGCCCCCGGCCTGGCCGAGAGCCCCGGCCACACCGCGGACGGCCCGCTCACCAAGGACGCCCACCACGCCGTCCGGCGGACCGCGCTCGCCCACCTCACCCCCGAGCAGCGCGGCCGCGCCCAGCGCGCCACCCTCGCCCGCGCCGCCGAACTCGGCATCGGCGCGCTGCACGAGTGCGCCGGCCCGGAGATCTCCTCCGAGGCCGACCTGGCCGCCCTGCTGGCCCTCGCGGCCGAGGGTGAAGGCCCCGAGGTCTTCGGCTACTGGGGTGAGTTGGGCGGCGTCGAGACGGCCCGCCGACTCGGCGCGGTGGGCGCCGGCGGCGACCTCTTCGCGGATGGCGCGCTGGGCTCGCACACCGCCTGCCTGCACACCCCCTACGCCGACGCCGAGCACACCGGCACCGCCTACCTGACCGCCGAGCAGGTCGCCGACCACGTCGCCGCCTGCACCGAGGCCGGGCTCCAGGCCGGCTTCCACGCCATCGGCGACGCGGCCGTGGCCGCCGTCCTGGACGGCGTCCGGGCGGCCGGGGAGCGGGTCGGCGCCGGGCGGGTCAAGGCGCTGCGCCACCGCGTCGAGCACGCCGAGGCGCTGGACGACGAGTCCGTCGCCGTCTTCGCCGAGCTCGGCCTCACCGCCTCCGTCCAGCCCGCCTTCGACGCCGCCTGGGGCGGCCCGGACGGCATGTACGTCCAGCGCCTCGGCGCCGAGCGGGCCGCCGCGCTCAACCCCTTCGCCGCCCTGCTGCGGGCCGGTGTGCCGCTGGCCTTCGGCTCGGACGCCCCGGTCACCCCGCTCGACCCCTGGGGCACCGTCCGCGCGGCCGCCTTCCACCAGACCCTGGACCACCGGATCTCCGTCCGCGCGGCCTTCACCGCGCACACCCGCGGCGGCTGGCGCGCGATCGGCCGCGACCAGGACGGCGTGCTCGTGCCCGGCGCCGTCGCCAGCTACGCGATCTGGGCCGCCGACGAACTGGTCGTCCAGGCCCCGGACTCCCGGGTGGCGGGCTGGTCCACCGACCCGCGCTCCGGCACCCCGGGCCTGCCCGACCTCACCCCCGGCCACCCGCTGCCGGCCTGCCTGCGCACCGTCGTCCGCGGCCGCACCGTCCACCGGGCCGCCGAGTAGAGCCGAGCAGACCCGCGTGAACCCGGCGGAAGCGGCGGCCCGGCGGCCGTGGGTCGACCCCCGGGACGACCGCCCCGCTGGTCCCCGCCGGCTTCACCGTCCCCCGCGAGCTGCCCGCCCGGACTTCCGCCCGGAGCCCCTGGGCGGGCAGCACCGCGCCGCCGACCCCGCCGCCCGGTCGGGGGCGTGTGCGGCAAGGCCCGCCGGGCCGTGAGGCGCTGACCCTGCTACCACCCTGACCTCACGCTTCCCTGACCTTCCGGGGTACCTTCTTCGGACAGCGTCCGAACAGCAAGATCCAGGAAGATGGTGCGCCGGTGGCCATGCCCGTCACCCAGGAGCGGCCGGGGGCCGCACCCGAGCCGGCGGAGTCGGCGCCCAGGCCCGGCCGGGCCGCCCGCGCCGTCGCCAAGGTCCGGGCGGGCCTTCCCCGCACCGGCCTCGCGGCCCTGGCGGGTCTGCTGCTCGCACTCGCCTTCCCGCCCTTCGACCTGTGGCCGCTGTCGCTGCTCGGCGTCGCCGCGCTGTCCCTGCTCACCCGGGGCCGCACCGTCCGCCAGGCGGCCTGGACGGGCTTCGCCTTCGGCCTGCCGTTCTTCCTGCTGCTGCTCAGCTGGCTGCGGGTGGTCGGCTGGGACGCGACGGTCGGCCTGTCGGTCGTGGAGGCACTGTTCCTGGCCGTCCTCGGCAGTGGTCTGGCCCTCACCTCCCGGCTGCCGGCCTGGCCGCTCTGGGCGGCCTGCCTGTGGATCACCCAGGAGTGGGCGCGCGACCGGCTGCCGTTCGGCGGCTTCCCGTGGGGGCGGCTGGCCTTCGCCAACACCGCGACCCCGTTCACGCCGCTGGCCGCGCTCGGCGGCGCACCGCTGGTGACCTTCGCGGTCGCCCTCTCGGGAGCCCTGCTCGCCGGCGCCGCGCTGCGCCTGCGCGGGCCGCGCAAGACGCCCCGGGCCGCCGCGCTGGCGGGGCTGGGCGCGGTGGCCGCGCTGCTGGCCGGGTACCTGGTGCCGGTGCCGACCGCGCCGGCCGACACCGTGAAGGTCGCCATCGTCCAGGGCAACGTGCCCAACCCGGGCATGGACTTCCTGGGCCGCCCGATGATGGTCCTCAACAACCACGCGGTGGCGACCGAGCGGCTGGCCGCGGACATCGCCGCCGGTAAGGTCGAGCGCCCCGACATCGTGATCTGGCCGGAGAACTCCTCCGACCTGGACCCGTTCAGCGACCCGCTCGCCTACCAGCGCATCGACCAGGCCGTGAAGACGGTCGGCGTGCCCACCCTGGTCGGCACCCTGGTGGACGGCCCGGACGCGCAGCACGTCCAGAACGAGGGCATCGTCTGGGACCCGAAGACCGGCCCCGGCGCCTCCTACACCAAGCAGCACCCCGTCCCGTTCGGGGAGTACGTGCCGTTCCGCGCCCAGCTGATGAAGGTGATCACCCGGCTCCAGCGGGTCGCCCGGGACTTCTACCCCGGCGACCACAACGGCGTCATGCAGCTCGGCCCGGCCCGGATCGGCGACGTGATCTGCTTCGAGGTCGCCTACGACGAGATCGTCCGCGACACCGTGGACAGCGGCGCCCGCGTCCTGGTGGTCCAGACCAACAACGCGACCTATGCCAAGACCGGCCAGCCCGAGCAGCAGCTCGCGATGAGCCGGCTGCGCGCGGTCGAGCACGGCCGGGCCGTGCTGATCGCCGCCACCAGCGGCATCAGCGCGGTGATCGCCCCGGACGGCACGGTCCAGCAGCGCACCGAGGAGCTGACCGCGGCCGAGCTGTCGGCGGTCGTCCCGCTGCGCGACGGCACCACGGTCGCCGACCGGGTCGGCGCCGCGCCGGAGTGGACGCTGGCCCTCGCGGGCCTGCTGGCCTGCGGCGCGGGCGTGCTGGTCGGCCGCCGACGGAAGACCGGCGCCGGAACACCGGCCGCGGGGGAATCGTTGGACCAGGTGGTGCCGTAGCCGGCCCGGACCTCCCGTGCGGCGCGCAGAGCACTGCTTGGAGTGGATTCGTACCGTGACCCAGCAAGCTACCCCCGCCCGTCCGGCCCCGCGCGGCAAGCTCCGCCGGGTGCTGCCGCTGCTGATCACCGCCTGGCTGGTGCTGGAGATCTGGCTGCTGGTCCAAGTGGGCTCGTGGCTGGGTGGATTCGTCGTCGTGCTGCTGCTCGTCGCGGGCGCGCTGATCGGCGGTTCGCTGATCAAGCGGGCCGGGCTGAAGGCGCTGTCCGCGGCGATCGAGCAGAGCAAGGACCCGAAGTCCGAGCAGCCCGAGACCGGCACCAGCCTGACGGTGCTGGCGGGCCTGCTGCTGATCGTCCCGGGCTTCCTGTCGGACCTGGTGGCGCTCACCCTGCTGTTCCCGCCCACCCGGGCGCTCTGGCGGGCCGGTGGCCGCCGGGTGGCCGACAAGGCGCTGCGCAGCACCGTCGCCGGGGCTGATCCGTTCGCGGACGCGATGCGGCTGCAGGAACAGCTGCGCATCCACCGCCCGGACGGCAAGGTGATCCAGGGCGAGGTGGTGGAGCCCGGTGATGGCCCGCGCGGTCAACAGGGCCCGGACACCACCTACCGCCCGCCGATCTCGGGCTGACCGCCCCTCCCGGGAACGCGAGAGCCGGCCTCGCCTCGCCTTCCCGGGAGCGCGCGGGAACGCGAGGCGGGAACGCGAAAGGGACCCTGGTGACCAGGGTCCCTTTTCGCGTCCTCCCGCCGTGGCGGGAGCGAGGTCAGGCGCTCTTGCGGGTGTCCCGCGGGTGTACCGCGAGGTTCATTCCGCCGGAGCGGAGCACGGCCAGTCGCTCGGCCAGTACCTCCTCCAGTTCCTCACGGGTCCGGCGCTCCATCAGCATGTCCCAATGGGTACGCGTCGGCTTGACCTTCTTCTCTTCCGGCTCGTCGCCGTCGAGAAGTACCGCCTCCTGGCCACAGAAGCGGCATTCCCAGGCCTGGGGGATCTCCGCCTCGACCGAGAAAGGAACCTCGAATCGGTGTCCGTTCTGACATGCATACTCGACGGTCTGGCGGGGAGCCAGATCGATACCGCGGTCGGTCTCGTAGCTAGTGGCCCCGAGTCGCGTGCCGCGGAGAGCTCGCTCGCTCATGAATCGTGCCTCCCGGGCTTATGGCCCACAGGACTAGTGGTCGCTGTTCTTCGTCGTTCGGTCAACGCTCGGCTTCCGACGAAGATTCCCGTCCGGGGACATGCGTCGTCTGTCGTGCCGCCCCTGTTTGTACCCATCGGCGCCCGATTTGTCACATCTGGCCGTGGATATCACCCTAGGTGTCACCTATTTCACATCTGGTGATCGGTCGGCCTTTCCGGGACGAGCCTACCGGGGCGGGATTCGACGACCGCCGCCGCCCCCGCCCGACGTGGTCAGGAGATCGGGCGGGAACGGATCATCGGCTCGCCCTTGGCGAGGTCGACCGGGTGGGCCCGGGGGGCCGGATCGGCGGGCAGGACCACCGGCGGGCGCTCCGGCCGGGGCGGCAGGTCGGCGGCGGCCTCGGTGCGGGTGTCGCGGTGCGGCAGCAGGGCGATCACCGCGTCCCGCAGCTGGGCCGGGGCCTCCTCGTCCAGCGGGTCGACGGTGGCGGGCACCTGGAGCCGGACGGGGGTGCCGTTGCCGATCCGGGCGTAGCCGCGGCCGGCGGGGGCGTGCGCGGCGGGCACGATGTCCAGCGGCGCGCCGAGCACGGCGTGGCCCTCCTCGGGGCCGGCGGGGCCGAGTACGACCCGGGCCCGGGTGGTGGAGCGCACGGTCGAGGTGATCCGGCCCCTGGCCTCGACGTCGTCGGCGATCACCACGGTGACGCGGGCGGCGCGGCCGTGCCGCAGTGGCAGCTCCAGCAGGTCCTGCGGGTCCGGGCGGCCCTCGGCGTGGGCGAGCTCGCTCAGCTCGGTCGGGTGGTCCAGGAGCAGCCAGAGCGGGCGGGTGGCGTCCTCGGGGGGCGCGGTGCCGGCGTGCCGGGCGGCGTTCAGCGCGGCGAGCCGGCGCTCGGTCTCCTGCGCGGCCCACTCCAGCGCGGCCAGCGCGCCGTGCAGGCTGGTCTCCACGGTGTGCACGCCGGGCCGGTTGACCAGGCAGGCGTGCTCCCCGGTGCCCGCGCCGTCGACCACCACCAGGTCCCCGTACGGGAGCGCCTGGAGCGCGATCGAGCGGATCAGGCTGGAGGTGCCGTAGCCGGTGACGCCGAGCGCCAGCAGGTGCGGCTCGGCCGAGCGGGGGCCGGTGCGCCAGACGACCGGCGGCTGCTGGGCGATCGCGCCGCCCTGGGTGACCGGGATGGTCCGGGCGGTGCCGTCCTCGTCGGTGAAGCCGAGCACGATCTCGCCGGGGGCGGCCACGAAGCGCTGGGCGACGATGTCGGCGGGCAGCGGGGTGAGCGCGGCGATCCGCAGCCGGTTGGACTCCTCGTCCCAGTCGAAGCGGTACTCCCGGGCCCGGCCGGCCTTGCCCTGGACGACCTGCTCGATCCGGGCCCGCGCGATCGGCTCGGTGTCGGTGAAGTACGCCGGGTAGCCGAGTTCCAGCCGGGAGAGCCGGCCCTCGTCGTCGAACTCCCAGGAGCCGAAGGCGTTCTTGTAGTGGCCCTCGTAGTGGTACAGCGGGTTGGCGTCCTCGGGGCCGCACAGGTACGGCGTGAGCGCCGCGTAGAGCGCGCCGAGCTTGATGTCGGCGACGTCCGGGGCGGGCGGGGCGGGTGCGGGCTTGGGGGCCCGGCCGGCCCAGGCGGAGCTGGCCATCAGGGCGATCAGGGCGAACAGCAGGCCGTGCGGCAGCAGGTAGACGCCGACCAGCATCGCGGCGGAGAGGAACAGCGTCGGGCCGCGGCGCTCCTTCGGGGTGGCGTTCCAGCGGTCCTTGGCCCAGCCCGCGTGGTGGCGCAGTCCGCGGCCGATCACGGAGAGCGGGGCGAACATGTCGGAGGCGTGGTCCCCGGCGGTTCGGGCGATCTCGCGGCCCTTGCTGAGATGGCGTTGGAGCGGCATTCCTTGACTCCCCGGGCGAGTGGGACGGGTCGGGTGGCGGGGGCGGAGCCGGTACGACGGGACCCGGGGCGGTGGGATCCGCACCCGGGCCCGTGCGGGGGAGTGGCAGCGCCTGGAACGTGGACCGCTAGAACTTGAGGCCGCCGAGCAGGCTCGCCAGGCTGGCGCCGCCGGCGGTGATGCTCGGGGCGATCGAGGAACCGGCGACGTAGAAGCCGAAGAGGGCGCAGACGACGGCGTGGGAGACCTTCAGCCCGTCCCTGCGGAAGAACAGAAAGGCGATGGTGCCGAACAGGACGATGCCGGAAATCGAGAGGATCACGTTCTGCTCCTCGGGGAGGGGGGACGGGGACGGTGCTACGGAAAGTGCGCTTATCGTGACAAAAAGTAATAGATGATGGAACGGTGCAAATGGGTGGTTTCCCGTTCAACGTCGCCCTGGAGTTCGGGCGAAGGCGGGCGGACCGGCCGGGGTGGGGCCGTGTCCCGCGCAGTTCCAGTGCGGCGAGGCATTCCCGCCGGGTGGGCGGGAGGTTTCCGGGGGGTCGGGGAAGTTCGCCCGGATGGCCGCCGTTCGAGGGCTGCCATCCGCCATCCGGACGCGCGCTGGCCCGGCCCGGCACCCGGCCGCTACGGTGCGGTACGCGCGGCTCCTCCAGCCGCACTCCGCCAGCGACACTCCTCCACCGTGGCTCTGCCGCCTGCGGAACCCGTAGAACCCGCAGAACCCGTAGGACCCGCAGAGCCCGCAGAGCCCGCAGACCGGAAAGGCCGCCCGCCATGACCGACGCCGCCAGCCAGCAGCCCGCCGACGCCCCCGGCGCCCCCGACGCCGAGGTGATCGCCCTGGCCGGAAAGCTCTTCGACGCCGCCCGGGCCGGCGAGACCGACACCCTGGCCGCCTACGTGGACGCCGGCGCGCCCGCCGACCTCACCAACGACCGCGGCGACACCCTGCTCATGCTCGCCGCCTACCACGGCCACGCCGCCACCGTCGAAGCCCTGCTGGCGCGAGGCGCCGACCCGAACCGCGCCAACGACCGCGGTCAGACCCCGCTCGCCGGCGCCGTCTTCAAGGGCGCCGAGGACGTGCTGACCGTCCTGCTGGACGGCGGCGCCGACCCCGCCGCCGGCACCCCGAACGCCGTCGACACCGCACGGATGTTCGGCAAGAACGAGCTGGTCGCCCGTTTCGAGGCCCGCTGATCCAGGTCGTAGGCTCTTCCCTCATGAAGAGCACCACCATGGAGGCCGGAACCGTCGAGTTCCGCGTCACCGGCTACGCCCACCCCGACGCCCAGGCCCTGTCGGCGGAGGTGCAGCAGGAGTACGTCCGCCGCTACGGCGACCCCGACGAGACCGTGCTGCACCTCGATGACTTCGACTCGCCGGCCGGTCTGTTCCTGGTCGCCTACCTCGACGGCCGACCGGTCGCCTGCGGGGGCTGGCGGGCCAAGCAGGCCGGGCCGGACGGGCTGCGTGACGGCGACGTCGAGCTGAAGCGGATGTTCGTGGTCCCCGCCGCCCGCGGCCGTGGCCTGGCCCGGGCGGTGCTGCGCCGCCTGGAGCAGACCGCCGCCGAGGCCGGACGCACCCGCGTCATCCTGGAGACCGGCACCGAGCAGCCCGAGGCCGTGGCGCTGTACGGGTCCGAGGGGTACGCGGCGATCCGGAAGTTCGGCATCTACCGCGACCACCCGCAGAGCATCTGCCTCGGCAAGGAACTTCCCGCGGCGGCCTGACCGGCCCGCCCGCCGGGTAGGCTCACGACACCTCTGAGGGGGGACGATGAGCCAGCAACCGCCAGGAGCCGACCGGCTCCCCGCCCTGGCCGCGCCCGGTGGGGAGCTGGACCGGCTGGTCCGGGGCGGCGTGCGCACCGTCGGGGCCGGCGCCGTCTGGGCCGTCGGCGAGGCCGGGGGGACGCTCGGCGGCGGCGCGCACGGCATGCTCGGGCAGGGCCCGTACGCCCGGCTCGCCCCCGGGCCGGACACCCGGTACGACCTCGCCAGCCTCACCAAGATCATCGCCCTCTGGCCCTGCGCCGGAGTGCTCCGGCAGGCCGGGCGACTCCCGCTCGACGAACCGCTCGGCCACTGGTGGCCGCCCGCCTCCGGGCACCCCGCCGGTGCGGTGACGGTCCGTCAACTCCTCGCGCACACCGCCGGAATGCTCCCTCGCACCGGATTCGAGCAGCTCTACGGGCGCGACCTCGCGGCGATCCGGGCCGGGGTGATCGCCGCCCCGCTGCACCGCGCCCCCGGTGCGGCCGTCGAGTACACCGACCGCGCCGCCGTCCTGCTCGGCTACCTCGTCGAGGACCTCGGCGGCGCGCCGCTGGACGAGCTCGCCACCCGCTGGATCTGGCGGCCGCTCGCCATGGCCGACACCCGGTACGGGCCGCTCGGCCCCGCCGACACCGCCCGCACCGCGCCCACCGAGTACGACCCGCGGGCCGGGAGCCACCTGTGCGGCGTCGTCCACGACCCCTCGGCCCGGCTGCTCGGCGGCGTCTCCGGCAACGCCGGGGCCTTCTCCACCGCCCGCGACCTCGCCCGCTTCCTCACCGCGCTGCTCGCCCCGCCGCCCCAACTGCCTTGGGGCGAGGCCTGGATCGCCGAGTCGCTGCGCGAACAGACCGGCGGCCTCGCCCCCGCCCGCGGCCTGTCCTGGCTGTGCGCCCCCGGCACCGACCCCGCCGAGGGCGCCTTCGTCCACTACGGCTTCACCGGCACCGGCATCTGGATCTCCCGGCGGCTCGGCCGCTGGGCGCTGCTGCTCACCAACAAGGTCCACTACGACCGCGGCATCCAGCCGCTCACCGACCTGCGCAACGCCTACCGGCGGGCGGTCTTCGGTTAGGGGCTCTCTTCCGGATCGCGCCGGGCGCGCGGCGTGATCCGAAAGAGAGCCCCTGGGTCCGTTCCTGCGTCGAGTACCCGATCGGGTGGATTAGGGCACGAACCGCCGGATCCGGCACGGGGGTTGCGGCAGAGTGGCCACCGGGACGGGGCACCGGCGGAGGAGGCGCGATGACGGACACCTGGCTCTCGGAACAGGACTGGCTGGCCGGACTGCTGCGCGCCTACGTCGGCTGCAGCGTGCTGCTCACCGGCGAAGGCGGCGACGTCCTGCTGCTGAAGGCCAGTTACCGCGCCCAGTGGCAGTTCCCCGGCGGCGGGATGGACCCGGGCGAGGGCCCCGCCGAATGCGCCGCCCGCGAACTGCGCGAGGAGACCGGGCTGGTGGCCGGCGAGCTGCGGCTGCTCGTCGTCGAGTGGCGCGATCCGATCCCCGGCCAGGGCGAACACGCCCACCCCGCCGTGCAGTTCATGTTCGACGGCGGAACGGTCCCGGCCGGCGCGACCATCCGGGTGCAGGCCGAGGAGATCGCCGAGTACGGGTACTTCACCCCCGCCCGGGCGGCCGCACTGCTGCACCCCTGCGCGGCGCGCCGACTCGCCCGGGCCCTGGCGGCCCGGCGCACCGGCGCCACCGCGCTGCTGCACTCCACGGGATACGTCGGCTGACGATCCGTCAAATATGCCAGTCCGTCAGACCCGTCAGACCCGTCAGACCAGCGTGCTCCAGTAGTACCAGAACCGGTTGAGGATCAGCAGCGCGATCACCGCCGCCCACAGCACCGGCACCGCCCAGTGGTAGCGCGCCGCCTCCCGCACGACCGGCCGCAGCCGCGGGCCCACCGGGATCACCCCCGTCCGGAGGTTGTGCAGCGTCGTGTACCAGAACAGCACTACCACCGTCGCCCACACCACCATGCAGTACGGGCACAGCGCGCCGATCCGGTACAGCGCCTCGTCGATCAGCCAGTGCACGAACACCACCCCCAGCAGGGTGCCCGCGTGCAGGCCCAGCCAGAACCAGCGCCGGTACGCGGCACCGGCCAGCAGCCCCGCCCCGACCGCCGCCAGCGCGCCGAAGGCGGCCAGCCCGAGCAGCGGGTTCGGGAACCCGAAGACCTCCGCCTGCTCGGTGCGCATCACCGAACCGCAGCTGATCACCGGATTGAGGTTGCAACTGGGGACATAGGACGGGTTCTCCAGGATGCGGAGCTTGTCGAAGGTCAGGACGGCCGAGGTGGCCAGCCCGATCAGCCCGCCGAGGAGCAGCAGCAGGGAGAACGCCCGGCCCGCGCCGACCGGCGCACGGCCGGGGGCGCCGGGGGCGGGAGGGGAGGGGTGCACAGAGGTAGCGGCGGACATGGCAGCACACTCCGGTGGCTGGGAGGAGCCGGCCCGGCCGGGGTTCGGCCGGGCCGGTGGTGCCGTGCTTACTTCAGGCCGGCGGCCTGCTTCACCTGGGCGGTGAACTGCTCCGGCGTCACCGTGGACTGGCCGCTGAACAGCGTGATCGGCTTGCCGTCCACCTTGACCGTCGGGGTGCCCGTCACCCCGCTGCCGTTGAACGCGTCCGCGACCTTCGCCGCCCACGGCGCGTACGTCTTGTCGGTGACGGCCTTCACGAAGGCGTCCGTCTTCAGCCCGGGCACCTGGCCGGCCAGGTCGAGGATGTGGTTGACGTTGCCGAAGTCGTCCTTCCGCTCGTCGGGCTGGTTGGCGTACAGCACGTCGTGGAACTGCTTGAACTTGTCCACGCCCTCGTTCAGCGCGGCCCCCGCGGCGGCCAGCGCGGTGCGCGAGCCCTTGCCGCCGAGGGCGTTGTCCAGGAACGCCGCCAGGTGGAACTCCACCTTGACCGAGCCGTCCTCGGTCAGCTTCTTGACCGCCTCGCCGTTCGCCGCCTCGAAGTGCTTGCAGACCGGGCAGCGGAAGTCCTCGTACACCTCCATGGTGTGCGGGGCGTCGGCCTTGCCGTAGGTGATCACCGTGCCGTCCGGGCCGGAGGCGTTCGCCGGGACGACCAGCTCGGTCGGCGCGGACGCATCGGCGGCCGCCTTCGAGTCCTTCTTGCCGGACGCCGAGTTGATCGCGACCGCCGCTCCGCCCGCGAGGGCGAGCACCGCGACGGCGGACACCACCACGACGATCCGCTGACGGCGCTTCGAGGCCGCCTGCTCGATGCGCTGCGCCTCCTGGATCCGCTCACGGGCACTGATGCGCTTGGCCTGCTGCTTGCTGGGGGTCTGAGCCATGGAAGGTCAACTCCTGTACGCGGCGCGCGGATGCGCGCGGGAAACCGCACCGGGTGCGGCGGGATCGAGTGAACGCGGGAGTTGTGCGCGCTGCCTGCGGACGAACGTGCGCGGCGGCCCCAAAAGGCCTCGGGCGGGTCAGCAGGCAGGCGCGAGAACCGGCGGACCACGCCGGGGAGCCGGGCTCAGCACCACGTCCTCGCGGCGCGGCCGCACGCGGTCCGACACCGGCAGCGGCACCCGCAGCACCGGCCGAACCGGAGCCGGGAGCAGCAGCAGGACCAGGGCGCGCAACGGGCGGGCCAGCGACTGGCGCAGCGCGCGCAGCGACCGGGCCAGGCCCGACAGGGCCGCGTCGCCCAGCCGCAGCCAGGCAGCGGCGGCCAGTGCGATCACCAGGTGCACCAGCAGGAGCAGCACCTGGGTCGCCGCCGGGGCCAGCGGCCCCACGTGGCCCAGCGGACCGGCCAGCAGCGACCCGTCCACCGAACCGCCGCCACACACCAGGAGGTTCACGCCGCGCGCGGGCACGTGCTCGGACAGGATCGGCCCACAGCCGGCCTGCCCCAGGTTGAACGTCGTGTTGAGCAGCAGCTCGACCGGCACCAGCACACCGGAGATGTGCAGCAGCCGCCGCTCCCCGCCGGCCAGCGCGGCCGCGACCAGGAAGACGACGGCGGTCGCGGCCGCCACCAGCGAGAGCGGCAGCGGGCGACCCGTGATGACCACCTGGCCCAGCGCGGACAGCGGCACGGCGAGCGCGGTGAACACCGCGGCCCGCAGGGCCCTGATCGCATGGGTGGAGGTCGTCACGTCCCGGAGTATGCCACGACGCTTACATCCGGCACGAGGGCGCGTACCCGGGGAGTGGAAGCGTTGTCCGCCGGAGGCCGTTCGTTCACCCGCCTGACGCGCGCTCAGCCGGGATCGCTTCGCTGTTCGTGCGGGTCGGCGTCCTGTGCGCCGCGCGGTCGTCCCGGGCCTGCTCGTCCCCGGGGCTGCTCGTCCCCGTCGCGGTCCTGGTCGTCGTCGGGCCCCGGGGCCCGTAGCCTGGAATGCGTTCCCGGTGACCCCGATGAGGGGGTGAGCGCTCATGGCGCGACCCGCCACCACGGTGGGGCAGGTGCTGCTGGACCGCCTCGGCGCCCAGGCGGCGGTGCTGGCCGGCCTCGACGACGCCGTCCGGGCGGACGAACCGGACGCGGTGCACCGGATGCGGGTCGCCTGCCGGCGGCTGCGCAGCGCCCTGCGGACCTTCCGGCGGCTGTTCGCCCCCGGGGCCACCGACCACCTGGTCGCCGAACTGCGCTGGCTCGCGGACGCCCTCGGCCGCGCCCGGGACGGCGAGGTGCTCGCCGAGCGGCTGGCCGCCCAGGCCCGGGCACTGCCCGCCGTCTGCCGGCCGGAGCGGGTCGCGGCGGAGCTGGAGCGGTGGGGGCGGGCCGAGTACCGGCAGGCCTGGCCCGAGGTGCTCGCGGCCCTCGACAGCCCGCGCCGCCGCGCCCTCGCCGACGCCCTCGCCACCCTCCTCGCCGACCCCCCGCTGCGCCGCCGGGCCGGCCGTGACGCCGTCCCCGAGCTGGCCCGGATCGCCGAGCGCGAGCAGCACCGCACCGGCGAGCGCGTCCGGGCGGCCCTCGACGCCGGGGCCGGGCCCGCCGAGCAGCGCGACCGCGCCCTGCACGAGGCCCGCAAGGCCGCCAAACGCGCCCGCTACGCCGGCGAGACCGCCGCCCCGGCGGTCGGCGCGGCCGCCGAGCGGTACACGGACCGGATGAAGGCCGTCCAGGAACTGCTGGGCGAGCACCAGGACGCGGTGATCGCCGCCGACACCCTCGCCGGGCAGGCCGCCGACAGCGGCGAGCCCTTCGGCCTCGGGGCGCTCTACGCCCGCCAGCTCACCGCCGCCGAGACGGCCCGGGCCAGGCTGCCCCAGGTGTGGGACCGGGCGGCGGGGCGCAAGCTGCCGCGGTTCGGCTAGGGCGAACCTAGGTCCAATGCCGGTGACTTTAGGTTGCTCCTGGCTGGGTGATGGTGACTGTCGCCGGTTCTGGTTGCGGCCAGTTGCGGTGTTGGGAGCGTTTGAGGGGCCAGTTGGACATCTTGCGTTTGATGACGCGGGGGCAGGTCCGCCTGCGGCGTTCGGGTAGCAGGCGGTCGGTGATCTCAGCCAGGGT